>CACLAY010000042.1 GCA_902604975.1 uncultured Pelagibacteraceae bacterium | reverse complement strand
AAATCAAATGAATGGTTAATGAATGAAATATCAGAATTAGAAAAATTAGATAATTTAATAATAAAAACTAGAACAAGTTTGGCAGCTTTTCATAGTTATAACTACCTTTTGGCCAAAGAAAATATATCAGATCATTTACCATTAGATAAAAAAAATGGCAATATAAGACAGAGATTATGGAAAATAAGAGCAGATAAAGTAATTGTTGCTGCAGGTGCAATAGAAAGACCTCTTATATTCAACAATAACGATAGACCAGGAATTATACTTGCTAACTCAGTCAAAAAATATTTAGATTATTATGGTGTATCCACTGGATTAAATAATATTATTTTTACTAACAACGATAGTGCTTATGAAACTGCAGTGTCGTTATTTGAAAAGGGAATATCAGTA
Source organism: uncultured Pelagibacteraceae bacterium (assembly GCA_902604975.1). Lineage (GTDB taxonomy): Bacteria > Pseudomonadota > Alphaproteobacteria > Pelagibacterales > Pelagibacteraceae > Pelagibacter. The sequence goes on along the minus strand of CACLAY010000042.1, from coordinate 1,677 downwards.
AAGATTGTTGATATTAGAAAAAAATCTTCATCAAATATTGTTAAAAATGCTGAAGACCAAGGAATTAAAATATATTGGAACTCTACAGTGATTAATACTTTTGGCTACAAAAAGATAAAATCAATAGAAATTATGAATTTATCAGAAGATGGATCGAATGTTACTGGAAATAAACATAAAATTCAGTGTGATTGTTTATCAATAAGTGGAGGTTGGACACCTATGGTACATATGCATACTCAATCAGGAGGAAAATTAGATTTTAGAGAAATAGATCAAGTATTTGTTCCAACTGAAAAAAGTGAAAATCATATAAATGTTGGATCATGTAACGGTGATTTTGAACTAGAAGAAATAGTTAAAAATACAAATAATAAAGTTAAAAAATTTTTAAACATTAATGAAGGCGGTTTTGATAAAATTTCAGTTTTATGTTCAAAAGAGACAGAGAAGAAAAACATATGGCTGTTACCAAATACTATATCAGAGAGTAAGACTAAATCTTTTATAGATTTTCAAAATGACTCGACTGCGAAAGATATAAAGTTAGCACTTAGAGAAGGTTTTAAATCGATAGAACATGTAAAGAGATATACAACAACTGGAATGGCTACAGATCAAGGTAAATTATCGAATATGCATGCTTTGGGTATTATTGCTGACACAGCTGGAGTAAAAATGGGTACTTTAGGTACAACTACTTTTAGACCACCATTTACACCATTAACTTTTGGGGCAATTGTAGGAAGAAGTGTTGGAAAATTTTTTGATATTGTCAGAAAAACCTCAATTCATGAATGGCACGTTCAAAATAATGCAAAATTTGAAAATGTTGGTCAATGGAAAAGACCTTGGTACTACCCTATTAATAATGAAAATCTTCATGAAGCAGTTCAAAGAGAAAGTAAAGCCGCAAGAGATAGTGCTGGAATTTTGGATGCCTCTACATTAGGAAAAATAGATATACAGGGATCTGATGCTTCTGAATTTTTAAACAGAGTTTATACAAATGCTTGGTCAAAATTAGGAATTGGGAAATGCCGATATGGTTTAATGTTAAATGAAGATGGTATGGTTTATGATGATGGTGTAACCACAAGATTGGGTGAAAATCATTATTTAATGACCACAACAACTGGTGGCGCAGCAAATGTGCTTTCTAAACTTGAAGACTATTTACAAACAGAGTGGCCAGAATTAGATGTTTACTTAACCTCTGTTACTGATCACTATTCTACAGCAAGTATTTGTGGTCCAAATTCAAAAAAAATAATGAAAAAATTATTTCCTAATAAAGATTTTAGTGATGAAGCATTTCCTCATATGTCTTACCAAGATGCAATGATTGACAAAATTGAATGTAGAATAATGAGAATAAGTTTCACAGGAGAGCTTAGTTATGAAATTAATGTAGAGTCAAAATATGGTAAATCATTATGGGAAAACTGCATTGCAGCTGGAGAAGAATACAAAATTACTCCTTATGGAACTGAAACAATGCATTTATTGAGAGCTGAAAAGGGATTTATTATTGTTGGCCAGGATACAGATGGAACTATGACACCTATTGATCTTCAGATGGATTGGATAGTTAGTAAAAAAAAATATGACTTTATAGGTAAAAGATCACTTTATAGAAGTGATACAATGAGAGAAGATAGAAAACAGCTTGTTGGA
>CACLAY010000041.1 GCA_902604975.1 uncultured Pelagibacteraceae bacterium | reverse complement strand
TTATAGTATGGAAATTAATTTAAATTGTGATTTAGGTGAAAAATCAAAGCATCATTCAAATGAGAATGATCCTGATTTACTCAAAATAGTAAATTCTGCAAATGTGGCTTGTGGGTACCACGCTGGAGATGAGGAAACTATGAGAGAAGTTGTAGAGATTTCAAAGCAAAATAATGTAAGTATTGGTGCACATCCATCTTTCAATGATCCAGAAAACTTTGGAAGAAAACGGATTAATCTTGGTGCTGATGAAATTTCTAAGCTTTTAATAGATCAATATGAAATTTTGCAAAATATTGCCATTAAATTAGATGAAAAAGTTTCTCATATTAAACCACATGGAGCCTTAAATAATATGGCTTGTGAGGACCTTGAACTAGCAACAATTTTGGCAAAAACTATTTATAGTATTGATAAAGATATAATTTATTTAGTACCAACAGGTTCAAAAATGGAAATTGCAGCTAAAAAATTAAATATGAAAATTGCATGTGAAATTTTTGCAGATAGAAATTATGAAGACGATGGAACACTTGTGTCAAGAGGTAAGGATCATGCCCTAATAACCGATCCTGAGCGAGCTAAAGAGCATGTATTCAATATGGTGAAAAACCAAACTCTTAATTGTCACAGTGGAAAACAAATACCTTGTGAAATCGATTCAATTTGCATACATGGAGATAACAAAAGTTCTCTCTCGACTGCAAAACAGGTAAGAGAAAACTTAATAAAAAATAATTTAGAATTAAAGCCTCTAAATAAAATGAAAAAATTTATATAATTATGATTAAAAAACTATTTACTTTTCTCATATTCTTTTTTTTGACTGTTGAAACTTTTGCTGCTGGAACAAGTTCATCAGATAAAAAACCAAGCTATAAAAATGCTGTAAAAATAATTGAAGCAGCTAAGAAATATGAATCCAAAAATAAAATGGATAAAGCATTAAAAAGATATGAAAAAGCTCAAAAAATTTTATTAAAACTCGACAAAGAAAAACCCTTACAAGCTGATACACTAAATTACCTGGGTTTTACGACTAGAAAACTTGGGGACTTTGAAGCAGGAGAAAAATATTATTTGTTAGGTTTGCAAGTCGATCCAAAGCATGTTGGTATAAATGAATACTTAGGTGAATTATATGTTGTGACCAACAGAATTGATTTAGCAAAAGAAAGATTGGAAATTTTGAAAAGCTGTAATTGTGAGGAGTATCAAGAGTTAAAAGAAATTATTGAAGGAACCAAAAAATCAAAATACTAATTGATATTTTGAATCATTTGTTCGGGCATCCATAAAGCGATTTGTGGGAACAGTACAATCAATAGGACTGCAAAAATCATTAATAAAAATAACGGGAAGGCACTTTTTGCTATGAACCCCATATCTTTGTTTGCCATTCCTTGGAGAACAAATAGATTAAAACCAACAGGTGGTGTAATTTGAGCCATTTCTACAACAATAACTAAAAATATTCCAAACCAAATCATATCAAAGCCTGCCTGCCTTATCATTGGTTCAATTATTGCCATTGTAAGAACAACTGCAGAAATTCCATCAAGAAACATCCCAAGAATTATGTAAAAAATCATTAATACAAATATTAATACATACGGTGATAACTCCATATTCTGTATCCACAATGCTAAATTTCTAGGCAAACCTGTAAATCCCATAGCAAGTGACAAGAAAGTTGCCCCAGCTAAAATAAATGCAATCATACATGAAGTTTTAGTTGCTCCAAGCAATGAGTCTTTAAATGTTTTATAGGTTAAACTCTTTTGAAAATAAGAGAGAATTAAAGCTCCAACAACACCTAAAGATGCAGCCTCGGTTGCTGTTGCTATACCAGTATATATTGAACCTATTACTCCAAGTATTAATAAAATAACTGGAATTAATTGTTTGGATTTAGCTAGTTTATTTAAAAATGAAAAATTTTCATAATTTGCCGGCATTTTATTTTTATTTAATAAAGACCAAACAATTACATAGCCCATAAAGATTAGAGCAATCATTATACCTGGGATTATTCCAGCTATAAAAAGTTTTGCAATTGATTCTTGAACAGTTACACCATAAATAATTAAAATTATTGAGGGTGGAATTAAAAGACCTAATGTTCCTGAACCTGCCAAGCTTCCAAGTAAAATTTTTTCAGGATATTTTCTTTTTCTTAGTTCTGGAATTGACATTTTTCCTACTGTAGCAACGGTTGCAGCAGATGATCCTGAAATAGCAGCAAATAAGGCACAGCCAACAACATTAACGTGTATCAAACCTCCTGGTAACTTTTGAAGCCATGGTGCCAATCCCTCAAATAAATTTTCTGATAATTTAGTTCTAAAAAGAATTTCACCCATCCACACAAATAATGGTAGTGCTGTTAGTGTCCACGATGATGAAGCTCCCCATATTGTTGTGGCCATCGCATCTCCTACTGGTCTAGAAGTAAACAAAAT
>CACLAY010000040.1 GCA_902604975.1 uncultured Pelagibacteraceae bacterium | reverse complement strand
CATTTTTAATCTACCCTATATTTTTCAAAATATTTATTTGGATAGATAATATGGTGCTAATTAAAAAAAATGATAAAAAAAACAGGTAATTTAAATAAAAATAAAACTATAAGTCGAAGACTATTTGTTTTAATTGCAGCAAAGATCGGGTTGTTTGGAGTTGTTACATCAAGATTATATAATCTTCAAATTTCACAAAAGCAAAAATATCAAGTCTTATCTGATAAAAATAGAATTAGAGAGTGGAAAACACCACCTCAAAGGGGAATAATAACTGATTATTTCAATAATATTATTGCAGATAATAAAAGAGTTTATCAAGTTCATTTATCTCTTGAGGAGGTTTCAAATTTTAATAATTCAATTTTTAAACTTAAAAATATTATTAGCCTTAAAGAGGATGAGATAAAAAAAATATATGAAAAGAAAAAAAAATCTAAGCCATGGGATACTCTTATAATTTCTGAAAATTTATCGTGGAAAGAGTTTTCTAAACTCAATTTATATTTACACGAACTTGAAGGCGCAAAGCCAGTTTTGTCTACCTCAAGATATTATCCTTATTCCAATGATTTAGTGCATGTTGTTGGTTATGTGGGTGATGCAACAACTATAGATATTCAAAATAGAAAAAAAATAGAAGAAAATTTCGTACCAGGTTTAAAAGTTGGAAAGATTGGTATTGAAAATTCAAAAGATACTGACCTAATAGGAAATCATGGAACTAAAAGATATGAAGTAAATGCATCAGGAAAAAAAATAAGTGAAATTAGTTATAACAAAGAAACTCAAGGTGAAAATTTAAGAACGACCATAGACTTAGAAATTCAGCAATTGGCTCAAGAGTTATTAAAAAATCAGGCAGGTTCAATATGTGTTATGGATATATACACAGGTGAAGTAATTACTATGGCATCGTCCCCAACCTATGATCCAAATAAGTTTACGCATGGAATAAGCACTAAAGATTGGAGTGAAATTAAAAATAATAAGTTAAGACCTTTACTAAATAAATCACTAGCTGGATTATATTCTCCTGGATCAACTATAAAACCTTTAGTTGCACTTGCTGCACTAGAATATGGAATAATAGACACAAAGTTTAAAGTAAACTGTAAAGGCCATGACCATCCATATGAATTGTATGGAGAAAGATATCATTGTTGGAAAAAAAATGGTCATGGATGGATGAGTATGAGAAATGCCATTAAACAGTCATGTGATATTTATTTTTATGAAGTCGCAAGGCTTTTAGGTGTAGATAAGCTTTCACTAATTGCAAAAAGATATGGTCTAGGTTCAAAAGTTTTAGAAAATTTTTTTTTAGAAGAAAAAAAAGGAATTATCCCCTCTACTAAATGGAAAAAACAAGTTTTAGATCAGTCTTGGTATCTTGGGGAAACTGTAATTACTGGAATAGGACAGGGTTACATTCAGACTACTCCACTTCAATTATGTTTGATGACAGCGCAATTGGCTAATGGAGGCTACAAAATTAAGCCAAATTTAATTTATGATAAAGAAATAGATTTAGATATTATTAAATCAAAAATTGAAAGTGAAAAAAATAAATCTGTAAATCAAAATATTTTAAAAGATCACGAATTTAAATACTATGAAAGACTTTACAGAAATCCAAACAATTTAAAGTTAGTTCTGGATGCAATGTATGGATCAACCAATGAACAATTTGGAACCTCCTTCAGATCTAGACACAAAGAAGATAAATACAAGTTTGCAGGAAAAACTGGAACTTCGCAAGTTAAAAGAATTACTGATCAAGATAGAGAGCTTGATTTAGACCTTGAAGAGATAGAATATAAAAGTAGAGATCATGCTTTATTTATTGCATTTGCTCCTTATGATAAACCAAGATATTCCCTTAGTGTTTTGATAGAGCATGGAGGCTCTGGCAGTAAAGCAGCCGCTCCAATAGCAAACAAATTAATAAAAAAAATTTTAGATAGGCATGAATTAAGAGAAAAAATTAGAAAAGATTTAAAAAATATTGCATGATACTTTCAACGTCACTAAATTCTACAAGCTATTCATTTATTGATAAACTGAAAGCTGTTGATTACTTTCTAATAATAATTGTTGCTATAATAGGTTCAATAAGTGTTTTTTCAATTTATTCTACAGAAAATGGGAGCTTTTCTTTTTATACAAAAAATCATCTAACCAGATTTCTAGTTTTTTTTTCTATGTTTTTAGTTCTGTCATTTGCAAGAGTTTCATTTTGGTATAGACAGGCATATATTTTTTATATTTTAGGAATTTTACTTCTATTACTTGTAATTTTCTTTGGAATTTCAGCATCAGGATCTAAACGATGGATAAATCTTTTTATAATGAACCTTCAGCCTTCAGAACTAATGAAAATTGCAATAATAGTTTGCTTTGCAAGATATTACCATCGTATTCAAAGCTCAGATATACAAAGTTATAAATATTTATTACAACCAATTATACTTTTGTTGATACCTTGCTATTTAGTT
>CACLAY010000039.1 GCA_902604975.1 uncultured Pelagibacteraceae bacterium | reverse complement strand
TTAGGTGAAGATCTTTCTGACTATTAATTGCATTTTGATCAAAGTAAGGGTGTGTAAATATAACTTTTCGGATTATTTTTTCTTCGGGTATCTCTAAATAAGGATTTAATGTTAAAAAAATATTTTTACTTATATTTAAATTTTGTAATAGGTTTAACCAATAAGTAATCGAATTTTTTTCACTATTCTCAGATTCAATCGAGGAATTCCATGAACACCAAGCACTTTTATTATTTGGCATATAACTTATATCCTCATGGACTATAGCCTCATTTGTTTTATATTTAAAATTACTTAAGATCTTTCTTTCTATTTCTTCAGGATTTTCAATTAAAGAGAGAGCTTGATTAGCATGAGTGGCCAATACGACTTTATCGTAAGTAAAATATTCATTTTTATCTCCATAATAAACCTGAACTCCTGATCCAATTCTTTTAATTTTATTAATATTGTAATTTTTATAATATTCTCCACTGATTTTACTTAGAATTTTATCTACATATGTTCTACTTCTTTTAGAAACTGTAAACCATTGTGGTCGATCTTTTAATTTGAATAATCCATGATTTTGAAAAAATTTGAAAAAAAATTTCAATGGCATTTGTTTTGCCTCGTAAGGGGGCATTGACCATATAGCTGATACCATAGGAATAATATGAAATTTGATAAAGTACTCTGACAATTTTAAATTGTCTAAATAGCTGCCTAAAGTAATATTTTCGTTAATTGGATCTTGGTTTTCACTTTGTTTATAAAAACTGATTATAGTAAAAAACATCTTCAAAAATTTCATATTTAACAAGTTTGATTTATTGCTAAAAATTCCAGAAAGACCTTTTCCACAATATTCTATATTTGAGTCTCTAACGGATACTGAGAATGACATATTGCTTCTTTCGATAGCAATATCATTTTCTTGAAAAAAATTTATTAAATTTGGATAAGTTTTTTTATTAAATACAATAAAGCCTATATCAACAGGGACTATATTATCTCCGACATTAACATCAATAGTATGAGAATGACCTCCAAAATGGTCTTCTTTCTCAAATAGATCTACTTTATATTTTTTAGATAAACTGTACGCTGCACTTAGACCTGATATACCAGAGCCTATAATAGCAAATTTCATTATTGAGGATTATATTTATTTTCTTTTGCAAAGGATGAGACAAATTGTAAAAAAACTGCAAGAATTATAATGCTTCCTCCTATTAATACGTAGAATGAAGGGTTTTCATTTACAAATAGCCAAGCCCAAAGAGGACCAAGTATCGCCTCTGTAAGCATTATTATGCCAACCATAGCTGATAGAGTTTTTCTCGCACCAATTGTTATAAAAATAAAGCCAAGTCCTATTTGAAATGTCCCAGACAAAAATGCCAAAAACATATCATTTAAAGATATAGAAATTTTTGTTGAAGCTAAAAAACCTATTATCATTGCAACTATTCCAGCAACTAATTGAAGGGGCACCATATCTACATGAGGATATCTTCTTACAATTAAAATTAGAGATGCAAAGGTAATTGGCATTACAAAGGCAACGATATTTCCAGACATTTGTCCACTTGATAGAGTATTTCCTAGCATTAGAATTAATCCAGAAATTGCTAAAATGATAGAAGCTAAAGTAATTTTTGAAATTTTTTCTTTTAAAAAAAAATATCCAAATATCGCTAAGAAAATTGTTTGTGTTTGTATTATGAAGTTTGTATTTGCAACAGTAGTATTATACATAGCAAAAACGTAACTGCTAAATCCAATGCCTAATATAGTTCCACCAATTAAGCCAGGAATTCCCGATACATAAATTTTTTTAAATACATCTTTTTTGTAAGTTGCAATTAAAAAAATAGTTACAACAATTATAAAAAAAACCTGTCTCCAAAATAAGATTTGCCATAAAGTTGATCCTTCAAATGATTTAACAATCAACCCACCAAAACTAAGACAAAATGCACCAAAAAAGATTAATAATGGACCTGGTATCTTTGAAATAAAATTCATTTAATATTGGAAATCAAATTTTGAGTTTCCATCTCATACAACTTAAAAATAGTTTCTGCATCTTTTAAATTAATTTCTTTAAATTTAATTTTTGATCCTGAAGGTATTTGTACTAGTTTGTCATAATCAGCGCTTATTACAACTCCGATCTTAGGGTAACCACCTATGGTTCCATGATCAGATAGCATAATTATTGGATCCCCATCTGCTGTGATTTGGATAACACCCTTCACTAATCCTTCTGACTTTATATTTGTATTTTTAATATTACTAATCTTAGGTCCTTTAAGTCTTATACCCATACGGTCACTTAATTTGGTTACATTAAATTCATCACAAAAAAATGAATCTATTGCATCCTTTGAAAAATAATCAAAATGAGGTCCTTTTATTATTCTAATATTTTCAATTTTAGAGTTTAGGTATTCTATTTTATTTTTTGGCAGGATTTTTTTTATATTTTTTAAATGAATTATTTGTCCTTTCTTAAGTTTTTCCCCACTATTAGCGCCAATTTTAGCC
>CACLAY010000038.1 GCA_902604975.1 uncultured Pelagibacteraceae bacterium | reverse complement strand
ATTAGAATTACTAAAACTTGGTAATAAATAACTTAAAAAACAAGCAAATATGCCATTATTTTGATAATTACTTTTTTCAAGAACATATTATTAAAGTTTGTTTAAAAAATTAAAAATAAATTCTTAGAAGAAAAAGGCTAATTTTGAAATAGCTCTGCAATATTCGAATATACCGTTTAAAAGCCCATAATAGGGTCTATTTTAAGTGTTTGTAATTTTATAGTGCAACTTATAGGTGATATTAAAAAATAAATACCAAATATTGTATATTAATCAAAAAACGTTGGTATTAAAAGTTTTTAGAGCAAAACACCCTCTAATTTTAGTAGTTTTCTCTTGGTATATATTCCACCTTTACCCGAATAACCACCTAGAGAACCATCTGATCTTATCACCCGGTGACAAGGTATTTTGGGAGCATAAGGATTTTTTCCTATGGCATTTGCTACAGCTCTTACTGCTTTTGGCTTTTTAATTGCTTTTGCTACCTGAGAATAGGTCCTTACATGACCTTTAGGAATTGTTCTTAAATATTTCCAAACTTTTATTTGAAATTTAGTGCCTTTTAGGATCATAAATAGGTAAAAAACCCTGTTTCCTTGTACCTTTTCAGGTACAAAGAACAGTAGTTTTTGGCACGTCGTTGTATGCGCTACCGCCATGCCGTCCACCCTGCAATTTTAGCGCTACTCTGCAGAGCTTTCTGCCCTCTGGGCTTGAACCTCTCGGTTTTTCCCCAGATGGTCAGTTAAGAGTTGCCTCTTAATTCATTTTAAACAATATCAGATAGAGTAGGTTGTATGTATCACTTTATCGTTGAATATACTGAGTTTTTAACAAGGATGAATAGTGGGGATAACTTAATCTAAAGCTTTAAGTAAACCATCTAAAACCCTCATACATCGCAATTCCGTAAATTGAGTGTCTGATTAGAAACATAATTGATGTTTTAATTGGTATTTCAGTCTTATTTGCAAACACGCCCTGTCCTGTAAATGGTAGAAATATCAGTAATGGAGCTAGAGTTGTTAGAGCTCCAAATATAAAGCCTGAAAAATATGTCATTTTTAGACTTACCATTAAAAAACAAAAATAATAGATTACAGCCCAACAAATCGATACATAATAGTGAAAAATCCAGCCAAGCACGACCTCATACCTAAAATTTGGCATTTGGGCAATATTTGGGTTGTAAAAAGTACCATTTTTAAGCATATAATAAGTCCATCTTCCAACAATGCCCCAAGATGGTTCTGGAATACCCATTAATTTGAGTAAATAACCTAGAATATCGAGAATTATGCAAGAAAATATCCCAGCAACTAAAATACTAATTATATCTATCAAATAACCTCAAAACATTAATAAAAATAATAAAACAAATATGCTTATAAAAAAAATGCCGAAAATAACCATTAATATTCTATTTTTTGTTTGTTCTCTTAATTTTGGCCAATAACTCATGATAAAGAATGTTCCAATAACTACAATTAGTCCAATTAAGACATATTTAGGCATAATTATTCTTCTACATTAAATACTTGACTTGTTAAATGAGTTATATTATTACTAGTGATAATTAATTGTTATCATTAGTAATTATATGAATGAACTAAGTACAGATCTAAAATCGCTTCATGAGGCAACTTTAAATAACCTTAAAAGCTCAAAGGCAAATAATACTTTAAGAGCTTATAAATCTGACTTTAAGGACTTCGGAGCTTTTTGTGCGAAACATGGACTAAATCCATTGCCAACAGAGCCAAAAATAGTTTCCTTATACCTAACCCATCTCTCTAAAAACTCAAAAATAAGCACTTTAAGACGAAGATTAGTATCAATAAGCATGGTTCATAGGCTTAAAGGGCATTATCTAGACACAAAACATCCTATCATCATTGAAAATTTAATGGGAATAAGAAGGGTCAAAGGAAGTATTCAGAAAGGTAAAAAACCTATATTAATCAATCATTTAACTTCAATTATTAATGCAATAAATAAAGAAAAAACTGAGGAAATAAAAAAACTTAGAGACAAATCAATAATCTTAATTGGCTTTGGAGGAGGCTTTAGAAGAACTGAGCTTATTTCAATTGATCATGAGGATTTGGAATTTGTTCCTGAGGGTCTAAAAATCACTATTAAAAGATCAAAAACTGACCAATTTGGTGAAGGAATGACTAAAGGACTACCCTACTTCAATAATGAAATTTACTGTCCTGTTACAAATTTAAAAAAATGGTTAGAAATATCTAAAATTAAGTCAGGACCTATTTTTAGAAGATTTTCTAAAGGTTTATCATTAACAGACAAAAGATTAACTGACCAATCTGTAGTTTTATTAATGAAAGAGTATTTAAAGTTAGCAGGTATCGAAAACAAAAATTTTGCAGGTCATAGTTTAAGGTCGGGTTTTGCAACAGTTGCTGCTGATTCAGGAGCTGATGAGCGAAGCATAATGGCTATGACAGGCCATAAAACAACACAAATGGTTAGAAGATATATTAGAGAGGCAAATATATTTAAAAATAATGCATTAAATAAAATTAAAATATGAGAAAAACTGCTGAAGTAAAATGCATTAATTGTGGGAAAAATTTTCAAAAAAGAAAAAATTCAATTAAAATTATCAAT
>CACLAY010000037.1 GCA_902604975.1 uncultured Pelagibacteraceae bacterium | reverse complement strand
GCTAATTATTCCAACTTTTGGATTTTCTGAGTCGAAAATAATTTTATTCAAATTATTTATTTTACAAAATTCTTTTACATATTTTATTTTATGATGGTGTAGTCGATATTCTTTTTCTTGAGCGGTATCTTTAAGTCTTATATTTAAACCTTCAGATGGATAGTTTTCACTTGAAATATCAAATAGATTTAACCTATTTTCATCTAAGTCAACTGTTGCTCCTGAACTCACGTTATCATGAACACACTTTATCCCTACCCAACATCCACTTTTTCTTGATAATTCTATTCCTATTATTCCATAATCTAGTATTTCTTGAACGCCACTTGGATTAAAAAAAGGTATCATCGCATCAATCATTGCAAATTCACTTTGATGAGAGGTTGTTGAGGACTCACATATATGGTCATCCCCCATTAAAGCAATGACGCCTCCAAACTTTGAGGTACCTGCCAGATTTACATGTTTTAATGCATCTCCTGCTCTATCTACTCCTGGCCCTTTACCATACCATATGCCAAAAACCCCATCGTATTTATCTTGTTTTCTAAGATTGACTTGCTGTGTTCCCCATAGAGAAGTTGCAGCGAGTTCCTCATTTATTCCTGGTTGAAAATAAATATTGTTTTCATTCAAATATTTTTTGTTTTTTAAAATCTGCTGGTCGTAGCCACCTAGAGGAGATCCTCTATAGCCAGAAATGTAACATGCAGTATTTAAGTTTTTTTGTTTATCTCTTCTTGCTTGAACAATTGGAACTCGAACAAGAGCTTGGGCACCAGTTAAAAATCTAGTTCCCTTACTTAATTTATATTTGTCTTCAAGTTTAATTTCCACACTATTTAACTTTTTTAAGCAAATCTAACTGAACTGTAAGGCTTTAAATCCATATTAGTATTTTCATTTGCAATCATACCAGACACTATTTTTCCAGAAATTGCACCTAAAGTCCATCCTAAATGATGGTGACCAAATGAGTAAAATACATTTTTATAATTTTTTGATGGTCCAATTATTGGTAAAAAATCTGGCAGTGTAGGTCTAAACCCTAACCACTCATCTTTGTGCTCAGGCAAACCGTCAAGCATATCCTTTGCATTTAAAATTAAGTTTTTAATCCTAGATTTTGATAAAGCATTTTCTAAACCGCCAAACTCCACAGTACCAACTACTCTTAACCCTTGATCCATTGGTGACATTCCAAACCCTCTGTTAGAATAAACCACTGGTCTAGAAATTAAATGATCAAAATCTTTAAAATGAACATGATAACCTCTTTCGGTATCAAGTGGAATATTTTCATGAAGTTTATCAGTAAGTTTTTTTGAAAACGCACCACATGCAATAACCAATTTATCAAAAACAAATCTCTGGGTTTCCGATCTTAAAACAGGTTTCTCCTCGTCAAAATTCAAATCTTGGATATTTAGTTTTAAAAACTTTCCACCTTTTTTTATAAAATTTTCAAATAGCTTTATTAATATTTTTTTTGGATTTCTTGCATGTCTTGCATAATCATAGAAAACACCTCCATGATAAAATGGTTTTAAATTTGGTTCCAAATCATGTATTTCTTTTTTATTTACCACTTGTTGCTTAACACCCAGATCATCTCTAATTTTTATTTCTAGCTCTCTACTTTTTAAATTTTTTTCGTTCCAGACATATAAAATCCCATTATTTTCAACTAAGCCTTCTAAATCTATCTCCTCAAATAGTTCATCATATGCCAGTAATGATTGATCTAAAATTTGATGCATATTTTTTGCGGTATGCATCATTTTATCATTAGTACAATTCATTAAAAATTTTGAAAACCAAGGGATCATTTTTGGAACATAATTCCATTTAAGTGCCAAGGGTCCTCTTGTGCTCATAAGCATTGATGGGACATCACTTACAATATCTGGCCTGTTTAAAGGGACTGATGCATAAGGAGAAAAATGACCTGCATTACCATAAGAGGCTGCATTTCCAGGTTCATCTCTATCGAACAAAATTACTTGATAGCCTTTTTTTTGAAGAAAAAGAGCATTACATACTCCTTGAATTCCTGCTCCTATTATACCAACTTTTAAAGTTTTTTCTGACACAGGAAAAATATAGTTGGTAGGTTAAATTATAATAGATGTTATTTGACCGCGGTGGATAACTGTTTACATTATCTTAATTGCCGATCGGATCTCGACTGTAAATTTTGCAGCTCATTACAATACTTAAACCTAGCATTATTGATAACATAGATGATCCTCCGTATGACATAATAGGAAGTGGTGCTCCAACGATTGGCAACAACCCAACTACCATGGCTATATTTACAAAAATATATAAGAATAAAGCAGATGCAAAACCATAACAGTATAGTTTTGCAAAAAATGATCTGCTAGAAAAACCAATCCTTATTATTCTATAAATTAATAAAGCGTATAATAAAATTAGAAGCATTGAACCAACAAAGCCAAATTCTTCGGAAAAAAGAGTAAAAATAAAGTCAGTGTGTTTTTCAGGTAAGAATTCAAGATAACTTTGTGTACCCTGTAAGAAACCTTTGCCTAACAATCCTCCTGAACCAATTGCTATTTTAGATTGAATTATTTGATAACCAGCACCCAAAGGGTCTCTGTCTGGATTAAAAAAAGTTAATATTCTTGATTTTTGATATGGTT
>CACLAY010000036.1 GCA_902604975.1 uncultured Pelagibacteraceae bacterium | reverse complement strand
CCATATGACCAGCCATTTTTTTTCCTTTAAATACCTTTCCTGGATCTTGATTTTGTCCTGTTGAGCCATGCGCTCTATGAGATATCGACACGCCGTGTGAAGCTCTTAGTCCCCCGAAATTATGACGTTTCATAGCACCTGCGAAACCTTTTCCAATTGTTTTTGACCTAACATCTAAAAACTTAATATCTTTAAAAATTTCAATTCCAAATTCGTTTCCCTCTTTGTATTGCTCAACGTCTTTTACTCTAAATTCTTTAAGAATTTTTTTTGCTTCGGTATTCTTTTTTGCATAATAGCCTTTCATCGCTTTTGTCAATTTTGAATTTTTTATTTTACCAAAACCTAATTGTATAGCGCTATAACCTCTTTTCTCTTTATCAATTATTTGAACTATTCTTCCTTTTTCAACTTTTAGCACTGTAACAGGAACTGAATAACCAGTCTTATAAAATTCTCTTGTCATTCCAATTTTTTTACCAATTAATCCAATTTCACTCATTATATCTTAATCTCCACATCAACTCCTGATGCTAAGTCTAATTTCATCAAAGCTTCAACGGTTGCTGGTGTTGGTTCAATTATGTCAATTAATCTTTTATGAGTTCTTGTCTCAAATTGCTCTCTACTTTTTTTATCTATGTGAGGAGATTTCAAAACCGTATACCTTTCTTTTTTCGTTGGAAGAGGTATAGGACCTTTGATGTTTGCTCCTGTACGTTTTACCGTATTTACTATTTCTTCAGTAGATTGATCTAATACTTTATTATCGTAAGCTCTCAGTTTAATTCTAATATTTTGTTTCTCCATTTTTTAACCTGTCTTTTTTGTTACTTCATCTTGAACATTTTGTGGAACTTTATCATAATGATCAAAGAACATGGAATATTGAGCTCTTCCTTGAGACATTGATCTTAAGTTATTAATATAGCCAAACATATTTGCTAAAGGTACCATTGCAGTTATTACAGTTGCATTTCCTCTCTGTTCTTGTGTATTAATTTGACCTCTTCTGCTATTCAAATCTCCTATTACATCACCCATATAATCTTCAGGTGTTACAACCTCAACTCTCATTATAGGCTCTAAAAGCTTTAAAGTTGCCTTTGTGCAGGCTTCTTTAAAACATTGTCTTGAAGCTAGTTCAAAAGCCAAAACACTAGAATCTACATCATGGTGTAATCCGTCAATTATGGTTACTTTATAATCAATTAGTGGAAATCCAGCTAATATTCCACCATCAGCAACTGTTTCAACACCTTTTTCAACTCCTGGAATAAATTCTTTAGGAATTGCTCCACCTTTTATTTTACTTTCAATTTCTCTTCCTTTGCCAGGTTCAAGTGGTTCAACTGTTAACTTAACTCTTGCAAATTGACCTGCTCCTCCACTTTGTTTCTTATGTGTGTAGTCATTTTCAGCAGGCGATAGTATGGTTTCTCTGTAAGCTACTTGTGGTGCTCCTACGTTAGCTTCAACTTTAAATTCTCTTTTCATTCTATCAACGATTATATCTAAATGTAATTCACCCATACCCTTAATAATTGTTTGCCCTGACTCTTCGTCGGATGTAACCCTGAATGATGGATCTTCTTTAGCCAATCTACCGAGGGCTTCTCCCATTTTTTCTTGGTCAGCTTTTGTTTTTGGTTCTACTGCGATTTCAATTACAGGGTCTGGAAATTCCATTGGTTCAAGTAAAACTGGTGTTTCTTTGTCTGCAAGTGTGTGGCCGGTTATCGTATTTTTTAATCCAGCTAGGGCTACAATATCACCAGCGTTTGCTTCTTTTATATCTTCTCTTGAATTTGCATGCATTAAAAGCATACGACCGACTCTTTCTTCTTTATCTTTTGATGTATTATAAATTCCTGTGCCTGATTTTACTGTTCCTGAATAAATTCTTATAAATGTTAAACTTCCTACAAATGGATCATTTGCAACTTTAAAGGCTAATGCAGAAAATGGTGCGTTATCGTCAAATTTCATTTCAACCTCGTCCTCTGTACCTGGCTTTGTTCCCTTTATAGAACCTATATCTTTGGGGCTTGGTAAAAAATTCACGACAGCATCTAAAAGTGGTTGAACACCTTTGTTTTTGAATGCAGAACCTGTAAGAACAGGTACAAAATCAAAACCCAAGCAGCCTTTTCTAATACACTTTATTAAGTCTTCTTCTGAGATATCTTTACCACCAAGATAGTCTTCCATAAGTTTTTCATCTTGTTCAACTGCAGTCTCAACTAACTCTTGTCTATATTTTTTTGAAATTTCTATTAAATCCTCAGGTATATCAGTATGTTCCCATGCTGCTCCAAGATCTTCATTTTTCCATACTACCGCTTTCATTTTTACAAGATCAACCACACCTTTTAATGAAGATTCTACACCTATAGGTACTTGGATTACTAAAGGTTTAGCACCCAATCTCTCTTTTATCATACTTACACATCTAAAAAAGTCGGCACCTGTTCTATCTAGTTTATTTACAAAACAAATTCTTGGAACTTTGTACTTATCTGCTTGTCTCCAAACAGTTTCTGATTGTGGTTCAACGCCCGCAACTCCATCAAAAACAGCTACAGCACCATCAAGAACTTTTAAAGATCTTTCTACTTCAATTGTAAAGTCTACATGACCTGGTGTGTCTATGATGTTGATTCTATGTTCATTCCAAAAACATGTCGTGGCAGCTGATGTGATTGTTATACCTCTTTCTTGTTCTTGTTCCATCCAATCCATTGTTGCAGCACCATCGTGTACCTCACCAATTTTATGACTCTTTCCAGTGTAATAAAGAATTCTTTCTGTAGTTGTAGTTTTACCTGCATCTATATGTGCCATGATACCTATGTTTCTATATTTATCTAATGTGTGCGTTCTAGACATATTCCTTTACCATCTAAAATGAGCAAAAGCTTTATTAGACTCTGCCATTTTGTGTGTATCCTCTTTTTTTTTTATTGCCGATCCTCTATTTTGATAAGCATCATAAATTTCATTAAAAATTTTATCTGACATCTTCTTGTCTTTTCTTTTTCTTGAAGCATCAATCAACCATCTCAAAGCTAATGCTTGAGACCTTTTGCTCTTAACTTCAACTGGAACT
>CACLAY010000035.1 GCA_902604975.1 uncultured Pelagibacteraceae bacterium | reverse complement strand
GAAAACTTTTGAATATTAAAAGAGTGATCACGTATAACATTTAATACATTATTACGGTGCATATTTTGCTCCAAAGAAATATTTGAATTATGTAAATTATAAATTCCTAAATATTTATTTATAAACCTGATCTTTGCACCAAAAAATGTTAATTTTAACCAATAATCATAATCTTCAACTGAAAAGTGGGTTTTATTCTCGTTAAAAAAAATTTTATTATTATTTATAAAATCTAATTTTACTACTGTTGCTGATGTTGAAAGTTGATTACCTTTAATTAACAAATGTTCATAATAATTTTGATGCCTAATTAGGTACCTAAGTCTTCTAAATAGTTTCGAATTTGAATAACAAAGTTCATTATGACAAAAAATTTCCTCTTTAAATTTCTGAGAATTATAAAATATAACTGCAAGTTTATTTGAAAACCAGCAATCATCACTATCTATAAAACAAGCATATTTGCCTAATGCATTCTTTAAGCCTATATTTCTTGCAACTCCTGGACCAGAATTTATTGGTGTTTTCATAATTTTAAAATTGGGATTTAATCTCTGATGATTTTTTAAAATTTCATAAGTTTTATCTTCAGAACAATCATCAATAAATATTACTTCAAAATTTTTAAATGTTTGTTTCTGAATTGATTTTATACACCTTTCAATATGTTTAGATGCGTTGTAGCATGGCACTATAATAGAAAAGTATGTTGATTTTTTTTTCAAATTAATTTTTATATTTATAATGATAATAAGTAATTTAAAATTAAAAAATTTTAATTTTTTTAAAACTTCCAATCAAACTGTAATTTTTTGCATTTATACCAGATTTAAACTTAAATACCCCTGGCGTACTATCATTATCCAGCCCACCTAAATCAAGATAATCAAAATTTTTGTCTTTTAAATCAACAATTGCTTTCCACATTAGTCCATTCATTACATTAATTTTTCTTCCTTTGTCATTTGCATAACCAAGTAAATAGGTACCTGTATTATAATCAGTCGAAATACAAATATATCCCAAAAATATTTTGTCATCATATGCACAATAAATTTTTTTGGTGGAATTTTCTAAAAAATACTTCAAAAATTTTTTATTAATACCCTTAAAATTATTTATTTTTTGTAATTTTTCATAGTATTGTATTACATCATTAATTATTTCGTTTGAATTTTCTTCTTTAATAATAATATTTTTTTTTTCAAAAGAATTTAGAGAATTTCTCCATTTTTGATTTAAGTTTTCTCTAATTTTTGAAATACCATCATTTAGATCAATTATTGATGATTTCCAACCACTACCATCAAATAAGAAATTTTCATTTTTGTAATCGATAAATGAACAATGATGTCGATTTGAATGCTCAAAACTAAATTTAGAAAATGTAAATGGTTTATCATCATCAAATTTTATAATTTTCTTTATAAGATTAATTTTTAGATTATTATCTAAGTTTTCATCAAGATAAAGTGGGCCTCTATTAATTCTATTAAAATTAAAAAACAATAATTTTTTTTTAAGCAATGCAAATATTGCAATTTCTTTCCCTTCAAATAAAATTTTATATTTATAATTGTATATACCTAAAATTTTTTCTTGAGCATTTAAATAGTTTGGATTATTTAAAATGTTTTTTTTATTACATTTAATATACAGTTCTAACCAATCCTTATCATCAACTTTTACGAATTCAAATTTATAACTATTAAATTCTTCTTTAGATAATAATTTAATAAAATTTTTTGGCTGATAATGGATTGGAATATAAAATTTTGAATTTCTTTTTTTAATAACTAGATCATTTTCATTGGATTTTTCTTTTACTTCGATTGGTAGTGATGGCCATGTAAGTACTGGTAAATTTAGTTGTTTTAAATGAGAATAGAATTTTCTTAAGTTAATTTGATCTCCTTCAATTTCAACCATATAGGGATGATTTATATTTACTTTTTCTTTTAAAGTTATGGATTTTGAAAATTTAACGCTTTGTTGTTTAATAACTTTACTGATTAAATTAAACATTTGCTCTCTTTTTTCCAATATAACTTGGACATTAATTAAAAATAAGTTCATTAAATTTTTAGAAAACTTGTCCAGAGCCGGATGAAAAAGTTCTTTCTCTGATTTTAAATAATAATCTTTTTCAAAGGTTTCAATTCTAATTTTGTTAATACCTAAATTTTTTAATATCTGTTTAATTGACCATTTAAGAATATGAAAAATATTTATATGTTTGCTAGGTACATTTATTCCTGCATTTATAATTTTATTTATAAAAAAATTATTATCGTTTTTACTTAACCCTACTATATTTATTTTACTAACCATTATTGATCCTGTTGGAATTGGTAATATTTTATAAGGACTATAAATTATAAAGTCTCCCTTATTTCCTAAGTTGTGATTAGGTATCAAACTATGTGTTGCATCTTCTATTATAATTGAATTATATGTTTTTTTTAGATCATAAAGATATGATTTGAAAAAATTTATTCCAAAAAAATTACAAAATAATATTATATCTGGTTTATTTAACTTTGCTTTTTTTTTTATATCACTTATGTCAAAAGAATTATCTTCGTTTATACTATAAAAAATAATTTTAACCTTCAATTTTCTCAATAAAAAAATAGCTTCATCACAATAATATTCTGGGATAAAAATACACGCATTTTTTCTTAATAGAGCAATAGAACAAATAGCCCAGCTTGATCTGGAGAAAAAATATAACTTTTCATCTTTATTTTTACAAAAAATATTTTCAAGATTATAGATGGATTTTTTTTTTCTTTTTATGAAATATAATAAATCCCTAAAATTTATTGAAGGCGAAAAACTTATCATCTTAAGATCTTTTTTTTGTTTTATTTAAAATAGGTAATTGATATTTATTATAGAAATTTTTCATCTCCTTAATTTGAGAATTCCAACTTCTGGTTTTAATATTTGTTTTTTTGATAAATTTATTTGATTTTAACACTAAGATTTTCTTAAATTTAGTATTTTTATCTATATTAATCTGAAAATTATAAATTTTTTTTATTAGATTAAGTAACTTAAATTTTGATATTTTCTTAGAAGATACTTGATATAAACCGTAAATATTATGATTTTTAATAATTTTAATTATTATTCTTGAAAACTCCACCGTTGTTAAACCACTATAAATTACTCTATCATAACCACTAACACTTATTTTTTGGGACAAAAACCATTCTAATAATCCATCCTTTTTTTTTAAATCGTGCCCTATTATTGAAGTTCTTAGTACTAAACAATTTTTATTATCATCAATTTCTTCTCCTAAGGATTTTGAAATTCCATAAAAATCACTTGCAGATTTAAAACTTTGCTCGTAATAAGATTTTTTTTTTCCATTAAATACGCAATCTGTACTTATATGAATAAATCTAAAATTATAAATTTCTGATAATAAAGACAAAAATCTTGGCATGAATGAGTTGATTTTCAAAACATTATATTTTGAATTCTCAG
>CACLAY010000034.1 GCA_902604975.1 uncultured Pelagibacteraceae bacterium | reverse complement strand
TAATATCTATATTTTTATTTAATTTTTCAATTTGCATCTCCATTTTGTCATCATCATTAACCTCATCTTTTATGATATCTTTATTTAAATGATTTTCTAATTTCTTTCCATTATCATCAGTCTGTATAACGGGACTGTAATGCCAAATTTTACTACAACTACCACATTTTAATAATCTGCCTTCAGCTGGTATTAAGTTGCTATCAATATTAAATTTTTTTTTACCGCACTCACAATTAATGATCATAAGTCTTTTATATAGCATAAATGTTAAAATTTCTTTTTAAATGTGTTTTTATACTTTGAATTTTTTTTTATCTACTGTATTAGTACAGCATTCGGGGCGTAGCGCAGCCTGGTAGCGCATCTGGTTTGGGACCAGAGGGTCGCAGGTTCAAATCCTGCCGCCCCGACCAGTATGAAATCAATTATATATACATTTATTAAAATCATATTATTTCTAGGTAGAAAAACATATTTAGGAAGAGGAAAGTTAAGAAAATTTTTAATTTTTTTAATAAAAATAATTTTATCATTTAGAAATTTTGATTTAGATAAACCCCTTTTTACAACTAAACTATGGGATTTCGAGATTAATTTCTATGCAGATAAAAAAACAGGACTTAAAATTTATTTTGAAAGAAATGAAAATTTAGAAATAAACTTCTTAAAAAAAAATATTCCATCAAATTCTTGGTTTGTCGATGTAGGATCAAATATTGGCCTTTATACATTAAATATTTTAAATCTTAATACAAAGAAAAAAAAATTCTACGTCCTCTCAATTGAACCAAATAAAAAAATTTTTGCAAGATTAAAAAGAATTCAGGGTTTTAATGTTTATTTTTTAACTGGCACGGATGAGCATGGACAGAAAATACAACGAGCAGCCGAAGAAAAAAAAATGGATCCATTATTGTTCTGTGATGAAATTAGTAAAACTTTTAGAGACTTGTCTGAGACATTAAATTTATCAAATAACGATTTTATAAGAACTACAGAAACTAGACATGCTAAATCTGTTGAAAATCTTTGGAATATTCTAGAAAGAAAAGGTGAAATCTACTTATCAAAGTACTCAGGTTGGTATTCTGTCTCAGATGAAGCGTTTTACACAGAAAGTGAAATTGAGGATTTGGATGGTGCAAAAAAAGCAATCACTTCAGGATCTAAAGTAGAGTGGGTAGAAGAAGAGTCTTATTTTTTTAGATTATCTAATTGGCAAGATAAATTGATTGAATTTTATGATAAAAATCCAGATTTTATACTACCTGAAACAAGAAAAAATGAAGTTGTTAGTTTTGTGAAATCAGGATTAAAAGATTTATCTGTCAGTAGAAAATCTTTCAATTGGGGTATAAAAGTTCCCTCTAACAAAGACCATGTTATATATGTTTGGTTAGATGCTTTAACAAATTATTTAAGTGCTTTGAATTATCCAAATGAAAATGATGATTTGTATAAATCTTTTTGGCCTGCTGATCTTCATTTAATAGGGAAAGATATATTAAGATTCCATGCAATTTACTGGCCAGCTTTTTTGTTAGCTGCTGATATAAATCCACCAAAAAGAGTATTTGGTCATGGATGGATACTCTCTGGTGATGAAAAAATGTCAAAATCAAAAGGTAATATTTTAGACCCGCTTGAAATTATTGATACTTATGGTTTAGATCCCTTAAGATATTATTTAATTAAAGAAGTTTCTTTCGGTAACGACGGAAATATTTCACAAGAAAAATTAGAGACTTGTATAAATAGCGATTTAGCTAACAATTATGGAAATCTGTGCCAAAGGGTTTTGGCATTCTGCGATAAAAATTCTAATTTTGAGGTTCCTGATTATGATAACTTTAAAGAAGATGACAAATTGATCTTAGATCAATACTCAAAAAACTATGAAAATTTAATAAAATATTCTGATAATCAGGATGTAAATTCATATATAAATTTTATCGTTGAACAGTTATTTGCTGCAAATAAGTATTTTAATGATCAAGAACCTTGGAAAAAAAAGAGTGATAAATTAAGGATGTATACTATTATTTATGTTGCATTGGAGATAATAAGAAAAGTCACTATATTACTATATCCAATAATACCAAGCTCATCTCTAAAAGTGTTAGAAGTATTTGGTATAAAGGAAGATAAAATTAATTTTGACACAATAAGAAATAATAATTATTTAAGTAAGGGTCTTAAATTAAATAAATTAGATATATTATTTAAAAAGATTGAAAAAAATGATTGATTCACATTGTCACCTAGATCATGAACCCTTAGTTCAAAATATTGAGGATATTTTAGCAAAATGCAAAAAGGAGGGTGTTCAAAAGCTATTAACAATATCAACAACATTAAAAGGATTTCCTAAAATTTTAGAGATTATAAACAAAGATGAAATGATATTTGGAACTTTTGGTATACATCCTCACGAAACTAACAATGATCAAGTTTCTAAAGATGAAATAATTAAAAAAATTAATACTTATAGTAAAATAATTGGAGTAGGCGAGACAGGTTTAGATTTTTATTATAATAATAGTGACAAAGATAAACAAATAACAAGTTTTAAAAATCATATAGATGCAGCATTAGAATTAGATATTCCTTTAATTGTACATTCCAGAAATGCTGAAGCAGAAACATATGAAATATTAAAAAATTCTAACAATAATTTAAAAATACTCATGCATTGTTTTACTGGATCCCTAACTTTCGCATTGAAATTAATGGAACTTAACTCCTACTTTTCAGCTAGTGGCATTATTACATTTAAGAATAGCACCGACCTTCAAAATACTTTTAAAGAATTACCATTAGAAAGATTGCTTGTAGAAACAGACAGTCCTTTTTTAGCGCCTGAGCCAATGAGAGGTAAGAAAAATGAACCTTCTTTTGTGCGTTACACATTAAAAAAATTATCTGAATTGAAAAATGTTGATATAGAAGATCTTGATAAAGTAACTACTGACAATTTTAATAGATTATTTTTTAATAAATGAGTGTGAAATTTACCATTTTGGGCTGTGGTAGCTCTTTAGGTATACCACGAATCGATGGATATTATGGAAGTTGTGATCCTAAGAATAAAAGAAATATAAGATCAAGATGTTCGGCTCTTATAAGTTCTAAAAATCTAAATATTCTAATTGATACATCTCCAGATTTAAAATCTCAATTATTAAAAAATAAAGTTAAAAATATTGATATAGTTTTTTACACTCATTTACACGCTGATCAAACACATGGAATTAATGAATTGAGAGTTTTCTCTTTAAAAAATAGAAAAAAAATACCAATTTTTGCAGATGAAACTACAAAGAAATATCTAAAAAATACTTTTGGTTATTGTTTCAAAGATTACAAAAATTATCCATCTATACTTGATGCCAAAATATTAAAAAAAAAGCATTATCTTAATGATTTAAAAACACAAATTACTATTAAATCATTAAAGGTTCATCATGGATCAATAAAAAGTATTTGTTATATAATTAATGACAAATGTGCTTATGCGCCTGATGTTAATAAGATTGATAATAAA
>CACLAY010000033.1 GCA_902604975.1 uncultured Pelagibacteraceae bacterium | reverse complement strand
GATTAAAATTTGGCTAATAGAAAAACTTGTTTCTAACAAAATTCACAATTTAGAGAAAATATATAAAACTCTAAAAAATACCAAAACATATGTAAATTTACCAAGATGTTACAGTGGAATTTATAAATTATTAAAAAAACAAAATTTTAAAAAAATATATATAAAAATCAAAGGAGGAAAATGGAATATAGGGAGCAATAGTATACATCACTTATACCTCTTAGAGTGGCTTACATCAGACAAAATAAATAAAGTTAAAGTATTTAAAAAACAATTTTATGTAACTAAAAGGAAAAATTTATTTGATTTTTATGGAAAGGTCGTTGGTTATTCACACCTAGGTTCTAAAATTGATATAATTAATTTAAAAAATAACAAAAAATTCATTATAGAAATAACTACTGGAAAGGATCGCTGGTTAATAAACGAACATTTAGGTTATTTAAAAAAAAATGAAAAAATTATTATTAAAAATAGCTTTAACTTTCAAAGTAAAATAACTCCAAAAGTAGTAAGAGAAATCAACAATTGCAAATTACCATTATTAAATGATGTTTACGAACTTCATAAAAAAATTTTATTTGAATACAATAAGTTTGGTTTTACTAAAGTTACTTAATATTTTACTATTCTTTTTTAGAAACTTGATAAGTTAAACCAATAATTACATATAGAAATAAGCAAAGCATTGAACAAAGAAAGCTGTAAAAAAACACATTTTCAACATTCACCTCTTTTATGTTGTTATTCTTAATCACTGACAATAGTTGAAAAGTCTCATACACTTGTTCTAGAATTAATACGTCAGTCTCCATTTGTGATATCTGATTAAATGCAACATAATTAAAATCAGTTAATTTTTTTATCTCACTTGTTGATTTTAATGTTTCACTTGAATCAAGTACAAATTCTTTTGTCCTTTTAATTCTGGAGTGAAAATAATTAATATCTCTCATAATATGGTCTAGTTGTCTTTTTAATATATTTTTTGTTTTTTTATCAAACATCAAATATTGTTCATCAAGCGTAGTTTTAGACCCTTCAACAGTACAAAACATAACACTTATAACATTTTCATTATCTTTACAGTCAGCTCCAGAGTCAAAGCTTGTGAGAATACTATATTTTATTTCATTAGGATAATTTTTATAATTTTCTAACCACACTAATATTGTTTCGTTAAGATTATCCCATTCTCTCAAATCCACCTGAAAAGTAAGTACACTCTGATTATCTTTATGATTAGTGAAAGCATAATATCCAGAGAATGATACAACAACGATGATTAAACAATATATAAATTGCTTTTTTAAAAAAATTAGTAAATCAAATACAGTTACATTCATCTTTAATTATTTTTGGTTTTTGTACTATTATTAGCTATTTGCCTGTGTACATAAAGCATTATTAATGTAAAGACAAATATTTTCATACTAATAAATAAATCCAAAAAAGCTCCAGATAAAAGAAAAAAAATCATCAGGTAAAATTTCAATCTTAAAGACAAAAATAAAATTAATATTATACCTATAAAACCTGTTGATACGAGTATCCTTACTAACAATGAGTCGTAGTAGATATGCTTTAATCCTATCCCAAAAAGTAAATTAATATTATTTTCGCTTAGTTCATTAATAAATAAGCTCCAACCTTCTACTCTATACCAGAAAGATAAGTAAACTTTTAAATCAATTAGTTCATCAACTGAAGGAAGATTGTCATTAAATACCCCTTCATTAAATATATAATATAAATAACTTAAGTCTATTGAAACAATCTTGTCAAAAAAATTACTAAATGCTAATTTTTCTAAAAAATAAACAAAAAGAAATGTAAATGCTAAAAAAATTAATTTTCTGTTAAAATTTAAATTTCTATTAAATAAAAGAACAAATAAACTTGCTAGATTAAATGCTATAAAATTTCCCCTTCCTTCCGCAAGTAATAAAAATAAATTCACAATACAAAAAGAAATAAATATTTTTTTTAAATCTTTTTCTAATTCTACTATAGTAAAGAAAATAATTGACGAAACAGCACCTAACTCCCATGGCCCACCTGTCAAACCCATCGTTCTTATCCATACCATATCACTAGCACTTTGGTAACCCAGTGATGAAAAATTACCAACGAATTCATAATGTTGTAAAATTACAATTACAAAGTTGACAAAAAGATAAAGGTATAAAATATTTTTGATTTTAGATAGATTTATTTTTAAATTATCAAAAAAATAAAGAAGTACTATATATTCAAACAATCTAATTAACATTATGATCTTAACTTCTATTCCTGAAATAATCGCAATAGAATTAGAAATAAAAATATAAATAAAAAAGACTAAAAAATTTTTATACTTAAAGTCTTTATGATAAATATAATTTTGAGCATTAGTGATAAATACGATGAAAAAACTTAGTATCAGCAGATCCTCTATTCTTATCCCTTGCCAATAACCAGCTATAGGAACAAGATCTATTTTTGGCACAAACATCATCATGCCCAAAAAAAATAAAGATGGAAAAAAATCTAATGAACTGGTTGTATCTTTTTGATTAGTTATTTTCATAATACTGTTTTTATTGAAATAAATAATTATAAGTTTATAAACTATTAAAAACCATATCAAAATAAAATCAGCGGCATAAAGTGAAAAAAAAAATCTTAGTCGTAAGCCAAAATTTTTTTCCTGAATCTTTTCCTATTAATGATATAGTATTCAAAATTAAAGAATTTACGACTTCTGTTCTTACAACATATCCAACTTATCCAAACTATGACTTATTTGATAAATACAAAAGAAGGAAATTATCAACAAATATTTCTAAACACCAAAATACCCAGATTATAAGAGTACCTTCATACCCAAGAAAAAAAAATACAACACTTAATTTTGTGTTAACATATTTAACTTTTCTGATAAATGGAACAATTTATAGTTTATTTTTCTACAGAAAAAGAATTGACTATATTTTTGTTTACGCAACCTCTCCAATAATACAAGCATTGATTGGTGTATTTTTAAAAAAAATAAATTATAAAAACGCAAAGTTAATAGTTTGGGTACAAGATTTGTGGCCTGAAAGTATTATCGAAACAGGTTATATAAAAAATAAATTTTTAATAAAAATAATCAATAAATTAGTAAATTACATATATAATAGTTGCGATATTATACTTACACAATCTGAAACTCTAAAAAATAATATAGAAAATAAAGTTAAAAATAAAAAAATTTTTTATTTACCAAACCCTAGTAAAAACTTTTTTTTGAAAAATAATAAAAAACATAAAAAGTTTAATATACTTTATGCTGGTAATTTGGGAAAAGTACAAAACTTAAATATTTTACTAAACTTAGCAAAAAAACTAAAAAAAAAGTCAATAAATGATATTGATATATTAATAGCCGGAAAGGGATCTGAAGAAAAAAAAATTTTAAATTTTAAAAAGAAAAATAAATTAAAAAATCTTCAAATTCTAGGTCTTAAAAACTTCAATGAAATGAAAAAATTATACTCAAAAGCTGATTTATTATTTTTATCATTAAAAAAAAATAATTTATCTAGATTTATAATACCATCTAAATTTCAATCATACCTTTCCTCAGCTAAACCAATTTTTACTACACTAGACGGTGAAGTTTCTAGAATAATTAAACAGGCTAATTGTGGGTTCTATTGCAATACCTCAAATATAAACATTATTTCTAGGAAAATTATAAAAATTAAAAATATGCCAAGCAAAAAGCTTGTTTTTATGGGAAAAAGAGGAAAAGATTATTTTTCAAAAAATTTTTCTAATAATGTAATTAAAAAAAAACTAATAACCTATATTTTGCAATCATATGAGTAAAAAAAGAATTTTGATTTTAGGCGT
>CACLAY010000032.1 GCA_902604975.1 uncultured Pelagibacteraceae bacterium | reverse complement strand
TTAAATGCAGGGGCATATGTAGTAGATGCAAAACCTAATAATAATAAAAGCTATTTATCTGAATTTATTGATCTTTCACTTTACATAGTGTTGCCATTTAAATTTCTTGCAGGACCATTAGAAAATACAGATCTAATAAAGCAATTTGAAAAAATAAATTTCAGAAATAGTTTTTCAAAAATAAAAATTGCAACATCATGGATAATACTTGGGTGTTTTATGAAATTTGTGATTGCTCATAGACTTACACCATTAAATCTAATTCATGAAACTAAAGCCATTGAGTCATTTTTCTGTGCTTTTGTTTTTGAATTAAAATTTTATTTTGATTTTGCTGGCTACAGCTTTATCGCATATGGTCTAGCAATGTTAGTAAATTTGAAGTTAACTTTAAATTTTAACCATCCATTCACATCACGAAACGTAGTAATATTTTGGCATAACTGGCATATAAGTTTAGGTAAATTTTTACAAAGATATGTACTTTATAAAAATGTTGCTATTTTTGGATCTAGAAATGGTAAAATACTCTTTGCAAGCTCGATCTTTCTATTATCTGCTATGTGGCATGGTGGGACCCTTAATTATTTGTTATGGGGAACTTTTCACGGTAGTGTATATTGTTTATTCATCGTTTTTTTTAAGAGAAAAAATATAAATAACTATTTATCAGTAGTTGCTATGTTTCTTTTTTTTGTAATTGGAAGAATGTTTGCCATTGATATTTCAAGCAATAGACTGATTGAGAAAATAATATCTTACTTTGATTATAAAAGTTATATTATAAGTTCCGAAAGATTTTATGTCTTACTAGAAGCATCAATTGTAAATATAAATGTTTATTTCATTATTTTTCTTTTTTTGTCACTAGAATTTTTTCAGGTTTATAAATTAAAAAAACAAAAATATCATTTATTTAGAAGACCTATTCTAACTATCCCAATGTTTATATTTATATTGATATTTGGCTACAATACTGGAGAACTTTTGTATGCGAGGTTTTAGTTTAATTTATAAAGTATTTATAATTTCCTATTTATTGGCAATCATAATAAATTTTGTTGTTATTTTTAAATTGGCCCCTGAAGAAAAATTTGTATTACTTAAAAATTTTAATAAATCAAATAAAGACAATAATATTAATAGAATAATTTTATTTGGAGACTCTGAGTGTGAACTAAGTCTTTATGCAGAATCTATTAAAAATAAAATTAATAGTGATAAAGATTATATAGTTATAAATATGTGTAAAGATGGTATGGATAGATTTAACTATCGTTATTTTGATGAATTAATAAAATATACTAATAAAAATGATATAATTATTATTACCTCCAGATTAAATTTTAATAATAATAAAGAAACCTTAAATAAAAGAAAACTTACACCTTCAGAATATTTACTTCCTCATTTAAGTAAAAAAATAAGGTTTCTTAATAATTTATTTACAAAAAATTATAGGTTTAATGAATTTGGAGACGTAAAAATTCCTTTTTTTCCAGATCCAATTATATTTAAAAATTATAATATTAATTATGAGACCATTAATAAGAATATGAATAATTTCTTAAACCATATTTTTGATAATAAGAATATTAAATCAAAAGTTATTATTACCTTTGCTCCATTACTCTTTGACGATAATCAATATAAAGACTTTGAAATTAATAAAATTATATATAAATGTGATGTTGAAGGTTGCTCTAATTTAAAAAAAATAGTTACACCAATTATTTTTAAAGAAATTAAATATTTTGAAGGTAAAAATAGTGATCATGTCAACGATTTAGGATCTGATGTATGGGTCGATAAAATAATGTTGTATTTAAATCCACTGATCTAAATACTAAATTGTAATAACTAAAATATTCCGAAAAATTTAAAGAAGCTTTGAAGTAATTTTTTTTTTGGGATCAAAAAAAGGTTTCTCAATAACCACACATTTAAAAATTTGAGCATCTATTGAAACATCTATCTCCATTCCAATATTTGAATAATCAATATCTATCATAGCTAATGCAATATTTTTTTTTAAACGTGGTGAATAGATGGCTGACGTTATTTTTCCGACTTTTTTGTTTTTTACTTTTAAAGGCCAAAATGTTGTGTTTGGTCCAGTTAACTTTTCACATTTAATTTCAAGGCCGACCTGTAATCTATTTACTCCGTCATTTTTAATTTTTTGTAGCGACTTTTTCCCTATAAAATCTATATTGGTATCTAAATTTACTAAACGATCCAAACCTAGCTCAAAAGGATTTGTGCTTATATCTGCGTCAGCATGATAAGAAAGCATACCACCTTCAATCCTTCTAATTGACGATGTATGACCAGGTTTAATTCCAAAATCTTTACCTGCTGTCATGATTTTTTCATATAAATCGTTTCCTTTAGAACCATCTTTTAAGAATAGTTCATATCCAAATTCACTAGACCATCCTGTTCTTGATACAACTAATGGAATACCGTCTAAATTAAGCTCTCTAAACCAATAATATTTCAAATCTTTAATTTTCTCACCAAATAACTTGATCATTATTTCTCCTGAGTTTGGTCCTTGTAATTGAAGTGGCGAAACATCTGGCTCTATTATTTTTACATCTAACCCTGAATTAATAGCTACACCTTGTGACCATAACAAAATATCACTATCAGCTAGTGATAACCAAAAATGATTTTCTCCTAATCGTAAAAGTACTGGATCATTTAATATTCCACCTTCAGCGTTTGTAATAAGAACATATTTACACTGACCAACCGATAATTTTGATAAATCTCTTGGGGTTAGTAATTGAACAAATTTAAAAGCATCAGGCCCTGTAATTTCTACTTGTCTTTCGACAGCTACATCACATAAAATTGCAGTTTCAATTAAATTCCAAAAATTCTGTTCAGGATCACCAAAGTCTCTGGGAATATACATATGATTATAAACTGAAAATCCTGTTGCACCCCATTTAACAGTTGAGTCAAAAAAAGGAGATTTTCTAATTTGAGTTCCAAATCCAAAATTTTTTTTAATCATATTTTTTTCAAAAATTTATATATAAAATAATTTTTGATTTTTTTACAGTTATTAAATTTAAACTACAATATATCCAGTCGGAGAATTAGTGTTTTCAAATAATTCAACTTTACAATTTTTGTTTTTTAAAAATTTATCAACAGCTTCCGTTTCACCCCAGCCACGTTGACCATATTCATCTAAAATAATTATTCCACCTTTGCTCATAAGAGGAAAAAAATTGTCAAGAGAAGCTTTTGTTCCATTAAATGTATCTAGGTCTAAATGAAGTAGCGATATTTTAAATCCATAATTATTTTTGACATATTCTTTTGAAGTTTTACTGATATTACCGGCAATAAGTTCATGGTGCTCTTTAGGTAATATTTTTAAAGCAAGTTCTGAAAGTTTTTTTGGATTAATTCCTGAAAAGTCACTTTCTTTAACATATTTTTTGGCACTCTTTTTTTCCTGGTTCTTAAGATCTTTTGGGAAACCAGAAAACATGTCAAACCCAACAACTTTTTTAGTCGAGTTTGGCAAAAAAATTTTGATGCATTTTAGCCAAAATAAAAAGCTTACACCTTTAAAAACTCCACATTCTATTATATCGCCTGGAACATTAAGCGTTTTTTTAAAAAGCTCATATCTTGAAAACATTTTTCTTAGACGTGAAACATCATCACTTATTAAAAGATCGTGATATCCATTCCAGATTTTTTTTTCATCGTTCATTCAGATGGCCTTTATTATAATTATTTTACTATATATAAAAAAACTTTAATTAATCAAATTTTTCATATATTTCAAGATCATATCATTATTAATTTAAATTAGATATAAACATAAAATTGCTATCAGGTCTCAAAATATGAAAACAATTTTAGTATCCAATAATAAAAATAATATCAATTATAAAAAACTAAAAAAAATTATAATTGGTGAATGGTGTTTTGCCGACTATACAAAAAAGAAAAGTCCAGAAAAACACAAATTTTTAATTAAAGATATAAGGAAAAGAAAAGCTTTAGTACGAGAAAACATAAGAATTGAGAAAAGAATTTTTAAAAAGATTGTACCAATATTAAATTCAACTCACAAAGAGTCAAAAAATATTAAACAATGGCAAGTAATTATTGGACACTGGGTTAGAAGTTATTTAGGAGTATTTTCAAACAGATTCAAACACATAAATCATATTTTAAAAAAAGAAAAAATTGATAATTTCATGGTAATACAAGACAAAAAAAAAATTTTCTCAAATGATATAAAAGATTTTTTAGACAATGCAAGAAAGGAAAGTTTCAACGACGAAATATACAAAAATATTTTAA
>CACLAY010000031.1 GCA_902604975.1 uncultured Pelagibacteraceae bacterium | reverse complement strand
TTGGCTCATATTTACTTATTTTATTTGTTCTAGTTGTTTATTTTTTATTTTATAAATTTCATCTGCATATTTTAATGTATTCTCTTTATGTGTTATATAAATTACAGTTTTAAAGTTCTTCAATTTATTTATCTCTTCTAAGATTATATTCTCTGTTTCTATATCTAGTGATGAAGTTGCTTCATCAAAAATTATAATTTCAGAACTTCTATAAATTGCCCTTGCAATTCCAATTCTCTGCCTTTGACCACCTGAAAGCTGGATTCCGTCTTCTCCAATTAATGTGTCTATTTTGTATTGAAGACTATTGACGTAATCCATTAAATTTGAGTTTATTAAAGCATAATTAAGTTTAAATTCATCGATTTCTTTATTTTCTTCATCAAGATCACTAAAAATAATATTAGATTTAATGCTGTCTTCTAATAAGAAAATATCTTGAGGCACATAACCAATTTTATTCGTTAAATAATGAATATTATGAGAAATATTTTGATCATCGATAAATATTTCTCCCTTTTCAATATCTAATAAACCTGAAAGAATATCGACTAAAGTTGTCTTTCCTGATCCGCTCTGTCCTACTATGCCAATAAATTTATTTTTAGGAATTTCTAAATTTAAATTTTCAAAAACATAACTTAAAGATTTTTCATACTTAAATGAAATATCTCTTAATGAGATACTTTTGTTAAAATTTATTATTTTATTACTATTTACTGTTATATGATCTTTAGAATATGGATTTTTTAAATTGTAATTATCTTCATATTTTTTTAATTGATCAAGCTCGTTTGAAATTATATTCATAGTTGGAAGGTAAAATCTTAGACTATGGACTGCAGCGAGGATTCTATTGAATGATGGCATTAATCTATACAGAGCAATCAAGTATAAAGAGCAAAATGCTATAATATATTCATTACTAAAATTATTAGCTGAAAAATATACAACAACTAAAATAAAAATAGTTATCAAAATTATTTCGACCACATATCTTGGAATTTCTAATAAAAACATATTTTTATTTTCAACATCCCAAGTTTTATCGCTTATCTTAAAAAATAATTTTTTAAAAAAATTTTCTTTTTTATAAATTTTAACTGTTTTAATTCCACCAAAGCTCTCATTTACAACTTTCAGTATTTTCTTACCAAATAGAATTCTTTCAGTTCCCATTTGAGTAGTTTTTCTTTTTAAATATGGGAAGAAAAACTTATAAATAATTCCAAATATAATAATTATTGAAATTGCTATAGGTGCATTAAATAGAATTAAAAAACACAAAATAAAAAAAGTAAGAGATCCTTCGACTATAAATGTAATAAGCACTTCTACAACTGCTTTTACCGATTGAGATTGAGAAACAACAATATTTGATAAGGAGGAAGTGGAATTTTTTAAGAAAAAATTGTATGGCCGAGTTATGTAACTTTTATATATTCTTTTGGCAATTTTACTTTGTATATAAAATAAAAAATTGAACTTTTTTTTAGTAATTAATATTATTGACAAATTTTTTATTATAAAGAGGAGTAAAAAAATAAATAAGATTTGATATTTAAATTTTTGAATTGATGTTTGATCAATAAAATTAGATAAAAAAGTATTATCTAAAATAGAGTTGTCTGAAAAAAAAACGTTAACGACAGGCAAGACCATCGCTAAACTAAACAATTCGAGAAAAATAATTATAAAATAAAATAAAATAAGCAGATAAAATTTTTTAATGTCATCTTTATCTGTAAGTTTTAAGGCTTGATTAATTTGTTTTATCATTAAATTTTGTCAGAATTTTAATACTCCTGATTATTACTTAAAGTTATTGCTTTCAATTTATTTATTAAATGGTTTAAAGCTTTTATCTTGATTTGAAATTTTTTTAACTTTATATGGCCATTTGATATTAAAAAACTTATCATTAAACTTAAATCCTAGATATTTTGAATTTGGTATATTTTCATAATAATTATCCATGTAATAGTGAATTATTGTATTGTCTTGTAAAGTTAAAAATGCATTTGCGCATCCACTTGGAATAATTAAACCTTGACTGCTATTTGAGAGTCTCGTGATGTATTTGTTTAAATAAGTTTTCGAATTAATTCTTAAATCAATAATTACATTATAAGTCGATCCATTCATTAGAATTATAATTTTATTTTCTTTATATGGCTTTTTTAAATAATGAAAACCTCTAAGAGTATATTTAGATTTATTAATAGAGATATTGCACTGCTTAACTTCAAAATTAATTTTTTTTTTTTTTAAGGTTTTTTTGCAATAACCTCTGTGAAAAGACCCTCGATTATCATTATTTTTTGAAAGAATTATTTTATAACAGTTTGTAATATTAGTTTTTAATATTTTCATTTATTGAATTCTTATTATTTCAACATTTTACTTTTAATTTGAACGTTTTTTTTAATATTAACTTTTGCTTTTTTACCTAATAACTTACTAAATTGTTTTGGACCAAACTCTCCGCCTGAGGGTCTTTTTAAAGTTATATTTTTTAAAGAAAATAATTCATCTTTTTTAATTTCACACTTAGTAACTACTGATGAAAATGCAAATTTGGATGTATTCTTCTCTAATTTTGAAATTTCAGTTTTGACACCTCTAAAATGGTGAATTATCTTTGACATTTCTATTAAATTTTTTAAGTCTTTAGGATCCATTGAAGAACTAACATCTGGACCTTTATTTTTTTTGGAAAGAACAAAGTGTTTTTCGATCAAACAAGCACCTAATGACATAGCTGACAAGCAAGCATTTATTGTATTATGATGATCTGAATACCCAATTAAAATATTTGGAAATCTTTTTTTTAATTCTGTTATGGTGTCAATTTTAATCAAATTACTTGGAGTGGGATAAATATTGGTACAGTGTAGAACGACAAAAGGAACTTTAGCTTTTTTAAGTATATTAATTGATTTTGCAATATCATTTATCAAATTCATTCCAGTACTCATTATTATTGGTTTTTTAAACTTACATATGTATTTTAAAAGTGGATAATTATTACACTCTCCAGATCCTACTTTAAAAGCTGGGGTATTCATTTTTACTAATCTATCAACAGCAGCAAAGCTAAAAGGTGTACTAATAAAAATTTTTTTTTTTGACTTTATATATTTTTGTAATTTGATTTCATTTTTTTCACTAAGCGAACATTTATTTATAATATCATAGATTGATACATTTGCATTTGATGGAATAATTTTTTTAGCTTCGATTGACATTTCCTCATCAGCTATGTGAGTCTGGTGTTTTAAAATTTCAGCACCTGATTTAATTGCAGCATCAGCTAAAGCTATTGCTTTATCAATATTACCATCATGATTTATTCCAATTTCGCAAATAATTCTTGCTGGTGTATTATGACTAATATCTATGTTTCCTATTCGAAACTTCATATTCATTTTATATTTTTATATATGTCTTTAAAATCTGTAAATTGTTTAATTATATTTTTCATATAAATCCAATCTTTAAGAGAATTCTTATCTCTTTTTGGTCCATACACTCTTATATTATTATCCATATTTTCGATATCTCCACTTTTAATAAAGTTAATTAATAACCTAATTAAATTTCTAAGATAGACTGGAAAAAACTTAATTACAGTATTTCTGAGATTAAAATTAAAATATGTTTTATTTTTTTTTTCTTCAAATAAATATGTATTAAAATAGCTTCTAAAAATATCATCAATTATTTTAGAGCTTTCTTCATAATTTCCCTTAACTTTATAAAGTCTCATCATCTCAATTAATTTTTTTTTAATTGGTGAGTTCTTTATAAAAAGCTCTTTTTCCATTTTTTTTCTCGCTTTATTCTGTCTTATTCTAACATCTGTATATACATTTGCATCTTTTGCGTACCAAAAAACTTTATCAACTTTGCATTTTCCATCAAGACCTATAACAAATGGAATTAATATTTCTGAAAAATGAATGTCTTGTCCTAGAATTGCAATTTTAAAAGATTTTTTCAAATTTTTAGTATAATGCAATGCGTTATACCAATGAGGTCTATTTTCATATAACTTTTTAACTCTTCCAACTTTACTATCAATTGTAAAATTTAAATTATTTTTTAATGTATCACTATAAGCAGCTATATATAAAACTTTATTATTTCTTTCGAGATATCTAAACGAAATGTATTCTCCATGATAAGAAACATAATCTTGATTTGATTCTAAAAAATTAATACCTTTTTTTAGTGCGTTCATTCCTATAAAATCGTCATCATTTACTATAATACAGTATTTGGTAGAAACTTTAGATAATGTATGAAAAATTTTTTTTGAAAAACTATTTTTTTTATAGTGAATATATTTAAAATTTTTTTTAAATTTGTACTTAAATATTTTTGGTGAAGAGTCGATTATTAAAAAATTGCAGAAATTAAAAACATCACTTTCAAAGTAACGTATGGATCTTCTTAATAACTCTTTGCGTTTATTTGTTGGAATTATTATCGAAACTAATTTTTTTTTTTTCATTTTTTTAATTAATATCAATATTTTCAATATAGTTTATCAAAACTATTATTTGATTGCTTCAAAAACAGCATTTCCAACCTTTGAATATCCGTCTACAGTAAAATGATTCCAAATTTTAAATGGGAATAGACTTTTTGGGTCTTTTTCTTTTTTTAATACTAGTTGGTTTATATCAATAAAAGGTATTTCTAAATTGTTAATAATATCTTTCACTTTTTGATAATTTAAATCAATAAAATTTTGATCTGTATAAGAATACGATGGTAAGTATACAAAATAAAATTTTGCATTTTTTTGTTCAACAATTTTTTTTGTTAATTTTATAATTTGTTCGAAT
>CACLAY010000030.1 GCA_902604975.1 uncultured Pelagibacteraceae bacterium | reverse complement strand
TTTAAAAAAATTATATCTTTTGCTGAATAAGCTTTATTATAATTTCTATATATTATAATTGTATTTGCACTTTGTTTATCAATGTTTTTTTTTTCAAATTTATCTATAAAGTAGTATTTTTTTATTAATTGTTTATGCATCAAACTGTACAAAATTTATTATCTATTCAAAGTTCAATTAAATCAAAATTTTTAGATTTGAAAGATAAAAATAAGATACCCAAGATCATTGCTGTTTCAAAAACCTTTAAAATAGATCATATTTTACCATTAATTGAACACGGACATTTAGATTATGGTGAAAATAAAGTTCAAGAGGCAAATGAAAAATGGTCAGACATAAAAAAACAAAATCAGAAAATTAAATTACATCTAATTGGAAAATTACAAACTAATAAAGTTAAACTAGCGTTAAATATATTTGATTATATTCATTCTCTAGACAGTGAAAAATTAGCAAAAAAAATTGCTGACGAGCAAAAAAAACAAAATGTAAAGCCTAAAATCTTTATTCAAATAAATCTTGGAGAAGAAGAGCAAAAATCTGGTATCTCAAAAGAAAACTTATTAGATTTTTATAATTTTTCAAAAAATATAGGCCTTAATATTGTTGGAACAATGTGTATTCCTCCATTTAATAAAGATTCTACAAAATTTTTTGAAAAGATGAGTGAACTGAATAGTTTTATTAATCTCGAAGAATTAAGTATGGGCATGTCCTCAGACTATATGAATGCTATTAAATTTAATTCAACCTATTTAAGAATTGGATCTAGTATTTTTGGTCAAAGGGGCTAGGCTAATTTAATTTTTGTTTTATTGTTAATAAGTTTTAACAAAATTAAAAAATCTTTTCTTTCAAGTGCAACGCACCCAGATGTTGATTTATATTTCTTGGTTAAATGAAGAAAAATTGCACTGCCTTTTCCAATTTTAGTTGCTTTTATGTTGTAATTAATTGGAATCATAAAATCATATTTATAATCTTTTCTAAAAAGTTTTTCGTGACGAATTTTTTTTTTATTAATTTTAATTAATTTATTGTAATATTTTTTACTTTTAACATCATTACACCAACCCATATTTCTTCCAATTGAAATACATTTTAATTTTGTGGAGGGTCTAGAATGACGGTCCCTCCTGTAGTATAAATTACCAAGTGAAAATATTCCAATTGGAGTTTTTTTGTCTCCCTCTACCTTGTTTTTGGTAAGACCTTTAGTCCCAATTGAACATTTAAAAATAAAATCATTAAAAATAAGTGATACTTTATTTTTTAAAATAATTGTCATATTCTTTATTGTATATGAAGAATCAAACTTTAGTAATTTATGATTTTAATACACTTTACGAGATTTTAAGTGAAATTGAAAATCATATCAACTTCAATTTAATTAATATAAAAAAAATTACAGATCTTAATTTAAAAGCACAAGAAAACTTTCTTATAATTTCTGACAAAAAAAAAGATGTTAAAGAACAAATTATAATCAATCAATTTCCAATCGCTATTAATAAATTAGTCGAAACTATAAATATCAAATTTCTCAAAAAAAAATATAATCAGCAATCAGATATAGATTTGGGAAATTACAAACTAAATCTTAACTCAAGAAAAATTTTTAATGAAAAAAAAAGTCTTAATTTAACTGAAAGGGAAGCAAATATTATAATTTTCCTTAACAATTCAAAAAAGCCAGTTAAAATTAGTCAATTACAAACTGAGGTATGGGGTCATAATTCAAAATTAGAAACTCACACTGTTGAAACACATATTTATAGACTAAGGAAAAAAATAAATAATTTTTTTGAAGATCAAAATTTTATCAAAAGTTCTAAGTCTGGTTATATTATTAAATGAAAAAAAAAAATCAGATTGCTAAAGATTTATTAACACCTAAATATAAATCACGTGTAGTTAAACCCAAGAAGGGTAAGGGTAGTTTTAAAAGAAAGAAAAAATAATCTTTTATAGTCTAGCACCTATTTGTTGTATAACTTTTGAAGACATTTCAGTTCCTTTATCTAAACTTTCTTTTAATGACATGTTATTTACGTGTCCATGTAAAAAACCTGCTGCAAAAAGATCTCCAGCGCCAGTCAAATCAACAATCTTAAGACCTTGCTTAACACCGCATTCAAAAACTTCATCCCCCTTAATTGCAACTGCACCTTTTTCACCTCTTGTTAAAACAATTATTTTACCAAGAGACTTTGTGAAACTAATTACTTCGTCAAAAGATTTTGCATCTATCAAAGACATTATCTCTTGTTCATTTGCAAAAGTTATATCTAATTTGTTTTTAACCAGTTCTAAAAAATGAGGTTTGTGTCTATCAACACAAAACTGATCAGATAAAGACATTGCAACTTTTTTTGCACTTTGAATCGCTTTTTCAAAAGCTTTTTTGGGTTCTCCTTCGTCCCAAAGATAACCTTCTAAAAGTATTGTTTCACTTTGTTTAATTGCATCCGCGCTTACATCATTTTCATTTATTTTGCCTGCAGTTCCTAAAAACGTACACATTGTTCTCTCAGAGTCGGGCGTAACTAATATTAAACAAGTTCCAGTTGGTAACTCTTCTTTTTTCTTTGAATAAAAATATTTCACATTCTCCTGTTTTAAGCCATCTTCGTATTTTCCACCAAGATCATCGTCATTTACTTTACCAATAAATCCAACTTCGTTCCCCAATTGAGATAAACCAACTATTGAGTTTGCAACTGATCCACCTGAAACCGTTTTTTCAATTTTAAGATTTGATAATAAATTTTTAAACTCACTATCATCAAAAATTAACTTCATGGTGCTTTTAGTTAAATTATTTTTAGTGATAAAATCATCTTCTACTTTGCAAATTACATCTACAATAGCGTTTCCAATTCCTAATATTTTCATTATTTATGCTTTCTTGGTTATAAGTGGTTTTTTTCTCTTAGGATAACAAGTAGTACAGATTTTACAAGATAAACCATAGCACTCTCTTGCTTTACAATATTCTCTTCCATAATATATAATTTGAAGATGTAATTTATTCCAATATTTTTTAGGAAAAAGTCTTTTAAGATCTTCTTCTGTTTGAACAACATTCTTTCCATTAGTTAAACCCCATCTTTGAGCTAGCCGATGAATATGGGTATCTACTGGAAAGGCAGCATATCCAAACCCTTGAGACATCACTACACTGGCTGTTTTATGCCCAACACCTGGTAATTCTTCAAGTTGTTCAAATGTTTTTGGAACCTTACCATTATACTTTTCAACTAAAGTTTTTGATAAATTATAAACACTTTTTGCTTTAATTCTAAAAATGCCAATACTTCGTATTAGTTTTTCAATTTTTTTTCTTCCCAACTTAACAAAGTGCTCAGGTTTATTATATTTTGGATATATATTTTTAGTAACATTATTAACATTTATGTCTGTACACTGTGCAGATAAAAGAACAGAAACTAGTAAAGTAAAAATATTTCTGTGTTTAAGAGGAATTGGCGTTTTTGGATATATTTTGTTTAAAGTTCTAAGAACAATTT
This sequence comes from uncultured Pelagibacteraceae bacterium, assembly GCA_902604975.1. Classification (GTDB taxonomy): domain Bacteria; phylum Pseudomonadota; class Alphaproteobacteria; order Pelagibacterales; family Pelagibacteraceae; genus Pelagibacter. The sequence goes on along the minus strand of CACLAY010000030.1, from coordinate 1,411 downwards.
TTGCCCTTTGCTCCTCACTCATTTAAAATTTAAAACATCACGCATCGAATATAAACCTGGTTTTTTTTTCATTAGCCATTTTCCAGCTGTCAAAGCTCCTTCACTGTATAAAGCTCTATCAAATGCTTCATGATTTAATGTAATGATTTCTTTTCCACTTGAAAATTTAACTTCATGTTCACCAACTGTTTTACCTTTTCGTATAGAGTTAAAATTTATTTTTTTTCCATAAGGAAAACTTTTTTTGTTAAGATATTTTTTTCCAAATAAATTGTAAAAATCTTTATTTTTGCCAATAGCAATTCCTTTACCTAACATTAAAGCTGTTCCAGATGGATAGTCTATTTTGTGTTTATGATGAACCTCATATACTTTACTTAAAAAATTATTTCCTAATGATTTAGAAGCTATTTCAGTTAAATACATTAACAAATTTATGCCTAAGCTCATGTTTCCAGCTTTCAGTATTGGAATTTTCTTTGAATATTTTTTAATAAGACTTTCTTCAGTTTTGGTAAATCCAGTTGTGCCAATAACAACTCTTTTTTTAAGCTTTGATGCAATTTTAAGAATTTCAAAAGTGCAACTAGGGATAGTAAAATCGATAATCAAATCAATATTTTTAAAGGAATATTCATTATTTAAGCTAGGTTTAATTCCAGAAATTTTTTTTTTTATTAATCTATTTTCTGTAAGAGTTGTTAGATTAAAATTTTTATCAACTCTTGAGGATTTTATCAGTTGTTGGCCCATTCGTCCCATGCAGCCAGATATCGCTAAATTTACTTTGCTCATTAAATTTTTTTAATATATTTTTTTAACAATATACAACAATTATGGTTATTAAATACCTTTTAAAATTATTTTTGGTTTTAATTTTTTTCGTATTTATCAATCAATCTAAAGCTGACTTTTTTAAAGATATTACATCTTTGATTGAAAATAATGATTTTAGACTGAGTTATGGCGTATCTGTTACAGACGTAAACCAAGATAATAAATATGAATTTGTCGTCACTGGTTTTGGTTTTTCAAACTTAGCCTTGTCTTACCAAAATGGGAAACTTATAAATATAAATAAAAATGAAATCTTTGATGATGCTAAAAGAAAAACAATTGGAGTTGCTGCTTGTGATATTGACCAAGATGGGTTTGAAGAAATATATTTTTTAAATACCGACACCTATAGTGGAGAAAAAAAATATTCAGATAGATTGATTGATAGTGGTGGTGATGGTTTTACTGATTTATTTGAAAAAGATATTAATAAAAAAAATTTAAACTTAACTGCTGGTAGGTCTGTTGTCTGTGTTGATAGAAATGGTGACGGAAAATATGGCATATATGTTGCCAATTATGGGGGTCCGACTAGGTTTTATGAACAAAGTTCCGGGCAAATACTAGATTTAGC
>CACLAY010000029.1 GCA_902604975.1 uncultured Pelagibacteraceae bacterium | reverse complement strand
CTCCTGCCTCATCCCCTTTATGTTCGCTAATTAATTCTACTTTATGACCTTGAACAAATGCCCACTTCATATACATTCTTCTAAGCATTGCTGCCCAATCTTGACTTTCCGTACCACCAGCACCTGCATGAAATTCTAGATAACTATCTAGTGTATCATTTTCATTAGACAAAAAACATTTTATTTCAAGTTTTTTAAATACTTTTTGGAGATTAGCAAATTTATTTAAAGTTTCTTGAATAATTTGTTTATCATTTTCTTCATTAGCTAAATTGAAAATCTCATTTAATTCATTAATCTCATTCTCTGATTGCTTATGAGTAAGCAATAGATCATCATATCCTTTTTTTTCTTTTAAGATTTTTTCAGCTTGCTTTCTATTGTCCCAGAACTTTGGGTTGTTAATTAGTCCGTCAAGTTTATCTCTTTTGAGTTCAATATTTTGCGCCTCAAAGAAACTCCTTAATTCTTTGATTAATTTTAACAACCTCTGTTTTAAATTTTTCGATCTCTTGTTCCATTAATAAAATTTTAAAATATTTTTTTTTAATTTATTAGAATTATATTTATCATTACTAATATATATCTGATTTTCAATTTTTTCTTTTTTGTAGGACTCAATAATTGTTTTTTTTGAGCCAAAATCTGCTTTTTTTCCAGTCTCTGCATCAATAACCATCATTTTTATTCCTTTTGCAATTTTGAATGGTCTAGCCTCGTAATTATTTACTGCTTTTTTAATAAAATCTTTAAAAATTGGTAAGGCAGTTTTAGAACCAGTCTCGTATTTACCTAGTCTTTTAGGGTTATCATAACCTACATAAACTCCAACAACTAAATTTGAAGTAAATCCGATAAACCAAGTATCAGTATTATTATTGGTTGTTCCTGTCTTACCAGCAAGTTGTAATTTTAAATCTTTTAATTTTTTTCCAGTACCTCTTTGGACTGCACCCTCTAATATCGAGGTCATTTGATACGCAGTTTGTTCTGAGAAAATTTGCTTAAAATCACTTTTTATTGTGGGTATGTTATTTCCTTCAAATGAAATCTTATCGCAATTTTCACAAAATCTTTTTTCATTATTAAAAATTGTTTTTCCTTCACTATCCTGAACTCTATCTATTATAATTGGTGTAACTAATTTTCCACCATTTACAAACGAACAGTAAGCACTAGTTATATTCAATAATGTTGTTTCTGCAGATCCTAATGATACTGACAATAGTTCATCAGGATTATCGTATATATTAAGTTTTTTTGAAAAGTTTATAATCTTATCTATTCCTAATTCCTGTGATATCCTCACAGTCATAAGGTTTCTGGACTTTTCAACACCAGTTCTCAATGTTGAAAGACCATAAAACTTTTTACCATAATTTTCAGGTTTCCACATTTTAAGATCTTCTCCTTGATCAAGAACAATTGGAGCATCTAATATTAGGGAAGATGGAGTGTAATTATTTTCTAATGCCAATGCATATATGAAAGGTTTGAAAGCAGATCCAGGTTGTCGCTTTGCTTGAGAAACTCTATTAAATTCAGTTTTTTTAAAACTAAAGCCACCTGACATTGCTAGTACTCTACCGCTGTAAGGATCCATAACGACAATTCCACCATTTACATTTGGTAATTGTCTTAAACTAAATATTCCATTAGAAATCTTTTTAACATAAATCAAATCATTTATATTTAATATTTGATTAAAATTTTTTCTTGTCCAATTTATATCTTCGTAATTTATAATACCATTTTCCTTATTTGATGTTTCAATTACAATTTCAAATTTATCTATTCTTTTAACAATGGCTATTTCCCAACCAATTGTTTTTTCTAAGCTAAACTTATCTAAGTTGTTATACCAATCTTTATTTTTACGATTGTCCAAAGGTCCACGCCAACCCTTCCTCATGTCATACTCTAACAATCCTTTTCTTAAAGAACTTGAGGCTAAATTTTGAAGTTCTAAATTAATTGGGGTTTTAATATTAAAACCTTGTTTGTATATTTTATCGTACCCATAATCCTGGATTACTTTTTTTCTTATATCTTCTACAAAATACCTCGTATCTTCTAGAAAAATTCTTTTTCTCTTTTTTAAAGTAATTTCTGAATTAATTAATTCATTGAAACTTTCTTTAGAGATATATGAATTCTCAAAAAGATTTTTAATTACTAAATTTCTTCTATAGGTTGCTAGTTCTTTATTTTTATATGGATTATATTTACTTGGAGCCTTAGGCAATGCTGCCAGTAAAGCGGACTCTGAATAATTTAATTCACCAATTGGTTTATCAAAATATCTGAGACTTGCAGATGCAATACCATACGAGCCCTCCCCTAAATAAATCTGATTTAAATAAAGTTCTAGTATTCTTTCTTTTGATAAAACTCTTTCAATCCTAAAAGCTAGAATAGCTTCTTTAATTTTTCTATCTAAGCTTACTTCATTAGATAAAAGAAAATTTTTTGCCACTTGTTGAGTAATTGTTGATGCTCCTTCTAATCTATTTGATCTAATTAAATTAAAAATATTATTTTTTACAGCTCTTAATACCCCTTTAGCATCTACACCTGGGTGTTTGAAAAAATTCTTGTCTTCAGACGATAAGAATGAATAAATTATTTTTTTTGGTATAGAATTATATGGAACAAATATTCTTTTTTCTGTTGAAAAATCGCTTATTAATACTCCATTTCCAGAATATACTTTGCTTGATACTGGTGGTTTATAATTTTTCAAAAACTTATAATCTGGTAGTTTATTTGAATAAGACCAAAGAATTGAAAAGATAGCTGTTATACTTAGGAAAAAAAATAAAGTTAAAGCTATTAAAAGATTTTTTATAAATTTGCTCATTTTAGTTTAAATTAATGACCGAATTTGTTAATGTTAAGGCACCGAATTTTTAAAAATAAACAAATGAAAAATAATCAAAATTTATGTCAAAAAATTTATATATTGATGCATCGCATCCAAATGAAACTAGAGTTGTACTCAAAAATGATATTCATATCGAAGATTATGAATATGAAAGTGTAAACAACACACTAATAAAAAATAATATTTATCTTGGTAAAGTAAGTAGAATTGAACCTTCTTTACAAGCTGCTTTTATAGATTTTGGCAGAGAGAGACACGGTTTTTTATCATTTAATGATATTCAATCTGACTACTATCAATTGCCACAAACAGACTTAGCAAAAATTAAAGAAGAAGAGGAAAAAGTTAGAGAAGAACTTTCCAAAGAAAGTGAAAATAAAGAAAATAAAATTTTAGAAGGCAATGAAGAAATTAAACTAAATGATCCAGTTGAAAAATTAGAAGAGGAAAGTGTTGATAAAATAATTAATGAAAAAAAATTTCCATCAAAAAGATATAAAATTCAAGAAGTAATAAAACCAAACCAGGTGATATTGGTTCAGGTACTTAAAGATGAGAGGGGTTTTAAAGGAGCGGCTCTTAGCACTTTCATAAGTATAGCTGGAAAATATATAGTTTTGATGCCCAATACAGCTAAAGGAGGTGGTATTTCTAGAAAAATATTTAATCCAGGTGATAGAAAAAAAATTAGAAAAATTTTAAATGAAATACAAATACCAAAAGAAATGGGTATTATAGTTAGAACTGCTGGTTCAAATAAAACTAAAAACGAGATAGATGGTGACCTTAAAAATTTAATTACAGTTTGGAACTCAATAAAAGACAATGCATTAAATTCTATAGCTCCTTCTTTAATTCACCAAGAAAGTGATATTATAAAAAGAAGTTTAAGAGATATGTATGATGATGATACTCAAAGTATCATAGTAGAAGGTAATGAAGGATATCAAAAAGCAAAAAACTACATGAAACTTATTATGCCTAAGCAAGTTAAAAAGGTTAAAAAATTCAGAGAAAAAATACCACTATTTTTTAAAGAAAATATAGAGAAAAAACTTTTCGAAATTTTTAAATCAGAGGTAAAACTTAATTCTGGGGGTTATCTTGTGATTAATCCAACAGAAGCTTTGGTATCAATAGATATCAACTCTGGAAAATCTATAAAACAAAAGAATGTTGAAAGTACTGCGCTTGATACTAATCTTGAAGCAGCTGAGGAGATTGCTAGACAAATTAAAATTAGAGATTTATCTGGCTTAATAATAATTGATTTCATCGATATGCTTAGCTTCAATAATCGCAAACAAGTAGAAAGAAGACTAAAAGAGAGATGCAGAAATGATAGAGCCAGAATTCAAATAGGACGGATTAGTAATTTTGGATTACTTGAAATGTCAAGACAGAGGTTAAGAGAAAGTAATATCAAATGGTCAATAAAATTAACAAATGAAACATTGGCATTAAAGATAATTAAGTTAATTGAGATCAAAACATTTGAAAGTAATGCTAAAATTGTAGAAGTTCATGTTAATAAAAAAATATTAAATTTTATTGAAAATTATTTTTCTGAAGATTTAAATTATTTTAAAAAGAAAAATAAAATCAAAATTAACTTTAGTGTTGATGAAGGGTTAGGTCTTCAAGAATATACGATAGAGTTTAAATCAAAGCTTTCAAAAGTATTAGACAAAATAGAAAAAGTAGAAAATTTACAGAAAATTGAAGACGAAAAAAAGGAGAAAAGTTTTGAACTTAAAGAAGAGAAAAAAAAAGGTTTTAAAAGAAATAAATTTAAAAAAAAAAAAATTTTTAAGAAAAAAAAACTAAATTAATCCTTTTTTTGGTGAGGAAGGAGATCCATAAAGATTAGGTGTAATGCTCCCTGAAAGGAATGATTTTCTTCCTGATATTACCGCATATTTCATTGAAACTGCCATTTGATATGGATTTTTAGCTTTTGCTATTGCTGTATTAATTAGTACAGCATCACATCCCATTTCCATAGCTTGTACAGCATCTGAAGCTTGACCAATTCCTGCATCAATTATTAAAGGAACTTTTGTTTGTTGTCTTAAAATTTTAATATTTGTTTTATTTTGTATTCCTAAGCCAGAACCAATTGGTGCTGCAAGTGGCATAATTGCTGATGCTCCTGAATTTTCTAATCTCTTACACATAAGAGGGTCATCATTGCAATAAACCATTACTTTAAAACCTTCTTTAGTTAAAACCTCTGTGGACTTGAGAGTTTCAATCATATCAGGAAATAGATTTTTTTTGTCTCCCAACACCTCAAGTTTGACAATTTTCCAACCTCCAATTTCTCTGGCAAGTCTTAATGTTCTTAATGCATCTTTAGATGAAAAACATCCAGCTGTATTCGGTAAATACATTATTTTTTTTGGATCAATATAATCCATCAGCAAAGGTTTAGA
>CACLAY010000028.1 GCA_902604975.1 uncultured Pelagibacteraceae bacterium | reverse complement strand
TTAGCAAGATGTTTAAGATTTAAAAACTCAGTTACTTCATAAGCTTTTGCTCTAATTAAATCTTCTTCTTTTTTAATTAAATTTGGTTTTAAAAGAGCATTTATTAAAATTTCTCCTGTTTGATTGCCTGGTACCATCATTAAATTTTCAAGAACGGTCATATTCGAAAATTCGTGAGCTATTTGAAAAGTTCTTAGTAAACCTTTTGAGAAAAGTTCATGAGATGGAACATTTGTTATATCTTCTTTATTAAATAATACTTTTCCGTCAGATGATTTGAGATTGCCTGCTATAAGATTAAATAAAGTAGTTTTACCTGATCCATTTGGACCAATTATTCCTGTAATTGAACCCTCTTTTATTTTTAATGAGCAATTTGATACAGCTGCCAAACCACCAAAATATTTTGATAAGTTGTCAATTTGCAGAATGTTTGATGATTGCTGCATGTAAAATTATACTTTATTTAATCTTTTAAGAATACTATTTAGGGTTTTGTTAGTGGCTTTATAGAAACCAGCTTTTTTTAATTCATTTACACCTTGCTCATTTAATCCTTTTGGTGTTTGGGAGTCTTTGACAAGTATTTTTAAATCTCTATTTGAATTAACTACAGCATCTTCTGAAAGTGCTAAAAAAAGAGATGTTATATATCTCTGAGATTGGTCTTTTTGAATTCCCCTTTTATTTAACCATTCAGACATTGTTCTTAATAATTCATAAAAAGGTGCCATCATTCCAGATGTTGACCAAAAATTTTTAGATAATTTTTCGTTTTTAATTTCGACAACTGTTCCAAGATGTTTAAAAAAGTTTTTAACTTTCCAGTTTGGTGGAAAAATAGGAATTGGTCCTTTTTTAAAAGAAATAGGTGGTAAAGGAATTACTCTCGAGATATTTGCTTTTACTTTGACTGCCTTCTTAATGTTTTGAAGATTCATTGTTGATATGAAACTTACAATTACCTGACTTTTTTTAAATTTTAGCTTATGTATAATTTGATTAGCCACAGTAGGAGTTACAGCTAGAAAAATCCAGTTACAATCATTAACAATATCTTGATTATTTTTTGCAATATAAATTTTTTTAAAACTTTTTTTAAGTTGTTTTGAAATTTTTTTATTTCTTTCAGATAATATAATTTTGGTATATTTAATTTTAGACTTGCATATACCCGTCACCACTGCTGATGTAATTTTACCAGTTCCTATAAATCCAAGTTTCATAAGTGTATTTTCTACACTTAATTGTTAAAAAAGGAACCTCTTATTCTTAGTAATTCTCTTGATAAATTTTTATTTTCTTTAAAAGGTTTTCGACCATGAAGCCAAAAATAATTATTCGCCACAACAGCACTTCCAACCGGCAAAGATGTTATTATCTTATTTTTACTACCCTCAAGAGCATCAGATAGTCTTTGTAAAAACAATCCTTGATCCATATTTTTTGGTTCAGGAAATTGATCGATGTAAGAAATAATGGGTTTTCCATCACTATCTTTAGAAAACACAGGGTGTTCAACTTTATAATCAATATTTTTACTTTTTGGAGATCCCCAAATAAATTTTTGCTGTCCAATTTTATCATCTGATAGATCAGACAAATGTTCCCAATCATCAAGATGTAGTAAGGCGGTCTCTCCACCAATCACATTCTCCTCCTCAAGCTTTGACATTAATATCCAATCAGTTATTTCTCTTACATATGTTCCATCAGTATGTAAGTCCATATTTATATATGCCTTACGAAGATATGAGTCACTATTATCTTCATGTTTAACGTGAAATCTTGCATAGTATTTTCCAGCCATTGAGTCGTGATTTGGATTTCCAATCAAGTGAGTTATTGCAGTTGATAGTTTAACTAAAAATGTTTGATCTATTTTAGAAGACTTATTTTTTGGACCAATTATAAAACAACCAGTATCTCTATCTTTAATAATTTCGTTTAAAAAATTACTTAATTTATTAGATGCAGTTTCATCTAAACTTTTTGCAATAGTGAACCTTGTAAATGGTTTATATTCTAATGCTGTAATATTAAATTTTTTAAATGGAAACACTAATCGATCAATAATTTGATCCTCAATTTTTATATTTATTATTCTCTTAGATTTTTCATGAAAGGAAATTTCAAATCCATCTAATTTAAGAAGATTCTTCACGAATTTATTTATTACAAATACCTATAGACTCTGGTCCACAAATTTCTCCCATTGTCCAAGTAGCTCCAATTAAATTAGCACCATCGAAATTTGCATTTAAAATATTTGATGACGTAAAGTTTGCCTCCATTAGATTGGAATTCTGAAAATTTGCATCTATGAGGGTAGAACCTGTAAAATCAACTCTTGTTAAGTTAGCACTTGTAAAATTTGATTGCTCAAAATTTCCACCACCTAAATTTGACTCATATAAATTAGCTCTTATAAATGATGACTCTGAAAAAGTTCCAAATGTTAAATCTGAATTCATCATAATACTTTTATCAAAATTTACTTGGATAAAACTAGCAAATGAGAGATTAGAGTTAGGAAGAAAGGTTCCTTGTAAATCCTGACCATCTGAAAATTTACATTTAGAATAGTCTACTCCATCAGCTATTGGATCATCACATCCAGCATTTGCATTACTAGAAAGTATTAGAAAAAATATAATAAAAAAAAGTTTTTTCATACAGCAAAACTATTTAATGTGGCCAAAATTATAGCAGATAATATGGTCGGATAAACTAAATTTCTTTTAGTGACATAAAAAATTAATATTGATAGTAAAATGACAATTATCCTTAAAATATAATGTACATCCGAAAGATCTCCAGATGGGAAAATTAACATTCTTGAGATTAAAGCTGCAAGAGTTGAATATGCTACACAATTAAACCATTTATAAATTTTAGATGTCTCTCCTATCTTTTCTGAAGTTAAAGCACCAAGAAATCTTGAAATATAAGTTGCAAGAGAAGTTACTAAAATTGCTAAAACAATATTAGCTGTCATAAACCTCTCCTATAAAGTAAGCAATTGAACCAGCTACCAACCCACCAAGTAAAACACTCCATTCTGGAGAAAAAAAATAAAAAATTGGACCTAAAAAAGCGCCCAGAATAATTGCAGAGGAAAGTTGTATAGTTTTCATAACTCCTATCATTGCACACATAAAATAAATTGGATTTACTATAGCAAGTCCAATTATCATATCTTTGCTTAAAAAGTCGGCAGCATAAAATCCTAATACTGTTGAAAAAATGGCAATTAGCCAAGTGGCTGTTCCTATACCAATCCAAAAATCTATTCTATATTTCCTATCAATTTCCTCATAATTACTTTTTAAAATCAACCACGACGAAACAGCTACAAAGTGACAAGATATATAATATTTCCATCTAGGTTGACTATCATGTTTAAGTAATGGCATAATTGAAACTGTCATTGGAAATAGTCTAGAATTTACTAACCATACTGCTAAAAAAATATTTACAAGTGAAGCGCCAATAAGCATTGACTCTGCCATAACTAATGATCCTGGAAGGGCGTAGGTTAAAAATGTTGAAAAAATACTTTCTTGTATATTAAACCCTAAATTTTTTAATAAGGCACCTATAGCAATGAAACTAGCTCCTAACGCGATTGCTGGACTATCAAATTTTTTTGAGCAGACTATTCCTTTGATAAAATATTTTAGGTTTATCATTAACCGCCTAAAAATAGACGGCCGACATCTGGATTATTTAAAAGATCATCACCTTTACCTGCAATAGCTGTTTCTCCTGAAACTAAAACATAGCCAATATCAGCAAACTCTAAACCTTTTTTTGCATTCTGCTCAACTAATATAATTGTTTTTTTTTCATTTTTTTGAAGATCGTCTAAAATCTCAAAAACCATTTGAATATATCTAGGCTCAAGCCCAATTGATGGTTCATCAACAAGTAAAATAGAAGGTTTCATTACTAGGGCTCTAGAAATTTCTAAAAGTCTTCTTTCTCCACCCGATAATACTTTTGCAGGTTGATTTCTTCTGTTTCTTAATCTTTCATATTTTTGAAGAACTCTCTCTGCTTCTTCAAAAGATTCTTCTGTTTTATCTTTAATGTATCCGCCCATTAGAAGATTTTCTTCTACAGTCATATCTGGAAAAACCGAATTATCCTGTAGAATATATGCTATCCCCTCAGATTTAAGTTTTTCTGCAGGACTAAGGTTGGTTATTTCTTTTCCATCAATTTCTATTTTTCCAGAAAAAATATTTGTAAAACCATATATTGAATGAAGTATAGTTGATTTTCCTGCGCCATTTGGACCAATCAAACAGAGAGATTGTGCTTTACTTACAAATAAATCAAAATTGTGTAGTATTTCCATCTTACCATAACCGGCTGATAAATCTTTGATAGTTAGGTGAACATTTTCAGATGATAGTTTTTTTAAATCCTCTGCTACAGGAGCTTTACCAAGAACTTCGTATTGATTTGCCATTATTGAGCTCCTAAATAAGCGTCAATCACACGCTTATCATTTTTAATTTCGTCAGGTGTTCCATTTGCAAGCATTTTTCCATGCGCAAGACAAAAGATACTTTCAGCTAATTGCATTATTACTCTCATATTATGTTCAATAACAAGTAGAGTAATTCCAAAATCTTGATTTACTTTTATCAATCTATCAATAATTCCATTTATTAATGTAGGGTTGATACCTGCAGTTGGCTCGTCCAGTAATAACATCTCAGGCTCATTCATTAATGCCATTGCTAATTCTAATAACTTCTGCTGACCAAATGATAAATCTCCCGCTCTTAGTTTTCTTTTTTGATATAATCCAACAAAATTTAATAAATTTTCAGCTTTTTCTGTAAGATTTTGTGGTATCTGGGAAAATATAGAAACTAAACTTTCATCGCTCGCTTTGTGACTTATAAGCATATTATCTACGCAATTCAATTTTCCATAAATTCTTGTTTGCTGGAAAGTTCTAAGCAAACCAAGTTTAGCTATTACTGGAACTGGTAATTCAGATACTTCTTTACCATTAAATTTAATTGATCCTTGGTCAATAGGATAGGTTCCAACTATAGAATTAAACAATGTAGTTTTTCCAGATCCATTTGGCCCTATTAAACCTACGATTTTTCCCTTTTCAACTGACATAGATATATCAACATTGGCTTTAACCCCACCAAATGACTTACTGACATTGCTTACCTCTAAAATACTCATTTAAGTGTAACCTGTGCTTTCCGATCTGCTTCATCCACAACTTCACCAAATCTCTCTGGATACTTTTCTCTCAACCAACCCATAATCCCCTCTGGGAAATAGATAACAATTACAACAATCAAAACTCCAAGAGCAACATACTGCCAACCTAAGAAGAAAGTCCAAAAACCTTCTTTAAATATATGAAATAAAGTTGCACCAATTACTGGGCCCCACAAGGTTCCTTTTCCTCCAAGTATAGCCATCAAGACCATGAATACTCCCATTTCTCTTCCATCAAATGCAACATCAGTTGAGTCTATATATCCAACTAATCCACCCATAATACCTCCAGCCAATCCACAGAAAAATGCAGAGATCATCCAACCAATAATTTTATATTTCATTGTTTGAATACCCATTGCTTCTGCTTTATCCTCATTATCTCTAATTGCATTAAGAACAAGTTTAAATCTTGTTGAATAAATTGCTTTAACTGCAAGAAAGGTGAATACCAAAACTATAAAACTACAAAAGTAGAAAAACTCACCTCTTGCTTCTAACCTATCGACATTAGGAAATGGAGGTGTTGTAAAACCTTGTCCTGCTCCAATGATTTCTATTCCACCAGAAATTTCTCCGGCTGCAACCCCTAAACCTAATGTGCAAATTGCAAAGTAATG
>CACLAY010000027.1 GCA_902604975.1 uncultured Pelagibacteraceae bacterium | reverse complement strand
GACCAAATGATGAAAGATGGAGCTATTCAAGAAGTTAAGGATTTTTTAAAGCTTAATTTGCAGAGCGGTAGCAACATCTTCAAGGTTATAGGAATAAGAGAGATTAAAGAATATATTGATAAAAAAATTTCTATGCATGATTTAAAACTAAATATTGTTATAAAAACTAGACAATACGCTAAAAGACAGCGAACTTGGTCTAGAGGTCAAATGAGTGATTGGCAAAAATTTCATGCTAAGGCCCTTTCAAAATTTATAAAAAAATTATAAAAATCTTCACAATAACTTGACCAATGAGTACAACTTCAGCTAGATTGGCTGAATGTCAAAATTATATTCAGGAGCTGAGATAGTATTCAAATGTTTGGAAGATCAAAATGTTAGCCACATATTTGGTTATCCCGGAGGAGCAGTCCTTCCAATATATGATGAATTAAAAAATTTTAATTCTATAAAACATATTTTAGTAAGACATGAACAGGGCGCAGGGCACGCAGCCGAAGGCTATGCAAGATCAACTGGCAAACCAGGTGTATTGTTAGTAACTTCAGGTCCCGGAGCCACCAATGCTGTTACTGCCTTAACAGACGCTTATATGGACTCTGTTCCGTTAGTTTGCATCACAGGACAAGTTCCAACTCATTTAATTGGTACAGATGCATTTCAAGAATGTGACACAACGGGAATTACTAGACCTTGTACTAAACATAACTGGTTAGTAAAAGATATTAATGACTTAGCTGAAATAATGCATAAAGCTTTTGAAGTAGCAACAACAGGTAGACCAGGACCAGTTTTAGTTGATATACCTAAAGATATTCAATTTCAAAAATCTAAATACAAAAATTATAAAAAGAATAAAAAATTAAATGGTAAATCTCATAACAACTATTCGCAAAAAAATATTGATGAATTGATTAATTTAATTAGCAAAGCAAAAAAACCAATTTTTTATACTGGAGGTGGAGTAATAAATTCAGGAACAAAAGCAAGTGAACTTTTAAGAGAACTTGTTTATGCAACAGGTTTTCCAATAACTTCAACTTTACAGGGTCTGGGTTGTTTCCCTGCTGACGACAATCAATTTTTAGGAATGTTAGGCATGCATGGTACTTATGAAGCAAACAACGCTATGTATAGTTGTGACTTAATGATAAACGTAGGCGCAAGGTTTGATGATAGAATTACTGGTAAAATTGATGAATTCTCTCCCAAATCTAAAAAGGTTCATATTGATATAGATCCATCATCTATAAATAAAAATGTAAAAGTAGATCTAGCAATTGTAGGAGATATTAAATCAGTTTTAACGACAACACTAAGAACTTTTAAAAAATCAAAAAAAAATTTTTCTAAGTCAAATAAATCACAAATATCTGATTGGTGGGAACAAATTCAGAAATGGAGATCTAAAAGATCATTAGATTATATCGGTAGTGAGGAAACAATAAAACCACAGTATGCAATTGAAAGATTATACGAGCTAACTAAAGATAAAGACGCGTATATAACAACTGAAGTAGGCCAACATCAAATGTGGGCCGCTCAACACTATAAATTCAATAAACCAAATAGATGGATGACATCTGGAGGTCTTGGTACAATGGGGTATGGCTTACCCGCAGCTGTTGGAGTTCAGATTGCACACCCTAAAAAATTAGTTATTGATATTGCTGGAGAAGCTTCTGTTTTAATGACTATGCAAGAAATGTCTACAGCAGTGCAATACAATTTACCCATAAAAATATTTATTTTAAATAATGAATACATGGGAATGGTAAGACAGTGGCAGGAATTACTTCATGATAAAAATTATTCTGAAAGTTACACTGCTGCATTGCCAGATTTTGTTAAAATGGCTGAAGCTTACGGCTGTGTCGGCATAAGAGCAAAAACACCAGAAGAATTAGATGATAAGATCATTGAAATGTTAAATACAGATCGACCAGTAATATTTGATTGCCTTGTAGACAAACAAGAAAACTGTTTTCCAATGATACCTTCTGGAAAACCTCATAATCAAATGTTGCTTGGTCCTAAAGATCAAAAAGAAAAAAAGATTACTGGAAAGGGTAGAACACTGGTTTAATGGCTAATTCAAAATCAGCATATAGTTTTGCAGGAAAAAAACAGAAGTCAGATACTCATATTATAGTTGTGTGGGTAGATAATGAAGCAGGAGTTTTAGCTCGTGTAGTTGGATTATTTTCTGGTAGAGGCTACAATATCGAGTCCCTTGCAGTAGCTGAGGTCGATCAGAAGCAAAATATTTCAAGAATAACAATTGTAACTACGGGTACACCACAAGTAGTAGATCAGATTAAACTTCAATTAAAAAAATTAGTTCCAGTCCATAAAGTAGCAGATTTTAAGAGAGAAGATAAAAATGTTATTTTTAAAGAAATGGCATTGTTTAAGTTTGTTGCAAACAATGGTAAATTAAATAAAGCTTTTGAAGCTTGTAAAAATTTTAATCCAGTAATATTAGATAAAACAAATAAATCAAATGTTATACAAATTACAGCTTTAAGAAGAGAAATAGATAGTATGTCAAAAAATTTAAAAAAATTTGGTTTGGTAAGTGTTTCAAGAACAGGTGCAGTTGCCATGACTAGAGGGTCAGAAATATTTAAATAAATAAAAATTAAAGGAGAGAAATAATGAAAATGTTTTATGAAAAAGATACTAACGTAAATTTAATAAAAGATAAAAAAGTAGCAATTTTTGGTTATGGAAGCCAAGGACATGCACATGCACTTAATCTAAGAGATAGTGGTGTTAAAGAAGTTGTTGTAGCTTTAAGAGAAGGTTCATCAAGTATTGAAAAAGCTGAGTCTAAAGGTTTAAAGGTAATGAATTTATCTGATGCTGCAGAATGGGCAGATGTAGTAATGATTCTAACTCCAGACGAATTACAAGCATCTATATATAAAAATCATATAGAGCAACGTGTTAAAGAAGGAACATCTATTGCGTTTGCTCATGGTTTAAATGTTCACTACGATCTTATTAAAGCTAGAAAAGATTTAGATGTATTTATGGTTGCACCTAAGGGACCTGGACATTTAGTAAGAAGTGAGTATGAAAAAGGTGGTGGTGTACCTTGTTTGTTTGCTGTTCACCAAGATGGATCTGGTAAAGCAAGAGATTTGGCAATGTCGTATGCATCAGCTGTTGGAGGAGGAAGATCTGGAATTATTGAAACCACTTTTAAAGATGAAGTAGAGACAGATCTATTTGGAGAACAGACAGTATTATGTGGTGGACTTGTTGAATTAATTAAAAATGGATATGAAACTTTAGTTGAAGCTGGATACGAACCAGAAATGGCTTACTTTGAAACTGTACATGAAGTTAAACTGATTGTTGATTTGATTTATGAAGGTGGAATTGCAAATATGAATTATTCCATTTCAAATACAGCAGAGTATGGTGAGTATCAGTCAGGTCCAAGAATAATAAAAAAAGATGAAACCAAACAAAGAATGAGAGAAGTTCTAGCAGAAATTCAATCTGGTAAATTTACAAAAGAATGGATGGAAGAATGTAAAAACGGTCAAAAAAATTTTCTTGCAACTAGGGCCAAATTAGCAGAACACTCAGTTGAAAAAGTAGGTGCGGAACTTCGAGCTATGATGCCTTGGATTTCAAAAAAGAAACTTGTTGATAGCGATAAGAAGTAGATAAATTATTGTTTTATTTGGTCTAAAATAGGCATTTTATTTTGCAATCTGAGCGTGAGCATGTATGATACTTGAGCTTAAAATAATAAAATGACTGATAAAAATAGAGTTTATATCTTTGATACTACTATGCGGGATGGAGAGCAATCTCCCGGTGCATCAATGAGTTTAGAGGAAAAAATTCAAATTGCTAGAGTATTTGACGAACTTGGAATAGATATTATTGAGGCTGGGTTTCCAATTGCATCTCCTGGAGATTTTGAAGCTGTAACTGAGGTTAGCAAAATATTAAAGAAATCAATACCTGCAGGTCTAGCAAGACATTCAAAAAAAGATATTGATAGATGTTATGAGGCTCTTAAACACGCTTCAAGATTTAGAATTCATACTTTTATTTCTACAAGTCCTTTACACATGAAACATAAACTGAATAAATCACCAGAAGAAGTTTATGAAGCCATAAAACAAAATGTAACTTATGCTAGAAATTTTACAGATGATGTTGAGTGGTCTTGCGAAGATGGTACTAGAACAGATATGGATTATATGTGTAAGACAGTAGAACTAGCAATTAAATGTGGTGCTAAAACTATTAATATTCCTGATACTGTTGGTTATACTATTCCATCTGAATTTACAAAAATTATTGAAACTTTGTTGAATAAAGTTCCAAATATAGATAAAGCAATTCTCTCAACACATTGCCATAATGATTTAGGATTAGCAGTTGCTAACTCTTTGGCAGGTGTTCAAGCTGGAGCTAGACAGATTGAATGTACGATAAATGGTCTAGGAGAAAGAGCAGGTAATGCAGCTCTAGAGGAAGTTGTTATGGCCATGAAAACAAGACCTGATTTAATGCCATATGAAACTGGAATTGAAACTACTCTTTTAAGTAAAGCATCCAAGATTGTATCAAATGCCACAGGTTTTCCTGTCCAATATAATAAAGCTATTGTTGGAAAAAATGCTTTTGCACATGAAGCAGGAATTCATCAAGATGGAATGTTAAAAAATAGGCAAACATATGAAATTATGACCCCAGAGAGTGTAGGTGTTAAACAGACATCTCTTGTAATGGGCAAACATTCTGGGAGACATGCATTTAAAGATAAATTAACTAGTTTAGGATATCCAGATCTCACTGATGATGTTGTCGATAATGCATTTGCAAAATTTAAAATCTTAGCAGATAAAAAGAAACATGTTTATGATGAAGATATAATCGCTTTAATAGATGATAGTTTAATAACAGACAATAAAGTAAGTGCTATCAATTTGAAATCTTTGAAAGTATTTGCTGGTACAGGAGAACCTCAAAGAGCAGAAATGACATTAGATGTTTTTGGTGAAGTTAAAAAAGCATCAGAAACAGGCGATGGACCAGTTGATGCAATTTTTAAATGTATAAAAAAACTTTACCCACATGAGGTAAACTTACAACTTTATCAAGTTCACGCTGTTACAGAGGGAACAGATGCTCAAGCTACAGTAAGTGTTAAAATTGAAGAAAATGGAAAAACAACTGTAGGACAAGCTGCAGATACCGACACTTTAGTTGCATCTGCAAATGCTTATATAAATTCACTTAATAAAATGATTATAAAAAGAGATAAAACAGCACCAGGGACAAATATAGAAAATCAAAATTATGAAAATCAGAAAATGAAAGGCATCTAAAATGGCAATGTTCAGCAACTTAAAAAAATTATGGAGTCAAGACATGGCGATAGATCTTGGTACAGCAAACACTCTTGTGGTGTTAAAGGGTAAAGGAGTGGTTTTAAATGAGCCATCGGTAGTTGCAGTAGTTGAAAATAAGGGAAAAAAATCAGTTTTAGCAGTTGGAGACGAGGCGAAAACTATGCTTGGAAGAACTCCTGGAAATATTCAAGCAATCAGACCTTTGAGAGACGGTGTTATTGCAGACTTCGTTGTTACTGAAGAGATGATTAAACACTTTATTAAAAAAGTTCACAAAAAAACATTAGCTAATCCGAGAATTTTAATTTGCGTACCAACTGGTTCCACACCAGTTGAGAGAAAAGCAATCCAAGATAGCGCCCTCGCAGCTGGAGCCCGTAAAGTTAATTTAATTGAAGAACCAATAGCTGCAGCAGTAGGAGCCGGACTACCAATATCTGAAGCGACTGGATCAATGGTTGTCGATATAGGTGGAGGTACAACTGAAATTGCAGTTTTATCGTTAGGTGGCGTTGTATATTCAGAGTCATTAAGAGTAGCTGGAGACGCAATGGATAATTCTTTGAAAGAATATATGAGAGAAGAGTACAACTTAATGATTGGAGATAGTACTGCAGAAAAAATCAAAAAAGATATTGGTACAGCTATCCCAACAAACAATAATACATATGCAGTTAAAGGTAGAGATTTAAGATCTGGAACTCCTAAAGAGGTAAATATTTCAGAAGAAGATACTGCAGAAGCACTAAATCCAATTCTAAAAGATATAGTATCTGCAATAAAAAAAGCTTTAGAGAATACTCCACCAGAGTTATCTGCTGATTTAGTTGATATGGGCTTAACCCTTACAGGCGGTGGTTCTCTTTTAAATAATATAGATAAAAGATTTTCGAAAGAAACAGGTCTTCCAGTAAATGTTGCCGATGATCCTTTATCTTGTGTTGCAATTGGAACTGGTAAAGCTTTAGACCAAGAGGAAACTTTTTCATCAGTCTTATCTGAGTATTAATCAAAATGTCTAGAGAAATGGGCAGAGATGATTTGGTGATATCTGCTCGTTCAATTTTTTTAAATAAAGGTAATAGAAGAAAATTTTCACTTTTTACTTTAATTGTAGTATCTATAATTGTTCTATCATTAGAATATTTTAAAACAGGACCTATTAATCAGTTTAGGTCAGTAGCCAAAGATGCTGTTATTAAAACTTCATATATTATATCATTACCATTTTTATCGTTAAAAAATGCTTATTACAGTGTTAGCGATCTTTTAAAAATACATGAAGAAAATAAACAACTTAAGATTATTGATTTAAATATTGAAGAGTTAAAACTTGAAAATCAATTTTTAAAAGAGGAAAATTTAAGGCTTCATGCACTTATTGAGGAAAAAAACCTCTTTTCAGATAATTATCATTTAACTAAAGTTTTACTAGATCAGAAGAGCCCATATTTACGATCAATTGTGATTAACAAAGGTTTCAAACATGATATTAAAATAGGTTCAGCTGTGAGAAGTGGATCATATTTTATAGGTAAGGTAGTTGGAGTTAATTACTTAACCTCGAGAGTTTTATTAATAAATGATCTTAATAGTAAGATACCAGTAATAATTGAACCTAATGGAACCAGTGCAATAGTTTCAGGGAATGGAAGTAAATTTAATGGCGATATTGAATATCTGCCTGAAAAAAATCAAGTCGGAGAGGGTCATATTGTTTATACTTCAGGAGCTGATGGGATAATTTCTTCTGGAATACCCATAGGCAAAATAACTATTATAAATAACAAAAAATCTGTGAAATTTTTTGCAGATTTTGATCAAATTAAATTTGTTAAGGTTTATTTTAAAAAGTGAGTTTATTTGCTAACAGAATTTATTCTAAAACAATTACAAGTTTACCCACTTTAATTTTATTTTTAGTCGTAATTTTAGGTTTAAATATTAATATTATTTACAAAAATTATGATTTTATCATAAACTTAAGTTACATAATTGTATTCTTCTGGAGTTTAAAAAAACCAGAGCATTTAGGCTATGGATTAATTTTTTTTGCAGGTGTTA
>CACLAY010000026.1 GCA_902604975.1 uncultured Pelagibacteraceae bacterium | reverse complement strand
TAGTTTTTTTGCCATCATACATGATTGAATTTATTAGTTTTGGAATTATTGAAGATTTATATTTAGGATCAACTACAGTTAATTTTTTTGGCGCTTTTCTTTTTCTAGACATATATTATTTACCTTTTTTAGTTCCGTATAATGATCTTCTTTGTTTACGATTTGCTACACCTTGGGTGTCTAAATTTCCCCTCAGTATATGATATCTAACACCAGGTAAATCTTTAACTCTTCCGCCCCTTATCAATACTACAGAATGTTCTTGTAAGTTATGACCTTCTCCAGGGATATAAGCAGTTACCTCAAATCCATTGGATAGTCTAACACGGGCAACTTTTCTTAATGCTGAATTTGGTTTTTTTGGGGTTGTAGTATAAACTTTTACGCAAACACCTCTTTTTAAAGGTTGTTTTTGCAAAGCTGGAACTTTGTTCCTGGTTATTTGCTTATCTCTACTTTTTCTTACTAACTGATTAATAGTTGGCATAATTATTTTTTATATTTTGAGTGGAAATAACTGTCATGTTATTTGTGGCAGCGTTTAGTGATCCAGTCACTACATTCCAACCAAAAACATGGCCAAAATACATTAGAAATTGCATTTGTCAAACTAAATAAGAGTTAAAAAATGCCCAATTTATTGATTAATTTGAGACTCAGTGGGCTCATTCAATTCTTGATCTGATAAAAATTTTTGATCGTCATTGATTGCTTTTTTATTCCAAGAATTTTTAATTGTTCCAGTTCCAGCGGGCACAAGTCTTCCAACAATAACATTTTCTTTTAAGCCAGTAAGTTTATCTACTTTCCCTTTAATAGCTGCATCAGTTAGAACTCTTGTTGTTTCTTGGAAAGATGCTGCAGAAATAAAGGACTCAGTTTGTAAAGAGGCTTTTGTTATACCCATTAGTACTCTTTCACCAACTGCAGGTTTTTTTCCATCTGCAACTAACTCTTCATTCATCGTCTCAAATTTTATTCTATCTATTATTTCGCCAGGCAATAATTTACTGTCACCTGCTTCTTTAACTTCAATTTTTTTTAGCATTTGTCTCAATATTGTTTCTATGTGCTTATCGTTAATGATCACTCCTTGAAGTCTATAAACATCTTGAACTTGATTAACAAAATACTCTGTTAACTCCTCGATACCAAGTATTCTTAAAATGTCATGAGGTAGTGGTTGACCATCTAAAAGATACTCACCTTTTTTAATTTTTTCACCCTGATTAAAATTAATATGTTTACCTTTTGGAATTAAATAACTTGATGTATCACCATTTTCTGCTTCTATTGTTACTCTTTGTTTGCCTCTTACTTCCTTACCAAATATAACACTACCATCATTTTCAGCTATAATTGCGCTATCTTTTGCTTTTCTTGCTTCGAATAACTCAGCAACTCTAGGTAATCCTCCTGTAATATCTTTTGTTTTTGTAGTTTCCTTGGGAAGTCTCGCTATTACATCTCCAGCTGAAATTTTTGCACCGTCTTTCACAGATAAAATTGAGTCTGGTACTAAATAATATCTTGCTTCATTGTCATCAGCTTTTTTAATTACATTTCCTTTTGCATCTCTCAATGTTATTCTTGGTTTAAGATCAGTATTCTTTGATTGAGTTTTCCAATCAACAACTGCTTTAGTAGAAATACCAGTTGCATCATCCACAGTTTCAGCAATCGAAACGCCATCAATTAAATCAACATAGTTTACAATACCATCCTTTTCCGCAATAACTGGTGTTGTGTATGGATCCCATTCACAAATTTTTGCTCCTTTTTTAATTTTTTGTCCATTTTCAAAAAATAGTTTTGATCCATACGGAACTTTATATGATGCAACTTGAAGACCATTATCATCTTGAATAAATATTTCAGTATTTCTACCCATAACAATTTGATTATTTTTTGAGTCTTTAATTAAATTTGTGTTTACAATCTTAAGCATTCCTTCTGAATTTGATACTATTTGTGAATCTTGCTTAACAGAAGCTGTTCCACCTACGTGAAAAGTTCTCATAGTTAGCTGAGTTCCTGGTTCTCCAATCGACTGAGCTGATATCATACCAATAGCCTCACCAACATGAACCATTTTACCTCTAGACAAATCTCTACCGTATGATGTAGCACAAACGCCCTCTTTAGCGCCACATGTCATCACTGAATAAACATTTAGGCTTTTAACTCCAGCTGCATCAATTTTTTCACAAGCTGCTTCATCTATCATTTCATCTTTTTTGATCAGCACTTCTCCTGTAAGAGGATTTTTAATTTCTTTTGCTGCAACTCTTCCTAATGCTCTTTCAGATAGACTTACCATAATATTTCCACCTTCAAGAACTTCTGTAAGTTTAATTGATCCACATTTCATATCGCATTTAGGCTTAGTAATTGTTAAATCTTGAGCAACATCACACAATCTTCTTGTTAAATAACCTGAGCTAGCTGTTTTAAGAGCTGTATCAGCTAGACCTTTTCTTGCCCCGTGTGTTGAATTAAAGTACTCTAACGCTGTAAGACCTTCTTTAAAATTTGATGTAATAGGTGTTTCAATAATTTCACCTGATGGCTTAGCGATCAAACCTCTCATTCCAGCCAATTGTTTCATTTGTGCGGCTGAACCTCTGGCACCGCTATCTGCCATCATAAATACAGAATTAATTTTTAATCCTTCATCAGTAACTTCTGTTGAAGAAATTCTTTTCATCATTTCTGATGCAACTCTATCTGTACATTTGGACCACGCATCAATTACTTTATTATATTTCTCACCTCTTGTTATCAAGCCTTCTGCATATTGACCTTCATAATCTGCAATTAATTTTTTAGTTTCATCAATTAGTTGTTCCTTGTTATCTGGGATTAGAAGATCATCTTTTCCAAATGAAATTCCAGCTTTAAACGCATGTTTAAATCCAATATCTTTTAATCTGTCACAGAATATTACAGTACTTTTTTGACCTGAAAATCTAAATACATGATCTATAACTTCTGAAACTATTTTTTTCGGTAATAATCTATCAACTAGTGAAAATTTATTATTTATATTTTTTGGAATTATATCAGATAATAAAAATCTCCCAGCTGTACTAATATGTTTTTCATACTTAGTGTTTCCTTTTTCATCAATAGTCTCAAATCTTGATACTATTCGTGAGTGCACTTTTATCTGGCCTGTTTCTAGAGCATGCTCAATTTCAGAAATATTTACAAAATATCCCTCCACTTTTTCATTTTGAACTGGTGGTTGTGACAAATAATATATTCCAAGAATCATATCCTGACTTGGTACAATTATTGGCTTACCATTTGATGGACTCAAAATATTATTTGTAGACATCATTAATACTCTTGCCTCTAATTGCGCCTCTAAACTCAACGGAACGTGAACTGCCATTTGATCTCCATCAAAATCAGCATTGAAGGCTGCGCATGTTAAAGGATGAAGTTCTATTGCATTACCTTCAATTAGTTTAGGCTCAAAAGCTTGTACTCCAAGTCTGTGTAATGTAGGAGCTCTATTTAATATTACAGGATGCTCTCTTACAATTAACTCTAATGCATCCCAAACCTCTGTTCTTTCTCTTTCAACTAATTTTTTAGCTTGTTTTATTGTTGAAGCTAGTCCTAATTTGTTTAAACGTGCATATAAAAATGGCTTAAATAACTCCAATGCCATTTTTTTTGGTAATCCACACTCATGCAATTTTAAATCAGGGCCAACAACAATTACCGATCTTCCAGAATAATCTACCCTTTTCCCTAAAAGATTTTGTCTAAATCTACCTTGTTTTCCTTTTAACATTTCTGCTAAAGATTTAAGAGGTCTTTTGCCGGTTCCAGTAATTACACGCCCTCTTCTTCCATTATCAAACAGAGCATCAACAGACTCTTGAAGCATTCTTTTTTCATTTCTTACAATAATATCTGGTGCTTTTAAATCTATAAGTCTTTTTAACCTATTATTTCTATTTATAACTCTTCTGTATAAATCATTTAAATCAGACGTAGCAAAACGACCTCCATCTAAAGGAACTAGAGGTCTCAACTCTGGCGGTATAACGGGAACTGTAGTAAGTATCATCCATTCAGGCTTATTTCCAGTTTCAATAAATGATTCAATTAGTTTTAATCGTTTAATAGATCTTTCTTCATTAACTTTAGATTTGGTCTCTTTAATATTTTTAATTAACGTTTCCCTTTCTTCTTCCAAATTTATTGATTTAAGAATTTCTAGTATAGCTTCAGCTCCAATACCTGCTGTAAACGCTTCTTCACCATAATCATCTTGATACTTTATAAGTTCTTCTTCACCTAAGAGTTGGTTCTTTTTTAATCCGGTTAATCCA
Organism: uncultured Pelagibacteraceae bacterium; assembly: GCA_902604975.1. Classification (GTDB taxonomy): domain Bacteria; phylum Pseudomonadota; class Alphaproteobacteria; order Pelagibacterales; family Pelagibacteraceae; genus Pelagibacter. The sequence goes on along the minus strand of CACLAY010000026.1, from coordinate 3,232 downwards.
GGTTCTATAACAATAAAGTTTTCAAAATATAAAACTCTTTCAACTTCTTTTAATTTCATATCAACAACTAAAGAAATTCTGCTTGGCAATGATTTTAAAAACCAGATGTGTGCGACAGGGGTAGCTAGGTTAATATGACCCATTCTTTCTCTTCGAACATTTGATTTAGTAACCTCAACACCGCATTTTTCACATATAATTCCTCTAAACTTCATTCTTTTATATTTACCACACAAACACTCGTAATCTTTGATCGGTCCAAATATTCTTGCACAGAAAAGTCCATCTTTTTCTGGTCTGAATGTTCTATAATTTATTGTTTCTGGCTTTTTAATTTCACCAAATGTCCAAGATTTAATTTTTTCAGGACTAGCTAATGTTATTTTTATACTATTGAAATTTTGTGCTTCTGATATTTCAGATGATTTGAACAAATCTGATAATTCTTTACTCATAATCTAATTTAATTCCACATTTAGAGCCAATGATTTAATTTCTTTTACTAACACATTAAATGATTCAGGAATACCTGACTCAAAGTTTTCCTCACCTTTTACTATAGTCTCATAAACTTTAACACGTCCAGCGACATCATCTGATTTTACTGTTAATATTTCTTGAAGAGTATATGACGCTCCATAAGCTTCTAAAGCCCAAACTTCCATCTCACCAAACCTTTGACCTCCCAATTGAGCTTTACCTCCAAGTGGTTGTTGTGTAACTAAACTATACGGTCCAGTTGATCTGGCATGAATTTTATCTTCAACTAAGTGATGGAGTTTGAGCATATAAATAATTCCAACTGTTACAGGTCTATCAAATTTTTCACCAGTTCTTCCGTCCCATAAAGTAGTTTGTCCAGATTTTGGTAAATTGGCTAAATCAAGCATTTTAGTAACATCTTTTTCTTTGGCTCCATCAAAAACTGGTGTTGAAATTGGCACACCATTTTGAATATTTTGACACAAATCCTTAAATTCAGTATTTGATAAATTCTCAATATTTTCAGAATATACATCATCACCATACACAGATTTTAAAAACTTGCTTATTTTTTCAATTTTTTCTATTTTTTTTTGATTTGAATTAATTAAATCAGTTAGTTGCTGTCCTAGTTCTTTGCATGACCAACCTAAATGAGTTTCAAGTATTTGCCCAACATTCATCCTACTAGGAACTCCAAGAGGGTTTAGAACTATGTCAACAGGTTTGCCATTTTCTCTATAAGGCATATCCTCTACAGGTACTATCTTACTAACAACACCTTTGTTTCCATGTCTTCCTGACATTTTATCTCCAGGCCTTAATCTTCTTTTGATTGCCACAAATACTTTAACCATTTTCATTACGCTGGGTAACAAGTCATCACCCTGTCTAATTTTTAAGACTTTATCTTCAAATCTCTCTTGAATATCTTTTTTTGCACTTTCGTATTGAGATTTTAATTGAAGCAATGTTTCATTTTTTTTATCCTCAGCAACCAAAATTTTAAATAAATCAGAAACAGATAATTCAAAAATTATCTCTTCATTAATTGTTGTGCCTATTTCATGATTTTTAATCTTTTTATTAAGCTTTGTATTATTGAGTATTGATAGAGCTCTTTGTCTAATACTTCTCTCTAAAATATCTTCTTCAACAATTTTATCTTGTTGCACACTTTCTATTTCTGCTCTCTCTATAGTTATTGATCTTTCATCTTTTTCAATTCCATGTCTATTGAAAACTCTTACATCAACAACTATTCCCCCGCTTCCACTAGGCATTTTTAATGAAGTATCCGTCACATCAATAGCTTTTTCACCAAAAATAGATCTCAAAAGTTTTTCCTCTGGTCCTGATGCTGAGTCACCTTTTGGTGTTACTTTTCCAACCAATATATCTCCAGGCTTTACCTCTGCACCAATATAAACAATTCCAGACTCATCAAGGTTTTTTAAAGATTCTTCATTTATATTTGGAATGTCTCTTGTAATATCTTCTTCACCTAATTTAGTATCTCTTGCCATCACCTCATATTCTTCAATATGAATTGAAGTAAATACATCATCTGTTACACATCTTTCAGATATTAATATGGAGTCCTCAAAATTGTATCCCTGCCAAGGCATAAATGCTACAGTCACATTTTTACCTAAGGCTAATTCACCAGTTTTTGTTGATGGTCCATCAGCAATAATATCGCCAGTTTTTACTTTATCACCTACTCTTACTAATGGTTTTTGATTTATGCATGTATTTTGATTAGACCTTTTAAATTTTTGTAGATTATAAATGTCTACACCTGACTCAGAATAGTCTTTTTCATTTGAAACTTTTATAACAATACGTTTTCCATCAATTTTATCAACAACACCATCTCTTTTTGCAACAATAGTAACACCAGAGTCCAGAGCAACATCACTTTCAATTCCTGTTCCAACAAGAGGTGCCTCAGGTTTTAGAAGTGGAACAGCTTGTCTCATCATATTTGAGCCCATCAAGGCTCTATTGGCATCATCATTCTCTAAGAAAGGAATTAATGATGCAGCTACAGAAACTAACTGTTTTGGTGATACATCAATATAATCAATATTTTCGGGTTTTGATAATATAAAATCTAAGTTTGCGCGGCTTGATATAAGTTCTTCTACAAACTTTCCATCTTTATCAAGAACAGAATTAGCTTGAGCTATAGTAAATTTAGTCTCTTCCATAGCTGAAAGATATTCAATTTTATCTTGAACAATTCCATTCTCTACTTTTTTATAAGGGCTTTCTATAAAGCCATATTTATTAATTTTAGAATATGTTGAAAGACTATTAATCAATCCAATATTTGGACCTTCTGGGGTTTCTATTGGACATATTCGACCGTAATGTGTTGGATGAACGTCTCTAACTTCAAATCCAGCTCTTTCTCTAGTTAAACCACCTGGGCCTAATGCAGAAACTCTTCTTTTGTGAGTTATTTCAGATAATGGATTTGTTTGATCCATGAATTGTGAAAGTTGTGAAGTTGCAAAAAAATCTTTTAAAGAAATAGTTAACGGTTTAGCATTTATTAGATCTTGTGGCATTGCAGACTCGACATCTAGAGTTGTCATCTTTTCTTTAATCGCTCTTTCCATTCTATAAACACCAATTCTTGCCTGATTTTCAACCAATTCTCCAACAGATCTAACTCTTCTATTGCCCAAGTGATCTATATCATCAACTTCATCCTTGCCATCTCTAAGATCTAACATTTTTT
>CACLAY010000025.1 GCA_902604975.1 uncultured Pelagibacteraceae bacterium | reverse complement strand
AAATTCTAATCCGTCTAATCTATTTTGATTTAGTCCATGACTCGAAGCTTCCAAAATAACATTTTCAATCTTTTTTTCTTTTAATTTTTTTAAAATTTTATTTAATTGAATGGTATCAAAAGTAGTATTTGAAAAATTTTTTTTTACTTTTAATCCATTTACTCCCAATGTTCCAATTGAGGCTGCTTTAATTCCATTGAGAGTAAGAATTTGAAAATAAAAATTTGCTATAGATGATTTACCATTTGTTCCAGTAACTCCTATTAAGTTATTTGGTTTTTTATTAAATATTTTAGAGCTAAATTTAGCTATTAATTTCCTAGGATTGTTATTGTTTAAAAATAAAACATTATTCTTCCAACCATCTGTCTCTAATTTATCAGTAATTATTATTTTTGATCCTTTTTTAATTGCATCTTTTATAAATAAATTTCCATCTGTATTATTCCCTTTAAATGCAAAAAAAATATACCCGTCTTTAACCTCTTTAGAATTAAAAGCTATACCTTTAAAACTTAATTTATGATATTTTTTATGTAAATTTGGAAAATAGTCTTTGAGTAACATAATTTACGCTCTTAATATTTTGTGGCTAAAATTGGCCCAATTTTATCCATTATCTGACCTGTTACCCAGACAGTGGTCCACCCCGCTGTATTTCTCCAATTGCCTTTATAAGGATATCTGTCGTCTCTATAATGATATACAAATTCTCTATTTGCTTTAGGTTCATCCAACATTACTACTAATACAAATTTTGGATCCGAAGTAGGAAAAACTGCTGCAAAAGTGTTGACTTTCTTTTTAGAATATCCTCCCTTTGAAGGTTGATCAGCAGTACCAGTTTTTCCCCCTATTTGGTAACCTTTTACATTTGCAAAACTTGCTGTACCTTCTTTTGTAGATACAATTTTTCTAAGAATTGGATTTATTTTATTTGATAAGTTTTCATTAAGCACTCTACGTCTTTGTAATTTTTCCTTTTTTAATAACGTAGGAGTTATTTCGTATCCTCCATTACTTATAATTGAATAACCTTTTGAAAGTTGTAATAAAGTTGTAGCTATCCCATGACCAAAAGCAACTGTTGCAAGTTTACATTTACCCCATCTGCCTAATTGGGTTGTACCTACTTCTTGGATATCGAATTCTAAATTTGATATAATTCCAATAGTTTTAAGAAACTCATTATAATTTTCAATACCAACCTTTTCAGCTATTCTAACTGAACCAATATTTCCTGATCTAATCAGAATTTCTTCCGCGGTTAAATCTGATGGTATTTTGTCATCATATTCAGATATAGAATTTCCTGCACAAGTAATTCTTTTTTTTAGATCTTTAAATTCTGTTTCTGGTTCTACAACATTGTATTGTAATCCTGCAGCTAAAGTAAATGTTTTAAAAACAGATCCAAATTCATATACACCCTTAGTTGCTCTATTAATATATTTTACATCATCTATTTTTTCTCTTTTGTTAAGGTCAAAGTCTGGAAGAGATACCATTGATAAGATGTGGCCATTATTAATGTCCATTAAAATTGCAGCACTTCCAATGTTTTGAAATATATCTATGGAATTTAGTAACTCTTCTTTAATTAAATATTGAAGATCTTTATCAAGAGTTAATTTTAGAGGTTCTTTTGTAGTTGTTAGTTCATAATCAAAAGTTTTTTCGATTCCTGATATACCATTATTATTATTATCGATTTGACCAATTACATGACTAAATAAATTTCCATTAGGATAAACCCTTGCTATGCTATCTTCCTGAATAAAAGATTTATCCCCCAAAAGAAGAATTTGCTCAAGTTTTTCAGGACTTATTTTTTTTTTTACATAAAAGAATTTTTTTCCATACATTTCTTTATCAAAACTTTTATAAGGAAATATTAGCTTAAGAGATACCAATAATTTTTCTTTATTGATTACTAAATTTGGGTTAATCCCTAAATTTACTATGGGAACACTTTTGGCTAAAATATTTCCCTCATTATCTAAAATACTAGACCTGAAATTTTCTTTTCTAACTATTTTTTGAATTTCAGGAATTTTTTTTATACTTAATAATATTACTTTAGATGAAAAAATAATTGCTAGGATAAAAAAAACAAAAAAAATAAAAGCTACTCTCTCAAATGATATTTTAAGATATGACTTATTTTCTTTAAATAAAAAGCTATCATTATATTTGTCAGAATTTTGAGAGTAATTATTTAATTCACTCATCTAATTTAACTATTTTTTCAATTTTCAATTTATCATTTAAAAATTCAATTTTACTCAGATTTTCAATTTTCTTTTGCACAAAATTTTCTTCAAAGTAAAATTGTTGATACTCCATAAGTTTTTTTGGTGAAGTTAATATACTATAATCAAGCAAAGTGAGTTCGTAACGATCCTCTAAAATGCTAATATTTTCTTTTATTTGAAAAATTTTTTTGTCAAGTTTTTTTGTTGAATTTTTAGTTAAAGTTGTTGCAAATATTAATAAAATTATTGGTATAAAAAAAAATAATTTTTTCATTTAATTATCTTAGATTCTCAATATTTATTAAATTTTTAAATTTTTCTCTAAATTCGTTAAAATCACATTTATCATTAGTTTTAATTCCATACCTTAATTTGGCTGATCTTGAGGGTGGGTTGTGCTTTATCTCACTCAAGCTTGGTAAAATAGGTTTTTTATTTATTAATTTAAAACATCTTTCTGAAATCTCTGCTTCAGGCAAATACCTTGAAGAATTTCTTTGTTCAGAGTAATGTTTAAAAAAAAATTTAACAATTCTATCCTCTATTGAGTGAAAGCTAACTACAGCTATTATGCCACCTCTGGGAATTAAATTATATGAATTTATCAAGCCATTTATTAATTCACTAATTTCTTTATTCACTAAAATTCTTAAAGCCTGAAAAACTTTAGTGGAATTATGTATTTTTGTTTTTTGATATTTTTTAACATTGTCTATAATTTGAACTAAATCCTCTGTATTTATAATTTTATCTTTTCTTTTTTCTACAATTTTTTTTGCTATTTTTTTTGAATATTTTTCATCGCCAAATACTTTAAATACCTTAGCAAGGTTATTTTCATCCATGTTAGATATAATCTCATTTGCTGAAAAATCATTTATACCCATTCTCATGTTTAGCTTTCCTTTATCAGAAAATGATAAACCTTTTTTAGAATTTTTAATCTGATTAAATGAATAACCTAAATCAAAAATTATTCCTTTTATTTTATGGTTTTTTAATTTTATTTTATCTAATTGAGAAAATTTGAGGTTATAAAATTTAAATCTTTTATCATATTTTTTTTGGAGTTTTGATGCACTGTTTTGGACATCTTTGTCTCTATCTAATGCAATAATATGGTTTTTTTTATTTTCAAGAATTTTTTCTGAATATCCCCCTTGCCCAAAAGTACAATCAATAAATGTGCCACCATAAAGAGGGGAAATAATGCTAATTAATTCATTTAGCAGAACTGGAAAATGTTTTTTTTCCAGATTTATGGTGGCATTCATTTATTTTATTGAAGACCATTAATTCTTTTGTCTTCTCAAAAATGCTGGGATTTCTAAATCGTCTTCCTCTTCACTTGTAGAACTTATTTCTGTTGGTAAAGAATGTTCATCTTCAGTTTCATTAGTTGATCCATCAGAATTAAAAAGCTCAGGTGTTTCTTCATCAAAATTAAAGTTCTCTAATCCGTTTGATGGAGAGGAGTTGCTTTCATCTGTTTCAGAAGATTGCTCGTAAGTTGTAGATTCTTCATTCTCTAAAGTATTAGTTTCCTCCTCAACATTTGTCGAACTTGCTAACTCTTCTGAATTATCAATTTCAGATGTTGCTTGACTTTCAGTTTCAACTTTAATCTCCTCTTCTATTTTAAGAGCATTTGCCCCATTAGTCATGATTGAGCTATTTTGGTTAGAGAATGTAAACGCTTGAGAAGAGCCTGTATTAGAAAAATCAGAATATCCAGGATTTCTATTTTGTATTCTATGAACCATATTAATTACTGATTTTGGTTCTGGTTGTTGACCATCAAGTGAAGTGGCTACAATTGAAACTCGCATTAAACCATCAAGATTTTCATCTGTAATTGCTCCAATTATTAGTTCTGCTTCTGGATCTACTTCAGCCCTAACTTTATTAACAGCTTCGTCTACTTCAAAAAGTTTAAGATCCTTTCCACCAGTGATATTGACTAGTAAGCCTTTAGCTCCTTTTAATGTATAGTCATCTATAAGAGGATTGCTTATAGCCATCTCTGCAGCTTTAACTGCTCTACCTTCACCTTCAGCCTGACCAGTACCCATCATAGCCTTACCCATTGAACTCATAACTGTTTCAACATCAGCAAAATCTAAATTTATTAATCCAGGTCTTACCATTAAGTCAGTGATACTTTGTACACCATGTTTTAATACATCATTTGAAAGTGCAAAAGACTCTTCAAATGTAGTTTGTTCACTTGCAATTTTGAATAAATTTTGATTTGGAACTACAATTATAGTATCTACATGTTTTCTTAATTCCTCAAGACCTTGATTTGCCTTTCTCATTCTCGAAGGACCTTCATATAAGAAAGGAAGGGTAACAACTCCAATCGTTAGAATATTTAATTCTTTAGCAGCACGAGCAATTACATGAGCAGCACCAGTTCCGGTTCCACCACCCATTCCTGCAGTTATGAAAACCATATTAGACCCTTGAAGAACATTAACAATTTCATTTAAGGATTCGTCAGCAGCAGCTTCACCTATATCTAATTTTGCTCCAGCACCTAATCCTTTTGTTAAATTTAATCCCATTTGGATTTTTGTTTGTGCATGGCTTAGTCTTAAATCCTGAGCATCAGTATTTACAGCTATAAACTCTACCCCTTGTAAACCTGATTCTATCATTCCATTGATTGCATTACCTCCTGCTCCTCCAATACCAAGAACTAATATTCTCGGTTTCAACTCTTTTATATCTGGTGTTTTAAAATTAATTGTCATTTATCCCCCATTAGTTATTAAGTTTTTGCTCCCATTTAAGGTTAGCCCTATTAATGTTAGATTTTTTTCTAGCAGTGACCCTAAATTTTTCAAAACTTGTTGGTTCCCATATTTGGAAGGTTTTTCCTTGGCCAACAAACAGCATGCTATTTTTTATTTTTGCATGTTTTAATAATTTTTCTGTAATGAGAATTCTTCCCTCGCTATCAAATTGTAAGTTAATACTTTCCGATAGTATTGAGGTTGAAAAATAATCTTTCTTATCCTCAAATGGATTTAAAGTGTCTATTGCATTTGAGATTTTTTCAATTCTATCTTGAGGCCAAGCCTCAATTGACTGATTATTAAATGATGGAAAACATACGATTCCGTTGTATCCCATATTCGAGAGATAGCTTCTAAAACTAGCAGGCACGGACACCCTTCCTTTTTTGTCTAATTTGTTTTCGTAAGTAGATAAAAACATAATCCATAAATTCCTTATTTGGGATTTTATGGGATATTATGGGTTTTAAATTTAATCGTCAATACCTAATATTATAATCAAGGTATTCTTGATTTGTTCTAAATTTCTAATATTCAGCAAAATGCAAACAATGATTTTATTTAGCAAAACAATTAAATGTTATTGTTTTGCCAGATAAAATGTAAGCCGGGTTCTGTCGTTTAAACTTATCATTTCTCTAGGCCTTAAATCACTTTAAGGCTCAAGCAACTAACCCAGATGACTAGCCAAAGACTGCTTTTAGTTATTTCTAACAGTGTCATCTCTACTCAGTCTTGCTCCCAGTGGGGTTTTCCATGCACTAGCTGTTACCAACTTAGCCGGTGTGCTCTTACCACACCTTTTCACCCTTGCCTTGATAAGGCGGTTTATTTTCTGTGGCACTATCCCTAGGGTCGCCCCTGCCAGCCATTAACTGGCACTGTGTCTTTGTAGAGCCCGGACTTTCCTCTTTATAAATTAAAGCGATAAGTCTTTTATCTGGCGATTGGACAATACAAAATATTTTATAAAGTTCAATTATTTATTATCTAAGTTTATAAAGGGATTTTGCTATTTTATAGCATTCTAGATCTAATTTTCCGTCAGTTATCTCAGGTCTAAATCTCATTTGAAAAGTTTTTATAATTTTTTTTAATTCGTTGTGGTTAGAGTATTTCATATGATATCCTAATTTTTTTAAATAAAAAATAAATTTATTTAAATTTAGTTCTGACTTTTTCCCCCTAGATGATTTAAGAATATTTGAATTTACTTTGTGCCAAATTCCAATTTTTTTTTTGCTTAAAAATTTCCAAGGAAATTTTTCTCCTGGATCTATTTTTCTTAAAGGAGCTATATCTGAGTGACCTAAAATTTTATTTTTTTTAATATTATATTTTTTAATAATTAATTTTGAAAGTTTAATTAAACATTTTATTTGATTACCAGTAAATTCTTTATAGCCATATTGATGACCAGGATTAGAAATTTCAATACCTATTGACTTAAAATTTAAAGACTTATGATTTCCCCAGTTGGACATTCCAGCATGCCAAGCAACATATAAATCAGGAACCATTTGTATAAGTTTCCCTGATTTAGTTATGTAGTAATGACAACTTACATTAGAATTTAAACTAGTTAGTTTTTTAATAGCTATTTTGTCATTTTTCATACCAGTGTAATGATAAATTAAATATTTTATTTTGCTTTTGTCTCTTTTTTTGAGATCAAAATTTGGTGAGTAATTAACAGTCATTTTTTCAACATTTTTCTGCATTATTTTTAACAATTAAATCTTTAAATAAGTAGAGGATATAATATAAACGGCATTAATGAAAAAGATTTTAACAATTTTTATAATTACAATATTTTCTCAAGTTTATACGTTAAGTTCGTATGCAGGATCAGATGGATCTTTAGAAATAAATAATAAGAAAAAACAGCAAGGTTCTGAGGTTAAAGATTGTTTTGAAACTATTAATAGAGGTGTATTTGCGTTTAATCAGGGATTAGATAAGATTTTTTTTAAACCAATTGCAAAAGGTTATAGATACTTGCCTAAACCAATCAGATCAGGAACAAGTAATGCACTAAGTAATTTATCTAATGTTGTGACTATACCAAACAACATTTTACAGGGTCAGCTTAAAGAGGCTGGAATAAATACTTTACGATTTTCAATCAACACCACCTTGGGTATTGCTGGTATTTTTGATGTAGCTTCTTATTATGGACTTGGCAAACTTGATAAAGAAGATTATGGACAAACCCTCGGAACTTGGGGTGTAAAAGAAGGATGTTATTTTATATTACCCGTACTTGGTCCTACTACAGTTAGGGACTCAATAGGTTCATTAGCTAATTTTACAGGTGGAGACGCATGGTACAATATAACAATAGCCAATGATACTAGATACGTTGAAAATTCAGATTATTATTATTCTAGATTAACAGCTGGTGTAGATTTTAGAGCAAAAAACCTGGAAGCTTTTAATAGCCTTGAGAAAAGTTCTATGGATTTATACGCATCTGTTAGAAGCTTATATTTACAAGATAGGAAAAGAAAAATTCTTAATTCAGACGAGACCACTGAGACTATGAATGATGATGATTGGGAAGATATTGATACCCAATAATTATTAATGATTAAAGTTAAAATAATTTCTTTTTTTTTTTTAATATCATTTTTAAATAATATTTCATTTGCTAAAGAACCTAATAAATTGATTAGCGAAATTGTTGATGAGGCTTCAAAAATCTTATCAAGTTCTGATCCTGTTGAGGCAAAAATAATAAAATTGAATAATATTGCTGAAACAAATGTAGATATAAATGGTATTGGAATGTATACACTTGGAAAATATCGCAAAAATCTTAACGAAA
>CACLAY010000024.1 GCA_902604975.1 uncultured Pelagibacteraceae bacterium | reverse complement strand
ACATACAGATCAAGTGGGGCAGGTGGACAGCATGTAAATACTACTGATAGTGCTGTAAGAATTACACATATTCCAACTAAAATTGTTGTTCAATGTCAAAACGAAAGATCTCAGCATAAAAATAAGGAAACTTGTATGAATATGCTTAAAGCGAGACTCTATGAGAATGAAATACAAAAAAGAAAAAAGGAGAGCGATAATATAGAAAATTTGAAATCAGAAATTGGTTGGGGGCATCAAATTAGATCATATGTGCTTCATCCTTATAGAATGGTTAAAGACAATAGAACAAATTATGAGAACTCTAATCCCGACAAAGTTTTAGATGGTGAAATTGACGAATTTTTAGAAAATTCTTTATATAAATTAAATGCGTAAAACTATTTTAATTATAATTTTATTAACTTTAACATTCCTATCTTTTTCTGTTATTTATTTAAGCACCTATGGAGTGAAGACAGATAATTTTAATTATTTTATAATTACGAAAGTCAAAGAATATAATTCTAAATTAAATCTTGAACTTGATACTGTGTTTATTAAGCTAAATCTCATTCAAGGCTCTATTAATATTAATACCAAAGACTCAATTTTGATTGCTGAAAAAAACAAAATAAAAATTTTAAATACAGAAATAAATTTAAATATTATAAAATTTATAAAAAAAGAAAACTCAATTAAAGATCTTAAGATAGAGTCTTCAGAAAATTCTTTAAAAAAAGTTACGTCATTACTAAACTCAATAAACTTCGACCTATCTAGATATATACTTTATAGCCAAATCAAAAAGGGATTAATTAAGTTTAAATTTGAGTCCAAATTTGATGCTATTGATCAAAAACAATATTCATATAGCCTTTCTGGCTCTATTAAAGATGCAAAATTTAATTTATTAGGTTATGACAGTATTGATGAAATTAATTTCAATTTTGATATTAAAGATAAAATTTCAAAAATTTCAAATTTAAACTTTCGGTATCAAGATTTAAATTTGGTGTCAGAAAGTATTGAAATTAAGAATGAAAACTCAGATTTGTATTTTATAAAAGGAGATATCGAAAATTCTAAAGCACTAATAAATCCAAATTTATTATTTAAATTAGCAAATATCAAACAAGATTTTATATCTGATATTGATATTCCAATAAAGAGTAAGAATTTTTTTTCATTTAGAGTTAGTAAATTAAAAAAATTAGAAAATATTAAAATTGATTCAATCATTAATTTTGATGAAATATATTTGGCTAAAAAGTATAAAAATCTAATTTTTTTGAAGGATGGTACAATTAACTCTAAGTATGAAAATAACCAATTAAATGCTGATTTAACATCAAATTTTGTATTTTCTAATAATTTAAAATCAAAAAATGATTACAAAAACAATAAATTAAAACTATTTTTAAAAAGTCAAAATAATAAAAATTTCAAAATAAATGGCAATATTAGTAACAAAAAAACACTTATAGATCCTAAAATACTTTTTAATCTTTTAGGACTTGATCATAATCTAATATCTGAAGGAAATATAAATATTGAAACAGATAATCAATTCGAATTTGCAGTAAATAAGAATAAAATAGAAAATTATCTCATTAACTCAAAAATTAATTTCGACAAATTAGAGTTTAACACAAAAATCCAAGATGTTTTGTATTTAAGGAACATTAAAACGGAATTAATTTTTGAGGATGAATTATTTAAAATGGATTTAAAGAGTAATTATTCATTTTTAAATCAAAATTATAATAATGAATTAGATAATAATATTTTAAATTTAAAAGTAGTCAAAAACAAGCCAAAAATCTCTGATGTAGAAATTTTCTTAAATACTAACAACAACAGTATTAATACAAAAGAGTTTAAAAAATATTTTAATCTTCAAGAGAGCTTAGTAGAAGATCAAGTATTAAACTTAGACTCTAATATTTTAATTAATTTCTCAATGGATGATAAATTTAATATAAATAAACTTTATGTAAGATCTGATTTAAATTTCGATAATCTAGACATAAATTATAAATCTAATTTTGTAAAAAAATATATAGAAAATTATGAAAATAAAATATCTATTAAAAACCCAAATATTACAATTAAATACGAAAATGATAAAATTAATTTAAAAGTAGATGGAAAATACACATTTAATAATAAAAAAGATAATTTTTTTATTAAATTTGAGGGAAATAAAAATAATTTTGAACTCTACTCTTTATTAAACCTAAGTAAAAATATTATTAACATTAATGAAATTCAATATTATAAAAAAAATAATATTCCTTCGGAATTAGAAATCTTATTAAATAAATCTAAAAAAGGATTTAACTTTAGAAAAATTAGTTTTAATGAAAATCAAAATTATATCTCAGCTAAAAATCTAAATACTTCACCAAACTTAAAAATACAGAGTGTTGAAGAAATTGATGTTAATTTTTTAAATACAAATAAGATTTTAAACAAATTTCAAATTAAAAAAAATTCAAATAATTATAATTTTATTGGATACCAGATTGATGGTGAGCAATTAGTTGAGAGGCTATTGAAAGGTGATAAAAAAAATAAAATTTCTGAATTATTTCACAATATTAATACTTCATTAAATTTAAATATAAATAAAATATATTTAGAAAAAGATACATACCTTGAAAAATTCATCGGAGAATTTGATATAAAGAAAAGCAAGTTATTCTTAGCCAAGGCTGATGCAATTTTAGATAGAAACAAAAAATTCTCTTACTCTTATAGAACCACAATAAAAAACGAACAAATAACAAATATATTAATTGAGTACCCAAAACCTTTTATCAATAATTACAAATTTATTAAAGGTTTTGAGGAAGGTAAGTTAAAACTTAATTCAATGAAGATTGACAATACTTCTAGATCAAATCTAAAAATTACTGATTTTAAAGTTAAGGAAGTACCAGTTTTAGCAAAAATACTCACACTCGCATCTTTACAAGGAATTGCAGATCTTTTAACTGGTGAGGGAATAAGATTTGATCAATTTGAAATGGATTATAAAACAAAAAATAGTCTAACAGAAATTGATGAGCTATATGCTCTTGGTCCTGCAATTTCAATAATGATGGAAGGTTACATTGAGAAAGATAGATTAACAAGTCTGAGAGGAACTTTAGTACCTGCAACAACAATTAACAAAACAATATCCAAAATTCCTTTGCTTGGAGATATTTTAGTTGGTGATAAAACTGGAGAAGGTGTGTTTGGTGTTAGTTTTAAGATTAAGGGACCACCAAGCGATCTAAAAAGTTCAGTTAATCCTATAAAAACGCTTACTCCAAGATTTATTACAAGGACTTTAGAAATTATTAAAGGCAATTAAACTGTAATTTTAAAGTGCTTCTTCTTTCCTATAGATAACTTTACAAAACCTTTGTCTAGGAATAAGGCAGGTTCAATAATATATTTTTCATCCTGTATATTTTTATTATCTATTTTAATTGCGTTTGATTTAATTAATCTTCTTATTTCAGATTTTGAGATACTTTTATTCACAAATGAAATTAGCTCAACTATATTTTTTGATAATATATCATTATTAACTTTAATACCTGGAAGATTTTCACCAGTTGAATTTTCTTTAAAAGTATTTTTAGCAAGTTTTTCAGATTTTACAGCTTCTTTTTTTCCATGTAACATTTCTGTTGCATTATTGGCGAGCAAAATTTTTAATTCATTGATATTTTTATCTTTTAAATTGTTTATTTCATTTAAAGGTAAATCAGTGAACATTTTTAAAAACTTTATAACATCACGATCATCTGTGTTTCTCCAAAACTGCCAATAATCATATGGTGATAGCATTTCTTTATTTAGCCATATTGCACCTTTTTCGGTTTTACCCATTTTAGTACCTGATGCTAAAGTTATAAGTGGTGTAGTTAAACCATATGCATAATTTCCAGTTTCTCTTTTAATGAGCTCAACTCCATTTACTATATTGCCCCATTGATCTGATCCACCAATTTGCAAGTTACAATTATTCGATTTATTAAGTTCATAAAAATCATATGCTTGCAAAATCATATAATTAAATTCCATGTAACTTAAAGATTGTTCTCTTTCTAATCTTAATTTTACACTATCAAATGTTAACATTTTATTGATTGTAAAATGTCTACCTATATCTCTTAAAAAATTTATATAATTAAGTTTACTTAACCATTTATAATTATTAACAAATAAAGGCTTCAGTTTTGGATTATTTGTTTTAAGAAAAATTTTAAAAATTTTTTTTATATTATTAATATTACTCTCTATCTGTTTTTCAGATAGAATTTTTCTAGTTTCTTCTTTTCCAGAAGGATCTCCTATTCTTGTTGTTCCTCCACCTAAAAGAACAATTGGTCTATGTCCATGCTTTTGCAAAAGTCTAAGGCACATAATTTGTAATAAACTGCCAACGTGAAGACTGGGAGCAGTACTATCAAATCCAATATAAGCGTTAGTACTTTCTTTATTTAATAAATTTGATAATTCTAATTCATCAGTACATTGATAATAGTATCCTCTGTCTTTAAATTCTTTTAAATAATTATTCATAGATCTATAATCTTACAATATACATATTTTATTAAAAAAAAATAAGAATGAAAAAAAATTTATCAGCGCTTGGATTTATGAGTGGTACATCTGGTGATGGTGTAGATTCTTCAGTTATAAGCTCTGATGGTAAAGAGAGTATTCTTATCAAATTTAATAGGTTTGATCCTTATCCACTAAATCTTTCAAATAAAATTCATAGAATAAAAGAAAAAATTTCAGAAATTCAAGACCTGCTAAAATATAACTCTGATATTGATGAATTAGAGAGAGAAATAACAGATTTTCATGCTGACCTTGCAATTAAAATATCTGAACAAATTAATTTTGATCTTATAGGTTTTCATGGTCACACAATTTATCATAATGCAGACAAAAAAATTACAAAACAAATTGGTATTGGCGGTAATTTATCAAAAAAAACTCATAAAACTGTAGTTTATGACTTCAGACAAAATGATATCAAAAATGGAGGAGAGGGAGCACCTTTAACTCCAATTTACCATCTTGCACTTGTAAAAGAGCTGTTTAAAGAAAATAAAGTAAAAATTCCAATTTCAATACTGAATATCGGTGGTATTGCAAACATAACTGAAATTGATAAAAATTTTAAAATAGCAAGTAGAGATATAGGTCCTGGAAATTGCTTAATTGACAAATGGATAAGAAAAAATTCCAAGGAATTTTTTGATAAGGACGGAAATTATGCAAAGAAAGGGAAAACAGACAAATTTATTTTTGATCAGTATATGGACAACTATTATTATAGCAAAATTAATTCTAAGAGATCTCTAGATACTAATGATTTTGATATTTCTTTTGCAAAAGGTCTTACGTTAGATAATGGAACAACTACAATTACTGATATAACTTCTGAATTATTATCTAAAAAAATTGGAAATTATAATATTTATGTTTGCGGGGGTGGTAGGAAAAATAAATACTTAATTAATTCATTGAAAAATAAAATACAAAATAAAGTTTATTCAATTGATGATTTAAATATTGATGGTGACTTTATAGAGTCACAAGCATTTGCTTTCCTTGCAATAAGATCTTATTTAGGATTACCTAATTCTTTTCCATCTACTACTAATTGCAAAACACCTACAGTTGGTGGGACTGTTGTAAAAATTCTTGATTAATAAAGAGCGGTTTCTTTTTTTATATATTTATTTAAAGATTTAATTAAAGCTGGTCCATTTTTGGAAAAAAAATGATTTGCATCTTGTATAGATTGAAATTCAACTTCAATACCTTTTTGCTCACTAAGTCTTTTATTTAAATCATTTATATGTTCTATTGGAACTAATTCATCTTTCTTTCCATATATCATTGCACCAGATGTTGGACAGGGAGACAAAAATGTAAAGTCATAAACATTAGGTTGTGGAGATACAACAACAAATCGATTTATTTCTGGCCTTCTCATCAATAATTGCATTGCTATTAAAGATCCAAACGAAAAACCTGATATCCAGCACTGAGAGTTATCAAAATTTTCTCTTTCAAGCCAATCCAAAGCAGCCGCAGCATCTGCAAGCTCACCTTGTCCATTATCAAATTCTCCGTCACTTTTACCCACACCTCGGAAGTTAACTCTACAAACTGAAAAATCGTTATCAACAAATGTTTGAAATATATCTACAACAACTTTATTGTTCATTGTTCCACCATATTGAGGATGTGGGTGTAAAATCAATGCAATTGGAGAAGTATTTTTTTTACTTTTAAAATACTTAGCTTCTAATCTCCCAGCTGGCCCTGGTATAAAAATTTCGACAATTTTATTATCTACTGATGCCATTGATTATTAGTCTCAAAAAAAAATAAGGTTTTTTCTATCAAAATTGAGTGACAAAATGCAAGTTTTTAAAAACTAATTAATCTTGACTAAAATAGTCGGGTATATATAAGTCCCGTAAATTGCGGAAAATATGAAATTATCAAGTAAAGGTAGATACGCTGTAATGGCTCTAGCAGATCTGGCAAAATTTAATTTAAGTGAGCCAGTATCCTTAAGAGACATCTCTTTAAGACAAGGCATTTCACTTGTTTACCTAGAACAATTATTTTCAAAGTTAAAAAAAAACAAAATTGTTAAAAGTGTTAGAGGAAATAGAGGAGGATATATTTTATCAAAACAAGCCTCAGAGATAAAAATTTCAGATGTATTTATTGCAGTTGATGAGAAAGTTAAAACGATTGGTTGTGAAAAGCACTCTGAAAGTGGTTGTAATGGAAAGTCGTCAAAGTGTATCACTCATGATTTATGGGATGAGCTAGAAGATTATATAAATAATTTTTTTCAGCAAAAAACATTAAGCGATTTGATTAATAAGAGAACTTTAAATGGATAACAGACAAAAAGAAATTGATAATTTAAAAGATTATAAATACGGTTTTACAACTGATATTGAAAATACAAAAGCTCCTAAAGGTTTAAATGAGGATGTAATTAAATTTATCTCTAATATTAAAAAAGAACCTCAGTGGATGCTTGATTTTAGATTAAAAGCATTTGAAAGATTTAAACAGTTAAAAGAACCAGATTGGCAAAAACCAAAATATCCAAAAATAGATTATCAAGATTTATATTATTATTCAGCACCTAAAAGTATGAAAGATAAACCAAAAAATTTAGATGATTTAGACCCTAAACTTTTGGAAACTTATAAAAAATTAGGAATTCCACTTCAAGAGCAAAAGAGACTTAATGGTATAGCGGTTGATGCAGTATTTGACTCAGTCTCTGTTGCAACGACATTTAGAGAAGAGCTTACAAAACAAGGAATTATTTTTTGTCCAATCTCAGAAGCTATACAAAATCATCCTGAATTAGTTAAAAAATATTTAGGTTCAGTTATCCCTGTCACTGATCATTTTTTTGCAACTTTAAACTCTGCAGTTTTTACTGATGGCTCATTTGCATATATACCCGAAGGTGTACGTTGCCCAATGGAGCTGTCAACATACTTTAGAATAAATGCATCTAATACAGGTCAATTCGAAAGAACACTAATTGTTGCTGATAAGGGAAGCTATGTAAGTTATTTGGAAGGTTGTACTGCTCCAATGAGAGATGAAAATCAGTTACATGCCGCAAATGTTGAACTAGTTGCATTAGATGATGCAGAAATTAAATATTCTACCGTTCAGAATTGGTATCCTGGTGATAAAGATGGAAAAGGTGGAATTTATAATTTTGTTACTAAGCGGGGTTTGTGCAAAGGAAAGAATTCAAAAATTTCTTGGACACAAGTTGAAACTGGTTCTGCAATTACTTGGAAATATCCAAGCTGTATTTTAAAAGGTGATAATTCTGTTGGTGAGTTTTACTCAATAGCAATTACAAACAATCATCAAAAAGCAGATACTGGAACTAAAATGATACATTTGGGGAAAAATACTAAAAGTAAAATAATATCAAAAGGTATTAGTGCTGGTTTCTCAGATATGACTTATCGGGGCTTAGTTGACATTTCTTCAAAAGCCAAAAATTCCAATAATTATACTCAATGTGACTCTTTACTAATGGGTAATAAATGTGGGGCGCATACAGTTCCTTATATCAAAAACAAAAATTCAGAATCAAATATTGCTCATGAAGC
>CACLAY010000023.1 GCA_902604975.1 uncultured Pelagibacteraceae bacterium | reverse complement strand
TCTAGATACAAAACTTAAATCCAATAAAATTTTAAGAGTACCTGGTGCATACAATCCTTTAACAGCTAAATTAATAGAGGAAATCGGTTATGATGCAGTCTATGTGTCTGGTGGTGTAATGGCTAATGATTTAGGCTTTCCAGATATTGGTTTAACAACCCTTCAAGATGTTAGCACTAGATCTTATTTAATTTCTAGAGTAACAAATCTTCCAACAATAGTTGATATTGATACTGGATTTAAATCATGCAAAGAAACAATTGAGACATTTGAAGAATTTGGTGTAGCTGCTGTTCATTTAGAGGATCAAATAGAACAAAAAAGATGTGGTCATCTAGATAATAAAGAGCTTATTTCTAAAGAAAAGATGGTTTCTAAGATAAAGGAATGTGTAAGCTCTAGAAAAGATAATAATTTTAAAATCATAGCTAGATCAGATGCAAATAATGTAGAAGGAATAGACAGCATGATTGATAGATGTAAAGCATACGTAGATGCTGGTGCTGAGGTTATATTTCCTGAAGCTTTGAAAGATGAAAAAGAGTTTGAATTAGTTAGAAAATCCCTTGGATGTTATCTTTTAGCTAATATGACAGAGTTTGGAAAATCAAAATTACTCAATTACAAACAACTTGAAGACTTGGGATATAATATTGTTATTTATCCAGTCTCCACCCAAAGATTAGCAATGAAAAATGTGGAGGATGGTTTACGTGCCATTTTTGCTGATGGACATCAAAACAATATTATTGATAAAATGCAAACGCGGAAAAGATTATATGATTTAGTTGAATACGAAAAATATAATGCTTTAGACGAAAAAATTTATAATTTTAATACTGATGGACACGAATAATGAGTGACGAAATCAAAAAAGGTTTACTGGGTATAGTTGTTGACGAAACAGAAGTTTCTAAAGTAATGCCAGAGATTAATTCTTTGACTTATAGAGGATATGCTGCTCAAGATTTGTGCGCAAAGTGTAAATTTGAGGAAGTAGCTTATCTTATTTTAAATGGTGAACTTCCAAGTAAAAAACAATTAAAAAAATTTGAAAAAGAAGAGAGAAAAGAAAGAAAATTATCTAAAACATTATTAGATGATATAAAAAAATTTCCAAAGAAAGCACATCCAATGGATGTAGCAAGGACAGCAGTGAGTATCATGGGTCTAGAGGATAAAGAAACAAAAGATAATTCACCTAAAGCAAATATGAGAAAAGTAATGAGAATTTTTGCTAAAATGCCTGTTGCACTTGCAGCATTTTATAGGGCAAGAAAAGGAAAGAGAATTATACCTCCAAAAAACAAACTTTCATTTTCTGAAAACTTTTTTCATATGTGTTTTGGCAAAGTACCCAACAAAGATATAGTTAAAGCTTTTGATGTTTCGTTAATTTTATATGCAGAACATAGTTTTAATGTTTCAACCTTTACAGCTAGAACAATAACAAGTAGTCTATCGGATATTCATGGCGCAATCACTGGTGCAATAGCAAGTTTAAAAGGACCTCTTCATGGAGGTGCTAATGAAGAAGTCATGCATATGATGAATAAAATCAAAAAACCAGAGAATGCACTTAAATGGATAAATAAAGCACTAGATAATAAAGATGTTGTAATGGGATTTGGCCATAGAGTTTATAAAAGCGGAGATTCAAGAGTTCCTACAATGAGAGAATATTTTGGAAAAGTTGCTAAAATCAAAAAAGATAGAAAGTTTGAAAAAATTTACGACATTGTAGAAAAAGTAATGATAGATCGAAAAAATATCCATCCAAACGTAGATTACCCTACTGGACCTACTTACCATTTAATGGGATTTGATACTGATTTCTTCACACCAATTTTTGTAATTTCAAGAATTACTGGCTGGTCAGCTCATATTATTGAGCAGCATGCTGCTAATAAACTTATTAGACCTTTAGCAAGCTATAAAGGTAGCAAGCACCGTAAAGTTTTACAATTAAATCAAAGATAATCCTAAGAAAAAGCTTCTGTCCAAGATCCTCTTGTAGATGCTTTTGAATATTCTGTTGCTCTACCTTCGAAGAAGTTCATATGTTCAACTGCATTCAGCATGGTATCAAGCCATGTTAATGGATTTTTTTGCACATCATAAATTGGCTCTAAACCTAATTGATCCAATCTTCTGTTAGCAATAAATCTTATATATTCTTTGACTTCTTTTGCAGTTAAACCCTCCATAGGACCCATCTCAAAGGCTAAATCGATAAATGAATCTTCATGCTCAACGATTGTTCTACAAGCTTCATAAAGTTCTTTTTTAAGTTTTGGCGTCCATATTTCAGGATTCTCTTTAATAAACTCCTTAAAGATTCTAATCATTGAATTACAGTGAAGTGTTTCGTCTCTTACTGACCAAGTAACAATTTGGCCCATACCCTTCATCTTGTTATGTCTTGGGAAGTTAAGTAAGATTGCAAAACTTGCAAATAATTGTAGACCTTCTGTGAACGCACTAAACACTGCAACAGTTTTAGCTATATCTTCTTTTGAATTTACATTAAAGTTTTGCATGTAATCATATTTATCTTTCATCTCTTTATATTTCATGAAAGCTGAATATTCGGACTCAGGCATTCCAATTGTATCTAAAAGATGTGAATAAGCTGCAACATGAACAGTTTCCATTGAAGCAAATGCAGTCATCATCATTAAAACTTCTGTGGGTTTAAATACGGTTGTGTAGTGTCTTAAGTAACAGTTATTAACTTCAACGTCTGCTTGAGTAAAGAATCTAAAAATTTGAGTTAACAAATTTTTTTCTGGTTGAGATAAATTCTTTTGCCAATCTCTTACATCATCCCCTAACGGAACTTCTTCAGGTAGCCAATGAATTCTTTGTTGGGTTAACCATGCATCATAGCACCATGGGTATCTAAAAGGTTTGTAAACTGGGTTCTCAACTAATAGGCCCATTTTTTTTGGTTGAATTATTTCTTTATTAATTTTTTCTGCTACTGACATGATAAACACTCCTCATAATCTTGTTGGTTATTACTTTCGTCTTTTGATTTATAAACGTTTGCAGCAATGTCGGTTGAATTTGCATCATTAACATTTTCAGCACGCTGTATTGATTTAGACCTACAGTAATAAAGACTCTTCAAACCCTTCTTCCAGGCTTGAAAATGAATTTGATGTAAATCTTTTTTATGTACATCTGCAGGTAAAAATAAATTAATAGATTGTGCTTGTGAAATATGCGGAGTTCTATCTGCACTTAAATCTACAAGCCATCTTTGATCTAACTCAAAAGCAGTTTTGAAAACATCTTTTTCTTCTTGAGTTAAAAAATCTAAATGTGATACAGATCCTTGATTTGTTGTAATACTTGACCATACTTCATCTGTATCTTTTCCATGTTTTTCTAGTAATTGTCTTAAATACTTATTTCGAACATTAAATGAACCAGATAGTGTTTTGTGTGTAAAGCTGTTAGCTGCTATAGGTTCAACGCCTGGAGATGTTCCACCACATATAATTGAGATAGAGGCTGTAGGTGCTATTGCTGTTTTATTTGAAAATCTTTCCATAACTCCGTAATCAGCTGCATCTGGACAAGGTCCTCTTTCCTCTGCTAAATCTTTTGATGCTTTATCAACATGCTTTTGAATATGTTCAAACATTTTTTTATTCCAAACTTTGCTCATAACAGACTCTATTGGGATCATTTTCTTCTGATAATAGGAATGTAGTCCCATAACACCTAAACCTACACTTCTTTCTCTCATTGCCGAGTAAGTTGCATCACTAAATTGCTCTGGCGCGTTTTCTATAAAATCTGTCATTACGTTATCTAAAAATCTCATCACATCACTTATGAAATTTTCATCATCTTTCCAGTCATCATATTTTTCAACATTTAAAGATGATAAACAGCATACTGCAGTTCTATCTTTGCCATCTTTATCAATTCCAGTGGGAAGAGTTATCTCGCTGCACAGATTTGAAGTTTTAACGGTAAGACCTGCTAATTTATGGTGTTGAGGGATTTGTCTATTAACAGTATCGATAAATATAATATATGGCTCTCCTGTTTCTATTCTTGCTGTAAGTAATCTTATCCATAGATTTCTTGCAGATACAGTTGCTTGAACAGCTCCATCTTTTGGACTTTTAAGTCCCCACTGCTCATCAAGTTCCACAGCTCTCATAAAGGCATCCGAAACTAAAACACCATGGTGTAAATTTAATGATTTTCTATTTGGATCTCCTCCAGTTGGTCTTCTCATCTCAATAAACTCTTCAATTTCTGGATGATCTATTGGTATATAACAAGCAGCTGAACCTCTTCTTAGTGAACCTTGGCTAATTGCCATTGTTAAAGAGTCCATCACCTTAATGAAAGGAATTATTCCTGAAGTTTTACCAACTCTTCCAATTTTCTCACCTATTGATCTAAGGTTTCCCCAATAACTTCCAATACCTCCACCACGTGCTGCGAGCCAAACATTTTCGCTCCATAGATCGAGAATACCATTAAGACTATCGCTTGCTTCATTTAGAAAACAAGATATTGGTAATCCTCTTGTAGTTCCTCCATTTGATAAAACTGGTGTTGCTGGCATAAACCAAAGATTACTAATATAGTTATATAGTCTTTGAGCATGTAAATTATCGTCAGCATAATGACTTGCAACTCTTGCAAATAAATCCTGGAAAGATTCATTGGCTCCTAAGTATCTGTCTTTAAGAGTAGCTTTTCCAAAGTCAGTTAAATTATCATCTCTGCTTCTATCAATTTTAATGGTTATACCTTTTGAATTTTGGAACAATTCTGTTTCACTATTAAGAGAAAATAAATCTAATCTTTTATCTTTAGGATTTTGATTCAGTTGTGGTGTATAATCAGAGACAGCTTTCCTAATAGCTTGTGATAAAATCTTGTTCATTTAGCTCCTTTTTTGTACTATACTTAATTTAGTAAAACAACTAGATGTTGTATGATGGTTTGGTAAATATACTATATGACCAACAAATCAATAGAACATTTATAGAACTTGAGAAAAAAATTATCAATAAAAAAATAAACAAAATATAAAAATATTAACATGAAAAATTCAATAAAAATTGATCCTTTTGGCTTTAGAGAGTACGACGCACGATGGTTGTACCCAGATAATATCAATTTAGAAGGTGTGACAAATTTGGGAAAAGGTTTAGGAACTCAGGTTGTTAATCATACAAAAAAAGAAAATCCAAGAATCATAGTTGGTCATGATTACAGATCTTATAGCAAGGAAATAAAATCAGCTTTAAAAAAAGGACTTATCTCAACGGGTTGCTATGTTGAAGATGTAGGATTAGCCATATCGCCGATGGTTTATTTTGCACAATTCAATTTAGAAAGTGATGCTGTTGCAATGGTAACAGCAAGTCATAATGAAAATGGTTGGACCGGTGTAAAGATGGGAATCAAGAAAGGATTAACTCATGCACCAGAAGAGATGAAAGAATTAAAAGATATAACTTTAAACAACAAATTTATTGAAGGTAATGGAAATGAAAAAGAAATATCTAATTTTCAAAGTGTTTATAAAGATGATCTTATAAATAAAAATAAAATTAAGAAAAAAATTAAAGCTGTAGTTGCCTGTGGCAATGGAACAGCAGGAATATTTGCACCAGACGTATTAAGAGGAATAGGATGTGAAGTAATAGAGCTAGATTGTAATTTGGACTATACTTTTCCAAAGTATAATCCTAATCCTGAAGATCTTGAAATGTTACATGCAATAAGTATATCTGTAAAAGAAAATAATGCTGATATTGGATTTGGATTTGATGGAGATGGTGATCGTGTAGGCGTAATAGATGATAATGGTAATGAAATTTTTTCAGACAAAATAGGATTATTGATTGCAAGAAATTTATCTTCAAACCACAAGGGATCTAAATTTATTGTAGATGTTAAATCAACTGGATTGTATTCAACAGATGATGTTTTAAAAAATAACTCGTGTGAAACATTATATTGGAAAACAGGACATTCTCACATCAAAAGAAAAGTAAATAATGAAAAAGCACTTGCAGGCTTTGAAAAAAGTGGTCATTTCTTTTTCAATAAACCTCTAGGTTACGGATATGATGATGGTATAAACTCAGCTATACAAGTTTGTCATTTACTAAATAATAATAATAAAAAAATGAGTGAAATCATAAGTGAATTACCTAATACCTATCAATCACCTACCATGGCTCCTTTTTGTGAAGACAATGAAAAATATCAGGTTGTTGAAGAAATAATTAAACAAATTGAAAATTTAAAATCGAAAAATGTTCAAATTGATGATCAAGAAATTGAGCGTATACTTACTGTTAATGGTATTAGATTTTCATTCAAAGATGGTTCTTGGGGTTTAATAAGGGCTTCATCTAATAAACCTTCACTAGTAGTCGTTACCGAAAGTCCAACATCTGATGAAAGAAAGAAAAAAATCTTCGATTTTATCGACGATTTACTTCAAAAAACTGGTAAAATAGGTGAATACGATCAAAAGCTTTAATTAAAGATCTAAAAACCTAATTAAAAATAAAGTCCCTATTACATATAAAAATACCCCAAACATCCTTTGAGTTTTATTTTTATCAGTGGTGTGAACCATATTTGCTCCAATTCTTGCCATAAAAGATGTAATTGGAATAAATATCAAAAAGGCAGGAATATTTACAAAACCAATACTTAGAGGAAGATTTACATTTAGTAAAAAACCAGATGTCAAGAAACCAATTGATCCAATAGATGCTATCACAAATCCAATTGCAGCAGAACTTCCTATTGCTCTACTTATTGGATATCCAAAATATCTTAGAATTGGAACATTCATCATGGCTCCTGTAATACCCATAGGTGCAGATATAAAACCTGAAATAAAACCAAAAGTTGCTTTTGGTAGAAACTTAAATTTTTTATTTTTTTTTAACTCTTGTTTTACTAGTAATAAATATCCACCAAAAAAATATACAACTACAGCAAAAAATAAAACCAAAGATTTTGTATTTAATAATGCTGCCATGTATGTACCAAGCAAAACTCCGAAGATAACGAATAGACCATAGGTTTTTAAAATATTTGTATCTACAGCTTTATGTTTTCTATGAGTCATAACTGAAACAAAAGCAGTAAAAATTGTAATAGAAAAAGCTGTTCCTACCGAAAGATGCATCAAATAAGATTTATCAACATCTGCTGTTTCAAAAATAAAAAAAAGTACAGGTACAGATATTAAACCTCCACCTATCCCAAAATAACCTGCAAAAAATCCTACTGGAAAAGCAGTTATTATCATTAATAAAATTAAAAGATAATACTGATTAGAAAGAATAGTATTAATCAATTAGACCTGCCGAATGTAATTTAGGAGAAAGTCTGACCTTATCCATAATATGATCAATTTTTTTTACATCCGCATCTCTTACACACATATTTTCACTCAAATATCTTTTCCAGTGGCTTGAACCTGTTTGTCCATGAAATAAACCTAGTGTATGTCTCATAACTTGATTTACTCTTGTACCCATTTTAACTTGAGCCTTAACATATTCAATTAAATCCTCAACAATTTCTTCCCGTTCTTTGATATCATGATTGTTGAATATCTCTTTTTCAATATCAGCTAAAAGATAAGGAGAATGATAAACTGATCTTCCAATCATTGTGCCATCCACTTTATCTAAATGATCTTTCACTTCCTCCGCTGAAGTTACACCACCATTAATAATTATTTCAAGGTCTTTGAAGTCTTGTTTAAGTTTATATACATAATCATACTTTAAAGGAGGTATATTAAGATTTTGCTTAGGTGTAAATTTACCTAGCATAGCTTTTCTTGCATGAATTATAAAAGTTTCAACCCCAGTCTCCTTTAAAGTTTTTATGAAATTATAAAAATGTTCATAGTCTTCTACATCATCATAACCAATTCTAGTCTTAACTGTAACTGGCAAGGATGTTGAATTAATCATTTCTGATAAACAATCAGCTACTAAATTTGGTTCCTTAATTAAACATGCACCAAATTTATTTTTTTGAACTTTTTTACTTGGGCAACCTAAGTTTAAATTAATTTCATCATAACCAAATTCCTCACCAATTTTTGCTGAATTTGCTAATAATTTTGGTGTAGAACCACCTAATTGAAGCGCAACTGGTTTTTCTCTGAGGTCAAAAGATAATAACTT
>CACLAY010000022.1 GCA_902604975.1 uncultured Pelagibacteraceae bacterium | reverse complement strand
TTATAACTAAGCAAAAGCCTACACCACAATTAAAAGTTCTTAACATCTCATTTTCACTTATGCCCATTTTATGCAGCCATTTAAAAATTTTTAGTGTTCTAATGTTATTTAGATTTATTTCTACGCTTAGCTTTTTTGGAATTATTCTTTTAAGATTATCTACCAATCCTCCACCTGTTATATTCGCACATCCATTAATTAAATTTTTTTCATTTATTATTGATAACTCTTTTGAATAAATCTTGGTTGGTCTAATTAATTCTTTCCTAAGAAATTTATTTGTTTTCAAATTAATCTTTTTTTTTTTTATTACATACCTTACTAACGAAAATCCATTTGAGTGTAGTCCATTAGATGGCACTGCTAAAATAAGGTCATTATTTTTAATCTTATTGTGAAGTATTTTTTTTTTTTCAACTAGGCCAACAGCAAAACCTGCAATATCAAATTTACCCTTTGAATATGTCCCAGGCATTTCTGCAGTTTCACCACCAACTAACTTACAGCCGGCTATACTACATCCTTTAACAATTCCTCTTACTAGATTTTTTAACTTGCTTAAGTTTATTTTACTTACTGATATATAGTCTAAGAATAAATATGGTCTAGCTCCTTGAACTAGTAAGTCGTTTACACACATAGCCACAAGATCAATCCCAATTGTATCAAATTTATTTAGATCATTTGCAATCTCAATTTTTGTTCCAACTCCATCAGTGCTAGTAACAATGTATGGTTCTTTATACTTGCTTGGAATTGTAGAGACTGCACCAAAACCACCTATATTCTTAAAATCACCACTTTTGCTTGATTTTCTTGCTAGTGAACTTATGAACTTAACAAAACTATCTGCTTTTGGAATATTAACTCCGCTCTTACTGTATGTTAATTTATTTGATGCCATATAACAAAGTTATGTTTTTTTTTATAAAAAAAATACCAAATTATTTATATATTTTTTTGATATTTTTAACCTTTAATTTTATAGAGTTTTCCACAAACAGCGCATACTCGAAAACTTTTGTTGTTTCAAAAATTGAAGTTGAGGAAGAATATAATATTAATTTTAATAAGAACAAAGTAATTGATAGAGGCTTCAAAAAAGCATTTAAAGATCTCTCTCAAATGATTCTTGAGAGAAAGGATCTAAATAAAGTCACAGATACTCCAATTGAGAATATTAAAAAATTGGTTGATAGTTTTTCAATATTGGATGAAAAATTTATAAATCAAAAATATAGAAGCAAAATAGAGGTGGAATTCAATAGAAAAAAATTAATTCAATTTTTAAATTCTAAAAATATAATTCTTTCTTTACCAAAAAAAATAGATGTTTTTTTTCTACCAATTCTAGTCGATTTAGAAAAAAATAGTTTTAATTATTTGAATGATAATATTATTGTAAAAAATTGGGAAAATATTCAAGAAAACTATTTTCAAATTAATTATATTTTACCAAATGAGGATGTGGAAGACTACCTAGCTATAAAAAAAAATTTTAAAAATATAGAAAATTACAATTTTAAAAAAATATTAAAAAAATATAATTCAGAAAATTATATTATAATGATAGTTTTTAAAAAGAAAAATGATTTTAAATTTTATTCAAAAATTAATTTTGGTGATAAATTTTTACTATCAAATGAAAATTTTATAAATAAAAATATACAGGATCAATCAAACTTAAACTCAATGATATTAAATATAAAAAATAAATATGAAGATAATTGGAAATCTATTAATAAAATGAACCCATCTACATCAGTTCCAATTCGATTGTCTGTAAATTCTTCTAATATAAAGAAATCATTAAAACTTGAAAACACTTTGGAAAATTTGGATTTTATCAATTATTACACTATTGAAAAATTTGATAATAACCAAGTTATTTATAAAGTTTACTATAGTAGTAGTCCTAATAGATTTTTAAAAGAAATGTCAAATTATGATATTATTATTGATACCTCTTCTCCAAATTGGAAAATGAAATGAACGAACTAAATCAATTATTAATCGAACTAGATTATAAAACTAATTTTAATGAACATGATTTTTATTTATCGAAAAGTAATTCTAATGCTTACAATCTTATTAATAAATGGCCTGAATGGGATAAAAAAATATTAAATATTTCAGGTGAAAAATTTTCTGGAAAAAGTCATCTAGCAAATATCTTTAGGCTAAAATCAAAAGCCTTTTTAGTAAAAGGAAATAAGATTGATAATTCAATTTTTAAAAGCCTTAAATTACATGAAAGTATTATTATTGATGATTTTGAAGAGTGTAATGAGGAGGAAATTCTTTATTCAATTTTTAATTTAATTGATCAGGATAGTAAGTATTTACTGATAAATTCATTAAAGCCAATAAACAAAATTAAATTCAAATTACCTGATTTAGCATCAAGATCAAAAAATTGTCTTTATGCTGAAATTGAAAATCCAGATGATGAATTACTT
The DNA here is from genome assembly GCA_902604975.1 of uncultured Pelagibacteraceae bacterium. Classification (GTDB taxonomy): domain Bacteria; phylum Pseudomonadota; class Alphaproteobacteria; order Pelagibacterales; family Pelagibacteraceae; genus Pelagibacter. Next base: position 6,030 of record CACLAY010000022.1, on the reverse strand, counting down.
TTTGCTATTATTTTAAAGAATTTTTCTGATCGCCAGATTAAAATTGAAAAAAAAATTATAAATTTCATAATTAGAAGAATTGACAGATCTTATAGAAAAATTGATGAATTTATATATAAGATTGACGAATTAAGTTTAAAAAAAAAAAAACCAATTAATTTTAAGACAATAAAAGAGATTTTGTAAATTGAATAAATATAGAACTCATAACTGTGGAGAACTCACAAAGGCACATAAAGAAAAAAAAATTTCTTTATCTGGTTGGATTAACAAAAAGAGAGATCATGGAAATCTTTTATTTGTAGATTTAAGAGATAACTTTGGGATTACACAATGTGTAATAGACAAAAGTAATGAAATATTTAAAAAAATTGAAAAACTTTCTTTGGAAACTGTAATTAAAATTACAGGAATAGTGATTGAGAGATCAGACGAAACAATTAATAAAAATATTTCTACTGGAGAAATAGAAGTTAAAATTGATCATATAGATATTTTAGGTGAAACAAAAGAATTGCCAATGCCAGTTTTTTCTGATCAAGAATACGCTGAAGAAATAAGACTTAAATATAGATTTCTAGATTTAAGAAGAAAAAAAATACATCAAAATATTATTTTAAGATCAAAAGTAATATCTTTTATAAGAAAAGAAATGCAAAAACTTGGTTTTTTAGAATTTCAAACACCTATTTTAACTTCATCAAGTCCAGAAGGTGCAAGAGATTTTCTGGTTCCTAGTAGATTAAATCCTGGAAAATTTTATGCTCTACCACAAGCACCACAACAATTTAAGCAACTAATAATGGTAGCTGGGTTTGACAAATATTTTCAAATAGCACCATGTTTTAGAGACGAGGATGCAAGAGCAGATAGAAGTCCAGGAGAATTCTATCAATTAGATATTGAAATGTCTTTTGTTGAGCAAGAAGACGTTTTTGATGTGATAGAAACTTTATTTTTGAATTTATTTAAATCATTTAGTAGCAAAAATATACTTCATGAAAAGTTTCCAAGAATTACCTATGAAGATGCAATGCTTAAATATGGATCAGACAAACCCGATTTAAGAAATCCATTAGAAATTTCAGATTTAACAATTATTTTTGAAAGAGAAGATGTGAAATTTGATATTTTTAAAAAATTAGTGAAAAGTGGCTCAGTAGTTAGAGCGTTAGTTACCAAAAATACAAAGGATAAACCTAGAAATTTCTTTGATAGTATTGATAGATGGGCAAAAGAGCAAGGTTCATCTGGTCTAGCTTATTTTACATTGGAAAAAGATGATAAAATTAATGCCAAAGGTCCAATTGGAAAATTTTTCTCAGAGAATGCATTATTAGAAATCATGAAACTAACAAATGCGAATATAGGTGATACGGTATTTCTTTCTTGTGGAAAGAAAAATGATGTAGAGAAAATATTAAGTGTTGCAAGAAATAAAATAGCTGAGGATCTAAATTTAATTGATAATGAAACATTTTCGTTTTGTTGGATAGTTGATTACCCAATGTATGAGATTGACGAAACAACAAAAAAAATAAAATTTAGTCATAATCCGTTTTCCATGCCGCAAGGAGAAGTAAATAAATTAGACCTTTCTAATCCTTTAAATATTAAAGCCTATCAATATGATATTGTATGTAATGGAATTGAGTTATCATCTGGCGCTATTAGAAACCATATTCCTGAATTAATGTATAAATTATTTGAAATTGCAGGGTATTCAAAAAATGATGTTAATAGTAAATTTAGTGGAATGATAAATGCTTTGAATTATGGAGCACCGCCCCATGGAGGAATAGCTCCAGGTATTGATAGAATTGTTATGCTTTTGGCAAATGAAAAAAACATACGAGAAGTTACCATGTTTCCAATGAACCAAAATGCACAAGATTTGATGATGAATGCTCCATCTGAAATTTCAGATGATCAACTAAAAGAATTAAATTTAGATATTAAAAAGAAAAAATAATTATTTCTTCCCTTTTAGATTTAATTTAATATCTGATAAATCTACTAATTTCTTTTTGTAATTACTTCTTACAAAACCTTTACTTGTAATGTCTTTTACTAATTTTAAGAATTGAGTTTTATCCTCGCTGTTTTCATCTGTTACATCTTCATCCAGGTTTTCAGATCCTCCGATAGATGGAGTATGGGCAAGATCTTCTCTGTTTAGATATGATATTGCTAGTTCTCGAAATATATAATCAAGAATTGATGTTGCACTTAATATTCTGTCATTTCCAAACACTTTACCTGATGGTTCAAATTTTGTATCAACAAAGGCATTTACAAATTCATCCAATGGAACTCCGTATTGCAATCCAAGTGAAACAGCAATAGCAAAGTTATTCATTGTTGCTTTTACTAGCTCACCTTCTTTACTTGTATCAATAAATATTTCACCTATTTTGCCATCTTCATACTCACCGGTATGTAAGTAAACTTTATGATCTCCAATCGAAGCCTTTTGGATATATCCTTTTCTTCTGTCTGGCATACTAAATCTTCTACCATTAGTATCTTTGATATTTTTAGTTAAAATTTCTTGATTAATTTTAAGACTATTTTTTTGCTGAGGTTGAGGAAGCTCTTTTTCAACAACATTTATCTTGTTTTTTTCAATTTTTTCCAAATTTTTGGTTTTTCTATTATCTAGTTTTACATCTAATATTTCAAATTTTCCGTCATCCCTTTTCTCAATATTTTGTATATTTTTATCATCAATATCGTCGAGATAATGACTTACTTTGAAACTACAAGTGTAGTACGTCTCTACTAAATATTTTGCCATTTAATTTCCTTATTTATTTATAAAATTGAATCTTAAAGATATAATGTATATAGAAATTTAAAATTTTAGTCTAATTTAATTTTTACAATTTTAAATTGAAAAAAAAATAAACTTTTATGTTGACAGTAATTAAACAAATTTTTACCTGGTGGAATCATCAGACGTTTGGAACAAGACTTCAAATATTTTTTTCAGGAAAACTAGTTGGGGAAGATAAAAATGGAAATAAATATTATGAAAGTAAATCAGGAAGAAGATGGGTGATTTATAATGGTGAAGTTGAGGCATCAAAAATACCTAATGAATGGTATTCATGGATGCATTACATGAATAATAAAATAGAAAATGATCATAATTTAAAAAAATATGATTGGCAAAAGGAACATTTGCCAAACCAAACTGGATCAGAAAATTCTTACCATCCTAAAAAATATAATAATGTCATTAAAAAAAAATATAAAAGCTGGAAAAGTTAATTTTTTAATAGCGATATTTTTAAGTATTCTTATAATTAACAACATTTATGCTGTGACTTTACCAAAAAGTGAGACAACTGCAGAGTTAAGTGTTCTCGATAAGGTAAGTTCAAAAAACACAAACCTTAAAATTAAAGTTGGAGAGGAATTTTCTTTTCAAAATCTTAATATAAAAGTTTTGAAATGTTACAATTCAGAATTTGATGATGATCCAGAAGTTACGGCTTATATGCAGGTAAAAGATACTACAATGAATAACAATGATAAAGTCTTTGTATTTAATGATTGGACATTTGCATCAAGTCCATCAATTAGACCATTTGACCATCCAGTTTATGATGTTTGGTTAAAAAAATGTTATAGTTAAATAACTTTTTCTTTATCTAACCAGCTTACATTAAAGTCAGATGTTATAAATTTTTTGTTATTAAGTAATACTTTGTGTAATTCTATTGTAGTTGTTATTCCATCTATCACAAACTCGTCTAGAGATCTTAACATTCTTTGTATTGCTTCTTGTCTATTTCGCCCGTGTGTTATCACTTTACAAATCATGCTGTCATAATAAGGAGTTATTTTATATCCTTGGTATATAGATCCATCAACTCTCGTTCTGAAACCAGATGGTTGATGACACATCCCAATTTTACCTGGCGATGGTTGAAAATTATTGCTTGGATCCTCTGCATTTATTCTACATTCTATTGCATGACCTCTGGGGTTTATATCGCTTTGTTTCAAAGCTGTGTTGCCTGAAAAAGCAATCCATATTTGCTCTTTTATAATATCAATTCCTGTAACCATTTCAGTTACTGGATGCTCAACTTGCACCCTAGTATTCATCTCTAAAAAATAGAATTCTCCATCTTCGTATATAAATTCAACAGTTCCAGCTCCCTCATATCCAATTTTACTAACCATACTAACAGTCTTTTCAAATAGATCTTTTCTAACAGTATCATTTAAAACTGGGCTAGGTGTTTCTTCTATAAGTTTTTGATGTCTTCGCTGAACAGAACAATCTCTCTCATGCAGATGAACAGTTCTATTCTTGCCTGATAAAATTTGAACTTCTATATGTCTTGGATTTTGAAAAAATTTTTCAATATAAACTTCATCGTTACCAAAAAATTTTTTCGCTTCTTGCTTTGCTGTTAAAAAAAGTGTTTCAAACTCTTCTAAATTATTAACAATTTTCATTCCTTTACCACCACCTCCACCAGATGCTTTTATTAGAACAGGGAATCCTATCTTTTCACATATTTTTTTTGCTTCATTAATATCTTTGACACCTCCATCTGAACCTTCTATTACAGGCAAACCATAATTTTTAGCAACTTTTTTAGCTTCAATTTTATCTCCCATCATTTTTATTAAATTAGATGAAGGACCTATAAATTTTATATTATTTTCCTCTAATATTTTTGCAAATTCAAAATTTTCAGATAAAAAACCATAACCTGGATGAACGGCTTCAGCACCTGTCAGTTCTATAGCTGACATAATTGCTGGTATATTTAAATAACTAAATGTTGGTTGATGAGGACCAATGCAAATACTTTCGTCAGCTAATCTTACATGCATACTTTCCCTGTCTACATCAGAATGAATAGCTACAGTTGAAATGCCCCATTCTTTGCATGCTCTAATTATACGAACTGCTATTTCACCCCTATTAGCTATAAGTATTTTTTTAAACATTAATTTAATCTAGGGATGCAATAGTCTGGCCAAATTCCACAGGTTGCCCATCTTCAACACATATTTCTTTAACAACACCATCAATAGGGCTTGGCACATGATTCATTGTTTTCATCGCTTCGACAATCATAACTGTATCACCCTTTTTAATTTTTTGACCTACATCAATAAATTTTTTTCCTCCCGGCTCTGGAGCAAGATAAGCAGTTCCAATTATAGGTGAAGTAATTTTCTTAGAGCTGTCAGTTGAAGGTTCTTGTTTTATTAACTTGTCATTAATACTAGTTGTTACCGTTTCAATATTTTTTGATATTCTAGATTTTGAAATTTTCACCTTAATATCTTTTTCAGAATATTCAATTTCTGTAAGATTAAATTCCTCTAAATAATCGTTTAACTCTTTAATAATATTTTTATTAATTTTCATTTTTTAAGATTTCATGCATAGAATTTATGGCTAAAATATAGCCATTTATTCCTAGGCCACAAATAATACCAGTAACTACTGCGCTTATAAGGGATTTATGTCTGAAGTCCTCTCTTTTATAAATATTTGATATATGAAGCTCAATAATAGGTTTTTTAAAGATACTTAAAGCATCTCTTATTGAGACTGATGTATGACTGTATCCAGCAGCATTTATTATAATTCCATCATGAGTTTTACGAGCATTTTGAATAATATTTACAATATCTCCTTCAACGTTTGATTGTTTTATTTCTATATCAATACTTAAATCTTTTGCTCTATTTAGACAAATCTCCTCTAGATATTTGTAATCCTTGCTACCATATTGAGTTTGTTCTCTTTCACCTAATAGATTAAGATTAGGACCATTAATTATTATTAATTTACTCATTTAAACTTTATATTATATGAATAAAAAAAATAAAATAAAAATAGTAGTCAATGGGAAGCTTTTAACTGTTAATTTAAAAATTTCTTTAAAAAATCTTATCGAAAAGTTAAAAACACCGATTAATAAAGTAGCAATAGAGTTGAATGAAGAAATAATTGATAAAAAAAAAATGAGTAAAATTTTTCTAAAAAATAAA
>CACLAY010000021.1 GCA_902604975.1 uncultured Pelagibacteraceae bacterium | reverse complement strand
CGCTTCCTCTGACATCGATACATTTAATTCTTTAATTTCTATCTCAATTAATTTTTCAGATACCAATTCTGATAATATTTGCTCAATAATATTTTTATCTATGTTTGCTTTTATAATATCATTTGTGATTCTTGACTCATTTATAAAATTTACAAATTCTTTTGATGAGATTGCTTCGTTATTAATCTTAGCAACGTTGTTAGTATTGCCTCCACTAAAAACACTACCCATGCCCCAAAATACAAATGGAATTATAATAATTCCGACAAGTACCCCAGCTAGTTTTGAATTTGAAAAACCTCTTAATTTACTTATCATATTTCATAACCTTTATTTATTGATCTAAAAAAAAATAAACATATAAATTATATTAATCTTTATGACAAATAATAATATGTATTTCATTGCCAATTGGAAGATGTTTGGTTCAGTTAAGTCGGTTAATTCATTAAATAAAGTAATAAGTTATTCAAAAACAAAGAAACTTAAAGCCAATATTATTTATTGTCCACCATATACATTGATCAAATCTTTTGTAGATAAAACAAAAAAATCAAATATTAAAATTGGTGCTCAAGATTGTCATACACAAATAAACTATGGACCTTTCACAGGAGCTATAAGCTCCAAGATGATTAAAGATTTAGGAGGTAAGTTTGTTATAATTGGACATTCTGAAACGAGAGCTGAAAATGATAATAAAAAAATTAATTTAAAGATTAAGTCTGCACTTAATGAAAAATTAAATGTCGTTTTATGTATAGGCGAAAAATTGATTGAAAAAAGAAAAAATAAAACTAAATATGTTTTAAAAAAACAATTACTTGAAGGTTTAAAAAATTTAAAGAATTTAAATAAAGTTATAATTGCATATGAACCTGTTTGGTCGATTGGCACAGGTATTATTCCTAGTGAAAATGATTTGAAAAAAAATATTAGATTTATAAGAAACACCTTGAAGAATTCAAAAAAATTTACAAAATCTAAGATTTTATATGGAGGTTCTGTAAACCCAAAAAATATAAAAAATTTAATGAGAATCGATAATATTGATGGTTTTTTGGTTGGTGGAGCATCAACTAATGAAAAAATATTTATTGATATAATGAAAAAATCAATTAATTAGGCGTCGTGGAAAACATACTATTAATTATAAATATAATATTAGCAGCAATTCTAGTATTGCTGGTTTTGTTTCAAAAATCTGAAGGTGGAGCCTTGGGTATTGGAGTTTCTCAAGATAACTTTATGTTTTCAAGGTCGGCTGGGAATTTTATGACTAAAGCAACTGCAATAGTTGCAACATTATTTATAATTTGTAGTCTAGGGTTGACTATTATTTCACGAGGAGATCTTCCTTCAAATACGTCTGTAATTGATAAAATTGAAGAAAATGCAGACGATGCTCCAAAATTACCAGAAAATAATAATTAATACTTTTATTTTTACAAATCATTGGCTATAACATAATTCCATGGCGCGATATATATTTGTCACTGGCGGCGTGGTTTCATCACTTGGTAAAGGTTTATCATCAGCATCGCTTGGATACTTGCTTAGATCTCAAGGTTATAAGGTTAGAATAAGAAAAATGGATCCATATTTAAATGTAGATCCAGGAACAATGAGTCCGTTTCAACATGGTGAAGTTTTTGTAACCGATGATGGTGCTGAAACTGATTTAGATTTAGGACATTACGAAAGATTCACAAATATTTCATCCAAACAATCTGATAACATTACCACAGGTAGAATTTATAGTGATATTATAAAAAAAGAGAGAAGAGGAGGTTATCTAGGAAAAACAGTTCAAGTAATTCCACATGTTACAAATAGAATTAAAGAGTTTATAAAAAAAGATATAACAAATGAAGATTTTGTAATTTGTGAAATTGGAGGAACAGTAGGAGATATTGAAAGTTTGCCATTTTTAGAGGCAATAAGACAGTTTTCAAATGATAATGGTAGATCAAAATCATTATTTATTCATTTAACATTTGTTCCATTTTTAAAATCTTCAGACGAAATTAAAACAAAGCCAACACAACATTCTGTTAAAGAATTAAGAAGTATAGGAATTCAACCTGATATAGTGATCTGTAGATCTCAACAATCAATTCCTTTTGATCAAAGAAAAAAAATATCCTTATTTTGTAATGTAGACATTGCTAATGTTATAGAAACAGTTGATGTAAAAACTATTTATGAAGCTCCAATAAGTTTCTTTAATCAAAAATTAGATAAACAAGTTTTAAAATTCTTTAAAATAAAATCTAGAAAAAGACCAAACTTGCTACCCTGGAAAAAAATTACAAATATAGTTTTAAAAACAAAAAGAAAAGTAAATATTGCTATCATAGGCAAATATGTAAACCTTAAAGATGCTTATAAATCACTTGATGAAGCTCTTACGCATGGGGGAATTTCAAATAAAGTTAAAATTAACCTAGTAAGAATTGAGTCAGATAAACTTAGATCAAAAGAAATTAAATCAAAATTAGATAATATATCAGGAATATTAATACCTGGAGGATTTGGAAAAAGAGGAACGGAGGGAAAAATTGAAGCAATAAAATATGCCAGAGAGAGAAAAATACCTTTTCTAGGTATTTGTTTTGGAATGCAAATGGCAATGATTGAGTTTGCAAGAAATATTTTAAAAATTAAAAATGCTGGCTCAAGTGAATTAGATAAAAAATGTTTTCCCGTAATAGGATTAATTGATGAATGGAATAAAAATGGAAAAATTATAAAAGGAACTGATAAAAACTTGGGAGGAACAATGAGATTAGGTCTATATCAGGCAAAACTAAGAAATAATTCTGCCATAAAAAATATTTATAAATCTAATATGATTAATGAGAGACACAGACATAGATATGAGGTCAATATAAATCTAATGCAAAAATTTGAAAAAAAAGGTTTGATTTTTTCAGGAATTTCTCCTGACAATCAATTACCTGAAATTATTGAACTTAAAAATCATCCATGGTTTATTGGAGTTCAGTTTCATCCAGAATTTAAATCTAGACCTTTAAATCCTCATCCTTTATTCTCTTCATTTATTAAAGCTGCAAAATCTTTTAATGGAAAATAAAATAGTTAATTGTAATGGTATAGAAATTTCAAACAAAAATAAAATTTGTTTAATAGCTGGCCCTTGTCAACTTGAAACTGAGCAACATGCTTTGGACATGGCAGGTAAAATTAAAGAAATTACAACAAAGTATAATATTGGATTTATTTATAAAACTTCATTTGATAAGGCTAATAGAACAAGCTTGAGAGGCAAAAGAGGAGCTGGTTTAAAAAACTCTCTACCTGTATTTGATAAAATCAAAAAAGAAATTAACGTGCCTGTTCTAACTGATATACATAATGAAGAACAATGTTCCCTAGTTTCTCAACACGTAGATGTTCTTCAGATACCAGCATTTCTTTGTAGACAAACAGATTTATTAATTGCTGCTGCTAAAACTAAAAAAATTATTAATGTAAAAAAAGGTCAATTCCTAGCACCATGGGATATGGTTAATGTAACAAAAAAAATTTCAGATAGTGGCAATGAAAATATTTTAGTGACCGAAAGAGGAGCTAGCTTTGGTTATAATACATTGGTCTCAGATATGAGATCTATTCCCATCATGTCAAAAAATGGTTATCCAGTAGTATTTGATGGAACTCATTCAGTGCAACAACCAGGTGGTCTAGGCGAAAAAAGTGGTGGTCAAAGAGAATTTGTTGAGTATTTGTCGAGAGCAGCAGTAGCAGTAGGCGTTGCAGCTATTTTTTTGGAAACACACCAGGACCCTGATAATGCTCCATCAGACGGTCCAAACATGGTCCCTTTAGACAAATTAGATGATCTAATTTATCAAATTGTAGAAATTGATAATTTAATTAAAAAGTAATTAATGAGCAAAATCAAAAAAGTTGTAGCCAGACAGGTTTATGACAGTAGAGGAAATCCTACCATTGAGGCTGAAGTATTTTCAAATAATTTAAGTGCGTCAGCAATTTGTCCTTCTGGTGCTTCAACAGGAACTTTTGAGGCCTATGAAAAAAGAGATAAGAGTAATAAAAAATTCTTAGGAAAAAGTGTTTTAATACCTGTTGCAACTGTTAATAAATTAATTTCAAATAAATTAAAAAATCAAAATATCCATGATCAAGAAAGAATTGATAGTATTCTTATAAAATTAGATGGCACAAAACAAAAAACAAAGTTAGGAGCGAATACAATATTAGCTGTATCCATGGCTGTAAAAAAATTATCAGCAAAAGTTAAAAAAATACCTTTATATAAAAATTTTACTGTTAAAAAAAATTTTAAACTCCCTTTTCCTTTAATGAATATTATTAATGGGGGGGGCACATGCTGATAATGGCCTTAGAATACAAGAGTTTATGATTAGACCTGATAAAGCAAAATCATTTAATGAGGCTGTCAGAATGTGTTTTTTAGTAATAAACAATTTAAAAATATTATTAAAAAAAGCTGGTCACTCTATTAATGTAGGTGATGAAGGTGGCTTTGCACCAATGATTAGTGATAATGAAAGTGCATTAAAACTTATAGTTCAAGCTATAAAAAAATCAGGTTTTAAAAATGGTAAAGATATATCAATTTGTTTAGATGTTGCAGCAAATGAATTAATTAAAAAAGGTAAATATTCAATTCATTCTAAAAATTACATAAGTGTTGATCAATCAATTAAAAAATACTTACAACTTATTAAAAAATATCAAATTAAATCAATTGAGGACCCATTTGGTGAAGATGATTGGAAGGCATGGTCAAAATTTGTAAATGAAACAAAAAACAAAACACAAATAATAGGTGATGATCTTTTTGTAACTAATCTCGAAAGATTAAAAATAGGCTTTCTAAACTTATCTGCAAATAGTATTTTAATAAAATTGAACCAAATAGGAACTGTAACCGAAACTTTAGAAGTGATAAAATTTGCTCAACTTATTGGTTTTAAAACTATCATCTCTCATAGATCCGGTGATACTGAAGACACATTTATTGCTGATTTAGCAGTAGGCACCAATTCAAATCAAATTAAAACTGGATCCCTAGCAAGATCAGAGAGAATTGCAAAATATAACAAACTAATTCGTATTGAAGAAGATCTTGGTAGATCAGCTAAAATGAATAAAATTGATTAATGTTAGAAAAATTAAAACAGAACTATTTTATTCTTATCATAACATTCCTATTTATATATTTTTTCTTTAATTTATTAGACGGTGATAGAGGTCTCATTTCATTCATGGAAAAGAAAGATGTGTATGAGCAACTAAAAAATGATCAAATTTCTTTAATTAGCAAAATAGAAGATTTAGAGCACAAAAATTCACTTTTAACAGAAAATATAGATCTAGATTTCATAGAAATATTAATAAGAGAAAAGTTTTTATTTGGAAAAGAAGGAGAGACTACCTATATAATTAAAGATAATGAAAACCAAAAATAGACCAAGACACCCTGAAAAAGTTAATAAACCGATTAATCCAATCAAAAAGAAACCTGAGTGGATTAGATCTAAGCTACTAAATAGTAAGGAGTTTTTTTTAACTAAAACAGTTGTTAATAAAGATAATCTTGTAACAGTTTGCCAAGAAGCAAACTGCCCTAATATTACTGAATGCTGGAGCAAAAGGCACGCAACACTTATGATAATGGGTGACACATGTACAAGAGCATGTGCATTTTGTGATGTTAAAACAGGAAAACCAGAAAAATTGGATCAATTTGAGCCAATTAAAATAGCTAATGCAGTTAAAAAATTAAGTTTAAGACATGTTGTTATTACATCTGTTGATAGAGACGACCTTTCAGATGGTGGATCAAACCATTTTCATGATGTTATTGTTGCAACAAGGAAAAAAAATCCAAATACTACAATTGAAGTTTTAACTCCTGATTTTTTAAGAAAAGGAGAAGCTTATAAAAGAGTATTGGAAGCAAGCCCAGATGTTTTTAATCACAATATTGAGACTGTTCCAAGTCTTTATGTAAAAGTTAGACCAGGGGCAAGATATTTTGGATCATTAGAACTTTTAAAAAATTCAAAAAAATTCAATAAAAATGTTTTCACAAAATCTGGAATTATGGTTGGATTTGGAGAAACAAAAGATGAAATAATTCAAGTTATGGATGATCTAAGATCTGCAGAAGTTGATTTCTTAACTATAGGTCAATATCTTCAACCTTCAGCCAAACACTTTCCATTAAATAGGTATTACCATCCAGATGAGTTTAAAGAATTGGATAAAATAGCAAAATCTAAGGGATTTTTATTAGTATCTTCATCACCTTTAACAAGATCTTCTTATCATGCTGATGAAGATTTTAATAAACTTAAAAATAATAGAAAAAACATTCATTAATGCCAAAAGCGTCAGTTAAGAGATTAATTGATAACAGAAAAGACAAACTTATAGAGTTCGTTTTAGATATAGAAAAATATCCTGAATTTGTTCCATTCTGCAAGGGTTCAAAAGTTTATGAAAAAAAACAAGAGGGAGATTTAACAATTATTGTTGCCGATTTAACAATAGGAAAAGGACCTTTTGTAGATACCTATAAAAGTGATGTTAAATTCAATAAAAAAGATGACACAATTTTTGTAACAAATATTGACGGTCCTTTAAATTATTTAGAAAATAATTGGAAATTTCAGGAGCAAGGAGATTTAACAGAGGTGACTTTTGATGTTGATTTTGAAATTAAAAATAAATTTTTGAATATTTTAATGACTAAGTCTTTTCAATTTGGTCTTGAAAAAATAGCCGATGCATTTCAGAAAAGAGCTGAAAGTTTATAATATATTCAAAATCATTTTAAGAGCTTGCTTGGCAGTTGCTTTTTGAATTGTAACTCTTTTTTTACTTTTAAATAAGTTTTTCTTTATAATTATTTTACTTCCTTTTTTAAGACCTATGTAAACTAGGCCGACTGGTTTTTCTTTTGTTCCTCCACTTGGTCCTGCTACACCTGTGATTGAGATTGATATATTTGATTTACTAATTTTACTTAAATTTTTAACCATTGATAAACAGGTTTCATAGCTAACTGCTCCATACTTTGTAATAGTTTTTTTTGGGACTTGAAGCAATTTTACTTTTGAATTATTAGAATAAGTCACTAGTCCCATATTAAATACTTTAGATGATCCACTAACAGATGTAATTGAACTTGCTAAAAGTCCTCCGGTGCAAGACTCTGCAAATGATACTGTTAGTTTTTTTTTAGTTAGTAACTCTACAATTTTTAAGGATAAATTACTCATGAGGTAATAATCATATAAAAGACGAGAATTGCTACTACATATAATCCAGCACAAACATCATCCATTATAACACCAAAGCTATTTTTAAAGTTTTTATCGTAATAACTTACAGGGTAGGGTTTTGCGATATCAAAAATTCTAAAAAGTATAAACATTATAAAATAAAAGGTTAGCACCCTTGCTGGATCTATTATTTCTGAATGGGCTATTTCATAAAGGCAAATGGGTATTGATTGACCAATAAATTCGTCAATAACAACCTCTTTTGGATCCTTATTAGTTAAATCTTTAATAAATAAATTTACTGCAAAAAGTGAAATTATAAAAATAGCAACTAAAAAAAACAAAAATACATCTGCTGGTACAGAAAAAATATGAAATAATATATATAATAAAATTACAGTAGCCAACGAAGCATAACTACCAGGTATTCTTGGTAATTTTCCAATTCCAAACATTGTAACGAATAAAGAATTTATTATTTTAAGCATAATGATTTAATGAGACTATTACTTCACACGCAATAGCTTCTTCTTTTCCTATCAACCCTAATTTTTCAACTGTTTTACCTTTTAGATTAATTTGACCTTTATTTATATTGAGCAAATTAGACAAAGATTTAATAATTCTCTTTCTATATTTTGAAACTTTAGGTCTCTCACAAATTAAATTTATATCGATATTATTTATAGAATATCCTTCTTTATCCAAGTTTTTCAAAATAGGAGACAACATGTTGGGGGATCTTATATTTTTAAACCTTCTTTTGTTGCTTGGATAAAGAGTTCCAATATCTTTTTTTGTCATAGCACCAAGTAGTCCATCTATTATGGCATGGATAATTACATCTCCATCTGAGTGACCTTTTAGACCTGAATGGAATGGAATATTTATTCCTCCAAGGTATAATTTTTTATTTTTTATCAATCGATGTATATCAAATCCAATTCCATAAAAATTTTGAATATTAATCTTTTCTAAATCAGATTTAGTTGTAATCTTGAAATTATTTTCTTCACCTTTTATAAATTTAATTTTTTTGTTATTATCTAAAAATAATGTTGCTTCATCAGTAATTTTTTTTTTATTTAATTTGGAAAGATTGAACAAAGTTTTAAAATTAAAACATTGTGGAGTCTGGGTAAACAGCAAATTTTCTCTTTTCAAATTTAGAATTTTATTTTCAATTATATATTTAGTTGAGTTATTTGTTGTAACATAAGGTACTACCGCCATATTTTTTTTTAATTTTGAGTTTAGTTTTTTTAACAATTCAATTGAAAAATTCGGTCGTGCTGCATCATGAATAAAAACATTTGTAAATTTCTTATTTTTTATAAAATTTAATGCTTTTTGTGATGATTGATATCTCTCTCTACCACCTTTAATCACTTTAATAGATTTATCTTTAACTTTTTTGATTGGAGTATTTGATACAATTATTATTGATTTAAATAGCTTGGACTTTAATGCCTTATCTACCGAATGCATAA
>CACLAY010000020.1 GCA_902604975.1 uncultured Pelagibacteraceae bacterium | reverse complement strand
AGATTTAAAATTTTCTAGAGATTTACTTACCCACCATTTTTGAGCCTCTCTTTTATGATCGAAAATATTACTATTAAAAATAAATACTGCGGTAACAGCATCATGTTGATTTGTAGCATAAGTTAGCGCATCATTATTTTGTATTCGAAAATCATCTCTTATCCAAACGAGTGCTGTATTAGCCATTTGATAACTGTTCTGATCCTTTAGACAGAAGTTCGTTATAAAGTTTTATATCTGTATCACCTTCACATCCAATTAATAAAACGTTCGAATTCATATCTAATTCAAGATCCTTTTTAATTTGTTCGTTATTACAACTAACATTTATACTTATTAGAGCAGGTGCTGAGCATTCTCCTGCAACAATGTTATCGTCACCAAAGTATCCCTTAGCTAACATTGCAACTGATAATGGTATATCAGCATCTGGAATACTCAGACAATTATTTACTGAGTTTTTAAGAATTTGCCATGGGACTAATGATACATCTCCACATGACATTCCCCCCATAATGCTCTCTTTTTCTATTTCAACTCTAGTAAGTTTTCCTGCATCAATACTTTTTAAGACACAGTCTGCATTTTTTGGTTCAACAATAATAATTTTTGGAATTCTTTTAAAATACCGGGCAACTCCAGCTATTACACCAGAGGCCATTCCTCCTACACCTGCCTGTAAAAATATGTGTGTTATATAATGATCAGTTTGTTTGGATATTTCTTCTATCATAACTGAATATCCAGCCATGGTTAGTTTTGGTACTTTTTGATAATCTTCCCACGCAACATCTTGTACAATTTCCCAACCATTTTGCTTTGATTGCCTTATGCATTCATTTAAAGAATTTTCGTAATTGCCTTTTACTCTTGTCACCTCTGCTCCAAGTTTTCGCATCTCGTCAGCTCTTGTCTCAGTAACAAATTCACTTATGAAAATTTTACATTCAATTCCTAGTCTTTTTGCTCCCCAGGCAACAGATTTTCCATGATTTCCTGCTGTTGCTGTAGCAACAACTACATTTTTTCTTCCCGCCGAAACCTCCGCTACCGCATAAGCACCACCAAGAGCTTTAAAAGATTTAAGTCCAAATCTTTTTGATTCATCCTTGTAAAAAATATTTTTAAGGCCAAGATCTTTTGAAAGTTTATTCAAATTAAGTAGGGGAGTAGGTTCATAATTTTCCCAACCAGACAAAGAATTAAATGCTTTATCAATAGTTTCTTTATTTAATACACTTAATATTTCTTCTCTACTGAATGAATAATTTTTATTTTTAATAAATGATGAAAATTTATTAATATGACTATAATCAATAGACATATTCTAGCAATCCAAAGTATTAGATCTTTCCCACTTTGTAATAGGTTTTAATTTATCAAATTTTTCTTTTGACTTGAAACTTTCAATTTCGGATTTTTTTAATCTGATATAACTGTTTAAAACATTTTTTCCAAAAGCATTTTTCATTACTGTATTAATATTTAACATTTCTAAGGAATCTTCTAATGTATTTGGTAATTTTGGTAGGTTGGGATATTTTTTGTGATCAGTATACATATTACAAAATAATGGTTTTCCAGGATTAACTCTTTTTCTAATCCCATTTATACCTGCTGCTAAAACTCCTGCTTGTAGTAAATATGGATTTGCTGATCCATCCATTAATCTTAGTTCAAACCTTCCTGGATCTGGAACTCTAATCATATGTGTTCGATTATTTCCTGTGTAAGAAATACTACTTGGAGACCATGTTGCACCAGATTTTGTCGGTGGCGCATTTATTCTTCTATAACTATTTAATGTTGGATTAAAAAATGCTGATAATGAACCTGCATTCTTAATAACTCCACCCAAAAAATTATATGCTAATTTACTAAGCCCTAGTTTATCGTTTTTTATCTAAAAATTTATTTTTTTTCTTATCCCATAGAGAAATATGTGCATGACATCCATTACCCGTCAGTTGTTCAAATGGTTTAGGCATAAATGTTGCTCTTAACCCATGCTTTTCTGCTATAGACTTAACCATAAATTTAAAAAATGTATGTCTATCTGCTGTTGTTAAGCAGTCAGTGTAGTCCCAATTCATTTCAAACTGGCCATTAGCATCTTCATGATCATTTTGATATGGGTTCCATCCCATTGTAATCATGCAATCACATATCTCTTTTATTAAATCATATTGCCTCATTAAAGCTGATTGGTCATAACAAGGTTTAGATTGAGTATCCCTTGAGTCTGCAATAGAACTACCATCAGGTGATATAAGAAAATATTCACACTCAACACCCGATTTCATTGTGTAACCTTCATTTGATAGTGATTTTATTTGGTTTTTTAACATCACTCTTGGTGATGCCTCAACAGGTTTACCGTTCATCCACAGGTCTGAAGCAAGCCAACCTACTTCTTCATTCCAAGGCAATTGAATTAAACTATCTGGATCCGGTATAGCAAACATATCCGAGTCTGCTGGTGACATATCAAGCCAGGCTGCAAATCCAGCAAATCCTGCACCATTTTTTTGCATCTCTTTTATAGCTTGTGCGGGTACTAATTTAGATCTTAATACACCAAACAAATCAACGAAACTTATTAAAAAATATTTAATTTTTTTTGATTTAGCAATATTAGACAAATTTTTAGGCATTAATAAATATACTACGAATTATTTATTAACTATCAATAACTATTTATTTTTTTATACCCGGTATCCAGCTAGTTCCTGCCAAAGGAACTCTAGCCATTGCTGCAGCTTCAACAGTTAATGCACATAAGTCCTCTGGTTCTAAGTTATGAAGACTGTTTTTTCCACACGCTCTTGCAATAGTTTGTGCTTCCAAAGACATGACCTTTAAATAATTTGATAATTTTCTACCTGCTTTTTTTGGATCTAATCTTTTCATTAGCTCTGGTTTTTGAGTTGAAATTCCTGCAGGATCATTTCCCTCATGCCAGTCGTCGTACGCTCCAGCTTTACTTCCAAGTTTTTCATATTCTTTTTCCCATTTCGGATCATTATCACCAATTGCAATCATTGCTGCACTCCCAATTGATACTGCATCAGCTCCTAACGCAAGAGCTTTAGCTACATCTGCACCATTTCTAATTCCACCTGAAATTACAAGCTGAACTTCTCTATGAGAATTTAAATCTTGCAAAGCGTCTACTGCAGGTCTTATGCAAGCTAAAGTTGGTTGTCCAACATTTTCAATAAATACTTCTTGTGTTGCTGCTGTACCACCTTGCATACCATCTAAGACAACAACATCTGCTCCAGCTTTTATAGCTAATGCTGTATCATAATAAGGTCTTGCTCCAGCAATTTTTATAAATATTGGAACTTTCCATTTAGTAATTTCTCTTAATTCTAAAATTTTTATTTTTAAATCATCCGGACCAGTCCAATCAGGATGACGACATGCAGATCTTTGATCAATACCTTTTGGTAGGGTTCTCATTTCTGCAACACGATCATCTATTTTTTGTCCTAGTAACATTCCACCTCCACCAGGTTTAGCACCTTGTCCAATCACTACCTCAATTGCATCTGCTTTTCTTAAATCATTTGGGTTCATTCCATATCTTGAGGGCAAAAGTTGATAAACTAAATTTTTTGATTGGCCTCTTTCCTCTGGTGTCATTCCTCCATCACCCGTCGTGGTAGATGTTCCAGCTGCACTTGCACCTCTTCCTAACGCCTCTTTAGCTGGGCCAGATAATGCTCCAAAACTCATGCCCGCTATAGTAATTGGAATATCAAGCTCTAATGGTTTTTTTGCATACTTTGTGCCCAAAGTAACATTTGTAGTACATTTTTTCTCTATATCCTTCCAAAGGATATCTAGACATTGAAGCACCTAAAAATAATAAATCATCAAAATGAGGAAGCTTTCTTTTAGAACCACCACCCCTAATATCATAAATTCCAGTCTCAGCTGCTCTTCTTATCTCAGAGTTAGTATATTCATCAAAGGTCCAGGATTGACGAGGGAGAGTTTTATTTTTCATATTTAATAGTTAGACACATTATCTATGTTAAAATTGTAAAGTTTTCTTGCAGAACCATATCTTTTAAATTGTTCAGGCTTGATATTTGATCCAGCCTTTTTCAAAAGCTCTTTTAATTTTGTCTTATGTTTTTTACTCATTTTTTTTTCTTTACAATCAGCACCTAAAGATTTTACTTTTCCTTTTACATATATGTCTGTTTCATACAAGCTGTCACCTAATGCTTCACCTGCATCACCAAAAACAACTAGATTTCCAGATTGTGCCATAAATGCTGACATATGGCCTACAGATCCTTTTACTATTATATCGATACCTTTCATTGAAATTCCACATCTTGAACTTGCATCACCATCAATAATTAATATTCCACCATGAGCAGTTGCCCCCGCAGATTGTGATGCATTTCCTTTTACATGAACTTTTCCAGACATCATATTTTCTGCAACTCCGGTTCCCACATTGCCATCCACTATAATATTTGCATTTTGGTTCATACCTGCACAATAATATCCTACGTGACCTTTGATAGTTACATCAATATTTTCTGTAAGACCTGCGCAGATTGCATGATTACCCTCAGGGTTTGATATTATAAAGTCTCTTTTATTTTTTTTTCGATCAATATTTTGAAGCTTTTCATTAACCGATCTTAATTTTAATTTTTTTAAATCAAGTATCATTATTTCTCCCAAGAATAAACGATACCTGGTTCAGGTTCAAAAATTTTTGCATTATTTACATTTGGTAAATGGGCCATTGCTTGAAACTCTGATGAAATCGCCACATAGTCCTTAGTTTCAGCAATAACAGCAGGCTTACATGCTATCTCATCTCTTAGTACTGCAAAACCACTATGTGTTCCTGCAATAAAAGTATAAAACCCATCAAGGTCGTTTAACCCTTTATTTAATGTTTGTTTTAAATTCCTTTTTTTTAAACTATCTGAAATATAACCAGCAGCCACCTCTGTATCGTTATCAGAACTAAATTTTGATCCACTTTTTTTTAATTTTCTTCTTAAATTGTTATGATTTGACAAGGAACCATTATGTACTAAGCATTCATCTTCACCTGTAGAGTAGGGGTGTGATCCGTCAGTTGTAATTGCACTTTCTGTTGCCATTCTTGTATGGCCAATCGCATGGGTTCCTGAGAAATTATCTAGATTAAATTTTTTTACAATCTTACTAGGACTTCCGACTTGTTTAAAAATTTCTATAGATTTTCCGTAACCAACGAGTGATATTGTTGAAAAATCCTCTAAAATAGGGAGGATTTTATTTGGTTTTTCTATAGATTTTAAAATTACGTGGTCTGAGTTTTTATCTATATTTGTAATTTTTACTTTATTTTTAATTTCTTTTACAAATTTTTCAAAACTCATTCCATTTAAACAAATAGAATATTTATAAATTTTATTTTTTTCACTGTTATAAATTGCAAAACCTGCACTGTCAGGACCCCTAGACTCCATACTGACTAACATTTTAGAAAGCATCCCTCCTAAGGATTTTTCAAATTTTATAGATTTTAGATAAATTCCAACGATGCCACACATAAATTAGTTTTAAATTAGTGATAATAATTGGTCCTTATAGTAAAGCACATTAATTATAACAATAATTATGATTGCGGCATAGACACCATATTTAGACTTAGGCCAAGCTAATCTAGCCATTTTACTTGGTGTTTTGTTGAGATTTTTTTCTTTTTCTTCCATGCTTTGTAAAGGGCGCATCTAAATTTATGCGCCCTTATCTTTATTTATTTATCCATCAGTAATATTACTCTTCCATGCATTTGAACTTGGTCTTTTTCTTGCAAGCTTAGAAAGTTTATCACTTTCTTGTTTTGAACTTACAACTGTCCAACCTATCCAAATAACAGCAAGTATAAGAACTAATATACCTTCTGATCCTACTCCAGGATAAATAGCACCCACAACATCCTCTGCAGGTTTATTTAAGTGATCTATCCAATTAGATACTGTAGCCATTTTATCCTCCTTTATGTGCTTGAAGAAGCAACGGTTTTTTCATCTTCTTTTGCTTCCTCCATTATTTGGTAATCTAATCCAGCTAACTCAACTTCCCTTGGGATTCTGAGTTTGCCAATACCATTTAACACTCTAGCTATAATGTAGCCTGGGATCATTCCAAGAACAAAGAACATGATTATTGCACCTATGAACATTCCTAAAGGATTAATTGCAGCATATGTAGTTCCATCCCACATAGCACCAACACTGTATCCTGAAGAAGGGTATCCATTTAATACAAAACCACATATCACAAGTCCGGCAAACCCTGCATAACCATGAACTGCTACTGCTCCAACTGCATCATCAATTTTGAATCTACGTTCAACCCAGTAATGCATTTTGTAAGCTATAACGACACCAATCATTCCAATTATCAAAGATTGTATTGGATGATAAAGGTCATTTCCAGCAGAAGCACAGATTATTCCAGCTAAACCACTAGAGTAAGTCCAGAAAGGATCACCCTTGGAAACAACATAACCCGCTAACAAACCTCCTGAGAGAGACATTAAAAAGTTCATTGTTATTCCGCTAAGTGTGGTTGGCGTTACATAAATTGTGGTTGCAGTAAAGTAGGTTACACCTTCCATGCCATATTCAGGTCCAAGATCGTAAATTGGAATATTACAAGCAGCATAAAATCCCCAAAAACCTGTATAAATTAAGAATAATCCAACAGTTACTAACCAAGGATTTCTTGGTCCAATATTTCTAGGTTCGCCACTTGATGAAAATTTTCCAATTCTTGGTCCCAAAACAGCAAGTACCCCTAAAGCAAATCCACCAGCTACTGCGTGAATTACACCTGAGGCATAAGCATCATGGTAACCGAGTATCTTCAACATCCATCCGTCAAAGTGCCATCCCCATGCAGCATCTATACTCCAAAATACAGATCCAATTGCAATCGCAAGAATTCCAAAAGCAAAAGTAGTAATTCTTTCAATTACAGCACCTGATACAATGGATGCAGCTGTCCATGAGAAAAGTAAAAATGCAGCCCAAAATACTCCACTAATATGATCTCCTAAGTTTACTGCCATCAATTCACTATTTGGCAGATACCACTTAGCACTAAAAGCTGAGTCATCTGTAATTAGCGCTGCGCTTTCATTCATTATTGATGGTGCAAGACCTGGTCCAGTTGGAAATGCCCAATAAATCCACCAACCAAATAAAAACCAAGTTACTGTTACCAAAGGAATCAGCATTGTATTTTTCATTAATGTATGTTGATGATGTTTGTATCGGGAAGCTCCAACTTCATACATACAGAATCCTACGTGGATAAGAAACATTAGTACTACTGTTATCCAATAGTAAAATTCTGTGAATATGGTTGTCAATGCACCTAGTTCGTCAGTCATTTAACCTCCAATTGTTTAAACAAATTATTTAAATATTATTATTTCGAATTATGGGATCAATCTTAAATAAAACAATTGTATCAATACAAATTTATAATATTACAACTATAGGTATATATAAATTGTTGGTGATTCTAAAATTTCCGATAAGCTTTTTTTAAATCTACTAATGGGTGATTTGGAGACATTTGAAATTTTACCAATAGTTCTCTTGCTATCATGTCTCTATCTTGTTGGTTATTTGGTAATTTAATTTTTTTTGGAATAGTTACCCAACCATTTGCGTTTCTATCAAAAACTGCAGGTCTATCTTCTTCATACCCCATGTGAACATCTTCCAACCAATTTAAATCATCCCAACCCATTGCTTCGATATATTTTTTTAGGAAAGGAGTTATTCTTGAATAGTCTGGCAATAAATTTACATCATACCTATAACCAATAGTTTGACCTATCATCTTTTCTCGAGCAGTCTCTTTTTTTTTACCTAACTGACCTTTAACTATTTTTTTGCTCGATTTTTTATTTTTTTTCTTTGGCATAATTATATTTTATGAAAATCGTCAACTCCTACTGTGTGATTTGTTCCAGAAAGTGGTACTTTTGCTAAAGCAGAAGCTTCCATTGTTAAAGCTGCCATATCTTCTGGCTCTAAAGAATGGATATTTGTTTTACCACAAGCTCTAGCTAATAATTGAGCTTCTAACGTCATGGTATGTAAGTAATTATATACTCTAAGAGCTGCCTCATCAGGGTTTAGTCTTTTTCTCAATTTAGGATCCTGAGTAGCAACACCAACTGGGCAACGACCAGTATGACAGTGATAACAATGACCTGCTGGCACTCCCATTTCTTTTTCAAAATTAGACTCTGGAATTTCTTTATTACAGTTTAGTGCAATCATAGCACCAGTACCTATAGCAATAGCATCTGCTCCAAGAGCTAATGCTTTTGCCATGTCAGCTCCATCTCTAACACCACCTGCATAAATAAGAGTAACTTTTCCAGTTTTTCCAACATCATCTATTGCTCTTCTTGCTTCTCTAATTGCAGCTATCCCAGGTATACCTGTGTTTGCTGCTGCTATGTGCGGACCAGCACCTGTTGAACCTTCCATACCGTCTAGATAAATAGAATCCGGATCACATTTTGCTGCCATACGAACATCATCATAAACTTTTGCTGCTCCAAGTTTTAATTGTATTGGAACTTTATTTTTTGTTAACTCTCTTAGCTCTTGAACTTTTAAAGCTAAGTCATCTGGTCCTAGCCAATCAGGATGTCTTGCAGGAGATCTTTGATCAATACCAGCTGGCAATGATCTCATCTCTGCCACTTGGTCAGTAACTTTTTGACCCATCAAGTGACCACCCATCCCAACTTTTTGTCCTTGACCAATGAAAACTTCAATTCCATCAGCAAGTTGTGCATGATGAGGATTAAATCCATATCTTGATTGAATACATTGATAGTACCATTTTTCTGAATATCTTCTTTCGTCAGGTATCATTCCACCTTCACCTGAACATGTTGCGCTACCTGCCATGGTTGCTCCTCTTGCAAGTGCTGTTTTTGCTTCATAAGATAAAGCTCCAAAACTCATACCTGTTATATAAACTGGAATATCTAATTCCACTGGATTTTCACATCTTGGACCAATGATAGTTTTCGTTTCACATTTTTCTCTGTAACCTTCGATTACAAATCTTGTAAGAGTTCCAGGTAAAAAAACTAAATCGTCAAATGTAGGAATTTTTTTCATTAGAGCCATACCTCTCATTCGGTATCTTCCTAACTGAGCTTTAATGTGAATGTCGTCGATTACTTCTGGTGTAAATATAGCATTATAACCTAGTAAACTTTTATTTCTTTTTGAAAATTCACTACCACCATTCCCATTGGAATGTCCATTTGATTTTCCGTTTTTTTTCTTTGCCATTAAATTGCTCCTTTTTTCTCAGTTGGTTCTAAAGCGTCATAGTTCCAGAGTTTTTTACCTGCAACTACTTTTGTCATCTTTGAAATATCAAAATTTTCACCAATCTCAGCGACCTTAAGTTTTCTTTTAATCCAATCTATATCACTTTTTGTCATAGGTGACTCAATCGCATCACTTCCAAA
>CACLAY010000019.1 GCA_902604975.1 uncultured Pelagibacteraceae bacterium | reverse complement strand
CCATATCAGTTAATCTTTGTCCCAAAGATGATAATACTGCTGCATCCTGATGCCATGGAGTTCTACCTGAAAGACCATCGTGAACAGAATGTTTAGGTAATTTATTTTCGGGTTGTTTAATTCTTGTATTTTGAACTGGATTTGAAAGAATTTCTGGCCCTAATAATTTTTCAACCACATTCAAGATTTTTTTGTGATTAATTAAATTCCATAAAGATTGAGACGCAAAATAATCACTATCTTTCTTCACGTGATCTCTTGGAAGTCTAGTATTAAAATATTGATCAAGATCATAAATTTTTAGTTTTGAAATGTATGTGTATTTTTTTCTAAAGCTATATTTAAAAATTTTTTCTTTCATATGCTCAGGAGCAAATTTATGAACTAAATTGTCCATTACATATTCCATGTCATTTAAAATTGGCTTTAAATCTTTATTGAAATTAAGAACATTTCTTACTCTTAGGAAGCCATCTCTATCTAAAATACTTTTTAATTTAGTCTTTATTTGCATAGTTATTAATATTTTAGCAAATAATTCGAATCATGAAAAGATGTAAGCATTCTTTTTTTCGTCGCAACAATATGTGGATGATATTCAAAATTTTTATATTTCCATATCACTGGCTTGTTAAGAGCATAACTTCCATAAATAAAAAATCTTTTTGGACAGTTTTTTTCCTTAAATCTATTTACTCCGTGATAAGAATTTGGAGTAGATTTAAAGAAAATTACACTTCCCTGTTTTGGTGTGAATTCCTTTAATTTATCAAGTTCATTAATATTAGGAAACCTTCTAAAGCTTTTTCTAAGGTTTTTGTTTACTTTTTTCTTATATAAAGTGAGAGATCCTCCATTTTTTTTTGGTATATCGGTTAAATAGATCAAAAAATTATATAGCCTATTCACATCATCTCTATGTGGTCTCAATCTATATCCTCCTTTAGATACTGAGAAATCAATATCTAAATTTAAATTTGGGTTTTTATAATCTTTACCTAGTAGTTTTTTTAGCTCTTTGGAATTTACTTTTCTTTTTAGTGTATATTTTTTTTTATTAAATTTTTTTGGTTTAAAAAAACTTTCCCAAGTATTTGCCTTAAATTCTGTTTTAAATTTTTTATCAATTTTGTTATAAAAGGATTGTGTATTGAACGTAGCAAAAAGTTTTTTTGAAAATTTAGAACTTGAGATATATTTGTTGAAATTTTTTGATCCTTTATTAATCCTGCTTCTGCCACCCATAATCATATCATCAAAACTTTTTGAATTAGTTATTTCTTTAATTAAAGAATTACACACTTTTTTACTGATTATTTGTTCTCCAACAATGACTGGGAAGTTTGATTTAATTTTCTTTAGTTTACTAATTTTCAGCATTTAGCTGTACATGCCCTCTTTTACTTTAATCATTTTGTACATAAGGTCATTTAATGGTGTGGCTATTCCATGTTTTTTTCCTATTTTAGACACGGCGCCACTTATGAAATCAATTTCAGTTTTTCTTTTATAAAGCACATCAAAAGCCATTGAAGACTTATTTGTTTGTTTTGAGTCAACAATTTTATTAAACATAAATAAACACTCATCTTCAGAAACATTAACGCCATCTGCTAAAGCAACGTCTCTTGTTTCTAAAATTATCTCTTTTCCTAAACTTCTAGAAACGTCGTTGGCATTATTATTTATGTAAAGATCAGTATGATGTAGATCAAAAATAGCCGAAAGTGGGCCTATTGCGGTTAAAGCAAAAAGTTTCATCCATTTTCTTTTTTTTACATCCTCAGCAGCAATCATTTCCAAATTATGAGCAGTAAATGTGTCTGCAATTTCGGTTATTCTATTAGTTATCCCACCATCATATTCTCCAATCCAAGAGGGTAAAGAAGCATGATTCATAATATGACCAGGACCTAAGATATTCGATGCTTGAGTTGTTGTTCCTCCGATTACTTTTTCATCGCCAACAATACTTTTAATTATAGCTTCATGTCCAATTCCATTTTGAAAAGACATAAAAACTGTTTTATCGTTAATAATATTTTTAATACTTTTTAAAGCAGGCTCTAGAGCTGTTGCTTTACACATCACTATCACAGCATCAACTTTTCCAATTGTAGATGGATCTGATGTTGCTGGTACTTTTATAAATCTATCACCACCATGACCATCCATCTTTAGACCATTTTTATTTATTTCATCAACATGCTCTTTCCAAACGTCAATAAGTGTTACATTTAGACCTTTTTCTGCTAGTAGGCCTCCAAATAGACAACCCATTGCTCCTGCACCAAGAACTCCAACTTTTAAAT
This sequence comes from uncultured Pelagibacteraceae bacterium, assembly GCA_902604975.1. Taxonomy (GTDB): domain Bacteria; phylum Pseudomonadota; class Alphaproteobacteria; order Pelagibacterales; family Pelagibacteraceae; genus Pelagibacter. The sequence goes on along the minus strand of CACLAY010000019.1, from coordinate 7,470 downwards.
CTTTATTATTCATTTTTAAAATCGAAATATATTTATGTAAAAAAATTATGCAATATATTATGTAACTAATTTATATATGGAATTAAAAATAGAAAAAGGAATTTTCAAAAAATTTAAGTTAGAAGAAATATCAAACGCATTAGAAAAAGGTCTGTCAAAGAATTATGACAGTGTAAAAGCAGAAGTAATTGATTGCCCAAATTTAAGAAACTGGGATTGTCCGTCTGAAGGCATGAGTGGTAACCAAAGGATAATCGATGTTGGAGGAGAGCCTTACATGCATGATCCTAAATATCTTGGAACAGAATTTGATTATTTTGAAATCTCTAAAATGATTGGATCAGAAAGATCGTACGCACTTGGCGCAGGATCTGGAGCAATGTCTTGCCTGGATGGACACTGTGGAGAATTGGTTATAAATGAAAACTTTATTACAAAAGAAAATAAATCTTTAATTGCTAGGGTAGGAAAAGATAAAGAATGTATAGTAGAGGACTATACTGTAAGCAAACATGGCGGGCTGGGTAATGTTTATTATTCAGATGGTCTTAAAGGAAAAGTTATATATTTAAAGATAAAAAAAAGAATTGGAAAACAAGGTTCATTACCTCAATCAATAAGAGCAGTACTTTCAGAAAATCTTAAAATTGGGTATAAAGATCATATTGCTCTTGCTGGTGTATTTAGAGTTTTGAATGGAAAAATAAGATCACATGTACAACCAGATTATAAGGATATAAAACATGAATATTATGACCCACAATTGATGAAATGCACAAAAGATTTTCTACAATTTTATGAGCCTGTTGGACCAAAATTACAATGCTATACTGTTTTATGGACTGGTGATCCCACGGGAGGAGAATTAAATTTAAGAGAGTCCGGTGAACATACTCACTTTCACTCATATGAACATAAGAATGATGCTGGACATTATCATTTTGATGTTTCACCAGATGAAATTGAATATGAAGGGTACTTTAATATTGCACAAGAAGTACATAGAGTGAATAATATCTATAAAGAATTAAAAAATATAAAATGAAAAAGATTTATACTTGGGCCGCTCAACCTGCTAACAGAACTCTTACAGTTGATGATCTTAAAAAAGCAAAAGGAAAAAAAAAATTTACTCAAGTCACAGCTAATACAATAGATGAAGCTGAGGCCTCAGAAAAGGCTGGATTTGACATGATAATCTGTAATGCTTTTAATGTGAAACAGGTGAGAGAGGGATCAAAAAATCTATTTTTAACTGCTGCGCTAGTATTAAATAAATTTGTCACTTCGGAAGATATCATGAGAGGAGCGTTTGAAGCCCTAGAAAATGGAGCTGATGCTGTAATGACACCTAGAAGTATGAAGATCATAGAAATGCTGGCTAATGAGGATGTTCCAGTTATGGGACATCTTGGTTTAGTTCCAAGAAAATCTACGTGGATTGGTGGTTTAAGAGCAGTAGGAAAAAATAGTGAAGAGGCACATAAACTTTTTTTAAAATTTAAAAGATTAGAAGATGCAGGAGCTTTTTCTGCCGAATGTGAGGTTATTCCAGAAAATGTAATGGGAGAAATCTCTAAAAGAACGAATATAGTTACAGTATCTTTAGGTTCAGGAAAGAAAGCTGACGTAATGTATCTGTTCATGGAAGACATATGTGGAGATACTTTAAATCCTCCAAGACATTCAAAAGCTTATGGAAATTTATTAAAATTAAAAAATGAAATAAAAGTTGAGAGAGTTCGAGCTCTTAAGGCATTCAAAAAAGATTCAATGGCAGGAAAATTTCCAGGAAAAAAACAATCTTCAAATTTAAATAAAAAAGAGTTCGAGTCTTTTCTTGATAAGCTTGATTAATAAGTTTCAGATTCTTTTTTGCTTATTGAGCCTTTCATTTTTTCAACAATTGCTTTAGCACCTGCGCTCATTGCTCTTTGATCTGCACCAATAGTTACAAAGTTAAAACCTTTGTCGATCATTTTTTGCGCGTACTCTGGTGTTCCATTATGAATTCCTGCAAATATATTATTTTTTTTGGCATGCTCTAATATTCTTAATATTTCTGAATAAGCTTTTGTATCTTCTGCTCTGTCAAACCCAGGCTTTTCTCCTATTGCTAAACTTAAGTCAGCTGGACCAATATATATTCCATCTACGCCATCTGTTGACATAATCTCATCTAATTTATCTAATGACTCTTTTGTTTCAATCATAGCTAATTTTAAAATTTCATCATTTGCATGGTCGGCATAATCAGCTCCACCATAAATCAATCCTCTAACAGGACCAAAACTTCTATATCCTCTTGGAGGATACATACAAGCTTGAACAAATCTTTCCGCCTCTTCTTTATTACTTACCATTGGACATATAATTCCATAACAACCAGCGTCTAAAATTTTCATTATTTGGCCTGGTTCATTCCAATTTACTCTAGCAAGAGGAGTTACATCAGTTGATGAAATTGTTTGAAGCATTGGAAGTGCATTTGTGTAATCAACAAGTCCATGTTGCATATCTACAGTTAGAGAGTCCCAACCTTGATGCGCCATAACTTCAGCTGATACAGTGCTTGGTATTTGTAACCAACCATTTACAACAGGCTTACCATCAGCCATCATTTGTTTGACTTTATTTTTTCTCATTAATAATTGAGACCGAAGTGAGTATACTTAACGTTCAAATAATCTTTGATAGCCATTGAACCACCTTCTCTTCCATAACCTGTTTGTTTTATTCCTCCAAAAGGTACTTCAGCAAATGCAATTGTTGGATGGTTCACTGCGCATGTTCCGGTTTCCATTTTTTCTGATACTTTGTGCGCTTTTTCTAAAGAATTAGTGTAAATATAGCTTGCTAAACCAAGGTCATTGTCATTTGCTCTTTCCACAACTTCATCTGTGTCTTTAAAAGTAAGCAATGGAACTAAAGGTCCGAATGGCTCTTCTTTAGCAATTGTAAAATTATCTTTAACATTGTCAAAAACAGTTGGTTCATAAAAATACCCTTTATTAAAACCAGCAGGTCTTTTTCCACCACATAAAACACTAGCTCCTTCATTTTTAGTTTTTTCTACTAATGCCTCTATTTCATTTAATCTTTTTTCTGTTGTTAAAGGTCCTAGAATTGTATCTTCATCCATTCCGTTACCAACTTTAAGCTTGGTGACTTTTTCAACTAAAGTTTTAGCAAATTCATCTTTTTTACTTTCATGAATATAAAACCTTGCAGGTGATATACAAACTTGACCATTATTTCTAAATTTAGCAGTGATTGCCATGTCAGTTACTTTGTTAATATCTACGTCGTCAAAAACAATAAAAGGTGAATGACCACTTAACTCCATGGTGACTCTTTGAACTTTTTCAGCAGCTTGTTTTAAAATTAGTTTTCCAACTCTTGTTGAACCAGTAATAGAAACTTTTTTCACTATATCAGATGATATTAATTGAGATGAGATTTTAGCTGGATCACCAGATAATAAATTTACTACTCCTGGAGGAACACCTGCATCATTTATAATATTCATAAGCTCCATTACACTACCTGGAGTAATTACATCAGGCTTACAAATTACTGAACATCCTGCAGCTAAGGCAGTAGAAATTTTTCTTGAAGATAAAACTATTGGAAAATTCCATGGTATTAATCCAGCAACAACTCCAACTGGCTCATATTTTACGTACATTCTTGTATGTTCAAATCTACTTTCAACTATCTGACCATAAATTCTTTTTGTTTCTTCAGAGTTCCATTCAAAAATATCTGCAGCTCCTCCAACTTCTCCTTTTGCTTCTGATAGTGGTTTACCAACTTCTAATGTTAGCCACTTAGCTAAAACATCCGTTCTCTCTCTCATTAGATCAGCAATTTTTCTTATAATTTTTGATCTTTGCCAAGGTGGAGTATTTCTCCAAACTTCTAGACCTTTTTCTGCAGATTTAAGTGCTTTGTTTACATCTTCTTCACCCGCCTTAGATGCCTTACCTAAAACTTCCTCAGTTGCAGGATTTAAAACATCATAAGTTTCATTATTTTGTGATGCTTGCCATTTGCCATCAATGAATTGTCCAAATTTGCTATACATAATTTTTATTTTGTGGTTTATTAGTTGAATATTTGAGGAGAATATAACGAGAAAAATGAGAAAAATAAAGCTTACTTGCGCGCATGCATTGGTTAAACATTTAATAGCTCAGAAAATCTATATTGATGATGAAGTTAAGCCTTTGTTTCCTGGTGTATTCGGTATTTTTGGACATGGAAATGTCGCCTGTATAGGACAAGCATTAGAGGAAAATAAAGATCAACTTCCAACATATAGGGGTCATCACGAACAAAATATGGCTTTAACAGGTGTTGCTTATGCAAGAGCTAAAAGAAGAAAGCAAATTTTTATTGCAACAAGTTCGGTTGGACCAGGATCTACAAATTTAGTTACAGCATCAGCTGTAGCAATGAGTAATAGATTGCCAATTTTATTTTTACCTGGAGACACTTACGCAAATAGAATGCCAGATCCAGTTTTGCAACAGGTTGAACATTTTTCAAATCCAGGAATGACTGCTAATGACTCTTTTAAACCAGTTACAAAATATTTTGATAGAATTACAAGACCAGAACAAATATTACAGTCACTTCCTCAAGCAATTCAAACCATGTTAGATCCAGCAGAGTGTGGACCTGCATGTTTATCTTTGTGCCAAGATGTACAGGGTGAAACTTTTGATTATCCTGAGGAATTTTTTAAAGAAAGAATTCATAATATTAGAAGACCTAGACCTGATGATTTTCAAATCAAACAAGCAGTAGAAAAAATTAAAAATTCAAAAAAACCTATTATAATTTCTGGAGGTGGAGTATTTTATTCTGATGCAATGGATGAGTTAGGCAATTTTGCAATTAAACATAATATACCAGTAACCCAAACAGTTATGGGGTACTCAACAATGAAAAAAGATCATTCTCATTTTGTAGGACCAATAGGTGGCCTTGGTGGTAAGGCAGCAAATAACTTAGCAAAAGAAACTGATTTAGCAATCTGCATAGGAACTAAGCTTGCAGATTTTACAACTGGCTCTTGGGCTAATTTTGAAAATCCTGAATTTAAATTAGTTTCAATTAATATAGCAAGACATGATGCCAACAAACATTTAGCAGAAGCAGTTATAGGTGATGCAAAAGTTACCTTAACAGAATTATCTAACGCTATTGGAGATTGGAAATCAACTGATAGCTGGCATAAAAAATCACAAGTTGAATTAAAATCTTGGAATGAATACGTAGATAAAGAGAGTGGTCCAACAAATCAAGAATTACCAAGTTATGCTCATGCTGTTGGAGCAATTTATAGAAATTCAGATCCAACTGATATAGCTGTTACAGCAGCCGGAGGTTTGGTCGGAGAAGTTGTTCAAGTGTGGCGTCCAAAAGAGTTAAATACTCATGAAACAGAGTGGGGATTTAGTTGCATGAGTTATGAAATTTCTGGTGCTCTTGGTATAAAAATGGCTAATCCTGATAAAGACGTAATTGCTTTTGTTGGCGATGGATCATACCTACTTAATAATTCAGATATATATTCTTCAGTAATAACTAATAATAAATTAATAATCATTGTGTGTGATAATGGAGGTCATGCTGTTATAAATAGACTTCAATTGTTCAAGGGTGGAAAAGAATTTAATTGTTTGTTTAACTCTTCAAATATTCAAAACTCCATAGAAGTAAATTTCGCTCAACATGCAGCAAGTATGGGAGCAAAATCAGAACATGTTTCTAGTATTTCAGAATTAGAAGAAGCATTTAAAAGAGCAAAACAATCAGATGTAACTTATGTTATATCAATTAAAACACATAGTTACGAATGGCTTGAAGGATCAGCTTATTGGGAAAGCCCTACACTTGAGATACCAACAACAAAAGAGAACGAGGAAGCATTAAAACTTCACAAAGAAGGAAAATCAAAACAGAGACAAGGTGTTTAAAAACTTTATATGAATAAAGTTTTTAAAATTGGCTTAATAGGCTGTGGACATATTGCTGAAACATATTTTAGAGCTGAAAAATATTTTAATAATATAAAAATTATTAAATGTGCTGATATTAATATGCAAGCTGCAAAACGATGTGCATTTAATTATGGTATAAAATTTTTAACTGTAAACGAACTTCTTAAAGACAAAGAAATTGAAATTATTTTAAACCTTACCATTCCAAAAGCGCATTATCTAATTTCTAAAAAAGCTTTAACAAATGGAAAACACGTATACTCTGAAAAACCTTTAGCAATTAATTTAAAAGATGGAAAAGATTTATTAAAACTTTCAAAGAAAAATAAACTTTATTTAGGTAATGCTCCTGACACTTTTTTGGGCGGTGGAATACAAAAATCAAAAGAACTAGTTGAAAAAAATTCTATCGGAAAAATAAAATTAGGTAATGCAGTTTTTGCTTTTCCTGGAATTGAGTCTTATCACCCTAACCCTGAACCATGGTTTGCAAAAAAAGAAGGAGGTCCTGTTATTGATATGGGACCTTATTATATTACTGCTTTAGTAAATCTTTTAGGACCTGCAAGAAAAGTAACTAGCACCATTATTCAAGGTCAAAAATATAGGACTATAGGAATAGGACCAAAAAAAGGAAAAAAATTTAAGGTAGAATGCCCAACTACATATTTATCCACAATCACTTTTAAAAATAACTCTGTTATAAGATTAACATTATCATTTGATGTAATAGCTCATCAAAGAAATCATATTGAATTATATGGAGAAAAGGGGTCAATGATTGTTCCAGATCCAAATATGTTTGGCGGATCAGTGTTAATCTGTAATAAATTAGGGAATAATTGGAGAGAATTTAAGACCACAAAAATGTCTTTGGGACGTATTAACATTAGAACACAAAGTTCTAGAGCTAACGAAGCGCCAACCAATGCAAACTATCGAGGAGCTGGATTGTCTGAGATGGCATATTCAATTGAGAACAAAAGAAAACATTTATGTAGTGGTGAAATATCTTTGCATGTATTAGAAATTATAACTTCAATTATGAAAGCAGCTAAATCTGGAAAATCTGTATCAGTAAATACAAACTGTACAAAACCAAAAAAGTTTTTAGAAATAGATGCAAAGAAATTGCTTAAATAAATAAAAGTGAAAAAACATATAGTTATTTCTGATCCATTTCCAAGAAAATTAAACTTAATCTTTTCGAAAAAAAAACTTAAGGAACTAAAATCAAAATATAAATTATTAAAAGCTCCTAGATTAAATAAAAAGGATTTTTATGAAAAAAATATCCATAAAGCTACATTTATATTGGGTCAACCAGATCTAAATAAAAATCTTTTGTCAAAAGCTACTAAATTGAAATGTATTATAAATGTTGAAAGCAATTTTATGGATAATATTGATTATGATTATTGCTTTAAAAAAAAAATTGATATTATTGCTACATCACCAG
>CACLAY010000018.1 GCA_902604975.1 uncultured Pelagibacteraceae bacterium | reverse complement strand
GATTGTGCCTCACCATTTGGTAATGCTGTGAATATTATATCCACATCTGATAAATATTCTTTTTTAAATTGTGAAATTTTTGGTAATTTATATTTTTTTAATTTCTGTTCAAAAGTATCTATTTTTTTTCCAACAGAAGTACTACCACACAAATATTTAATATTTATGTTTTTATGTTTACATAGAAGTTTAGTTAATTGTAATCCTATATATCCAGTAGCACCACATATAAGAACATTTTTCTTACCCATAATTTAATATAACAGTTGAAATTTAAAAAGAAATTATCTTTTAGAAAACTGGTAGCTTTTTCTAGCTTTTGCTCTACCAGGTTTTTTTCTCTCTACAGATCTTGAGTCTCTTGTAGTGAGTTTTTCTTTACGTAAGGTTGATTTTAAAGTTTCATCGAATTTAAGTAAAGCTCTTGAAATACCATGTACTAAGGCGCCAGCTTGACCAGTTTGCCCTCCACCTACAACTTTAGATCTAACATCGTAATCAGTTGACTGATTAATTATTTCAAAAGGTCTTAAAATTTGCATTACATGATTAGCTCTTGGAAAATAGTCGTTTAAAGATTTACCATTTACATAAAATTTCCCTGAACCTTTTTTCAACCAGACTTTAGCTACAGATTTTTTTCTTCTTCCTGTTGCGTATTTACTATCTTTAAAGTCTAATTTTATTTTTGGTGTAGATCTTTGGGAAGTTTCCATATTAATTTCTCAAAATATTTTTTTGATTAAGCTTGCCGATTTCAATTATTTTTGGATTTTGAGCAGTGTGAGGATGTTCTTCTCCAGAATAAATTTTTAGTTTAGTTAATTGTTTTTTCCCTAGTGCACCTGAGGGCAACATTCTTTTAACTGCTAGCTTTAATACTTCACCCGGTTTTTTTTCACTCAACTTTTCAGGTGTTATTTCTTTAATCCCACCAGGGTATCCAGTGTGTCTGTAATATTTTTTATTTTGAAATTTATTTCCTGTAAATTTAATTTGGTCTACATTTTTGATAACAACAAAATCCCCATGGTCCATGTGAGGTGTATAGGTTGTTTTATTCTTCCCTCTTATAAGTTTAGATACAACTGTTGCTAGTCTACCAACAACTGCTCCTTTGGCATCGATTTCAAACCACTCGCAATTTATCTCATCTTTTTTAACAAACTTTGTCATGAATGCGGGATTAATACTTATAATTACATATATTGTCAAATTATTATATTTTATTGGACTGAATGGTTGATTGAATTATGACCATTTATTAGTAATAATAACGTTGATAAAAACGAATTCTCAAAATTATAAATTAAAGGAGCCTAATGAGTGATAAAAAAAAAGAATTGAAACCAAATACTTATAAATTTGATACCCTTAGTTTACATGCAGGTTATCAGCCACACAAAAATGCTGGATCAAGACAAGTACCAATATATCAAACCACATCATACCTTTTTGATGATGTTGATCATGCAGCTGCTCTTTTTAATTTAGAAAGAGGTGGACATATTTATAGTAGAATTTCAAACCCAACTGTTGGTGTATTGGAGGAGAGAGTTGCTTCACTTGAGGGTGGTACAGCAGCATTAGCTACATCTTCAGGAATGAGTGCAATATTTTTGACAGTAATGACATTATGTGAAGCAGGTGACCATTTAGTTGTATCATCTCAACTTTACGGAGGTACAGTAAATTTATTTAGATTAACCTTACCCAAATTTGGAATTAAATGTACATTTGTTAAACCGAGAGATACTGAAGGATTTAAAAAAGCAATTCAAAAAAATACAAAAGGTATTTTTGGAGAACTTGTTGGAAATCCAGGTAATGAAATAATGAACATGCCTGAAATTGCAAAAATTGCTCATGATGCTGGGATTCCATTGATGGTTGATGCAACTTATCAAACTCCTTATTTATGTAAACCATTTGAGCATGGTGCTGATATAGTAATTCATTCACTAACAAAATGGATGGCAGGTCATGGATCTTCAATGGCAGGAATATTAGTTGAAGGTGGAAAATTTGATTGGATGCAAAATGACAAATTTCCAACAATGACAAAACCTTATGAAGGATATCATGGTTTGTCTTTTGCTGAGGAATTTGGCCCAACAGCTTTTACAATGAAAGCTAGAGCTGAAGGCATGAGAGATTTTGGTCCTTGTTTAAGTCCTCAAAATGCATGGAACGTTTTACAAGGCATAGAAACTTTGTCAGTAAGAATGAAAAAACATTGTTCTAATGCTGAAGAAATGGTTAAATATTTATCAAACCATGAAAGTGTTGCTTGGGTATCTCATCCGAGTGTCCCAGATCATCCTGATCATGAATTAGCAAAAAAACTTTTGCCTAATGGAAGAGGTTCAATGATTGCGTTTGGTATTAAAGGTGGAAAAGATGCTGGTGTTGCATTTATTAATAACGTAAAATTAGCATCACATTTGGCAAATGTAGGTGATACAAGGACTTTAGTTATTCATCCCGCATCTGGAACCCATTCGCAAATGGATGAAGCAACTTTGAAGTTTGCTGGACTGTCTCATGACATGATTAGATTGTCAGTAGGTATTGAAGACATTGATGATATAAAAAATGATTTCGAGATTGGTTTTAGAGCTGCAAGAAAACCAAGGCTTGTTTCAAATCAATGAAATTTAAAGTAAATGGACATGAGGTATTCGCCTCTACAGGTGGAAGACCATTTGATAAAAAAAAACCATTAATTATATTTGTTCATGGAAGTGGTTTAACCCATATGACCTGGGTTCTTCAAACAAGATATTTTGCTTTTCATGGATATAACTCTTTAGCAGTTGATCTACCCGGTCATGGTTTGTCCAGCGGTGAAAGTCTTAAATCAATTGAAGAAATGGCGGATTGGGTAAATGATGTGATTGATGCTGTTGGTCATAAAGAAGCTTCTTTGGTAGGACACTCACAAGGATGTTTGGTAACAGTAGAATGTACATCAAGGTATCCTAATAAAATTAAAACTTTGAGTTTGATGGGTGGAGCTGGTGCTATACCAATGAACCCAGAGTTACTATCATTAGCTGAAAATAATGATCCTAAGGCAGTAGATTTAATGATGGATTGGGCACATGGTCCAGCTGGTCACTTTGGTGGTCATCCAGTACCTGGACTTTATCATATCAACACAGGAACAATGCTTGCAAAATCTAGAACAATACAGAATACATTAGGCGTAGATTTTAGAGCTTGTGATAATTATAAAAATGGATTTGAGGCAGCTAAAACAATTAAATGTCCTACTCTATCAATTTTAGCAACTGATGATAAAATGTGCCCTGTTAAAGAGGGAAAAAAATTAGCTTCATTAATAGATGGCAGTCAAGTTGATATAATTGATAACTGTGGTCATATGATGTTATTAGAAGAAGCAGATAGAGTATTAACTGTTCTTAAAAAATTTATAACCACAAATTATCCCCCATTATCAAGTTAAATTTAAGCTTGATTGTATTTTTTCATTTTAGTTTAATACATTTTTAAACAGAAGGGGAAATATGAGTAAAAACAAACATCCAGAAACTATTGCATTACATGGTGGAGATTACAGAAGCGATCCAGCTACAACAGCAGTAGCAGTACCATTATATAGAACAACATCTTATCAATTCAATGATACAGACCATGCTGCAAATTTATTTGCACTAAAAGAATTTGGAAACATATACACAAGAATTATGAATCCAACAAATGACGTGCTTGAAAAAAGAGTTGCAGCACTTGAGGGTGGACTTGCAGCCGTAACCGTAGGTTCAGGACAAGCCGCATCAACATTTGCTATAATGAACGTTTGTCAATCAGGTGATAACTTTATTAGTTCAACTGATCTATATGGTGGAACGGTTAACCTTTTCACTCACACACTTAAAAAATTAGGTATCGAATGTAGATATGCGGACCCCTCAGATCCGAGTAATTTTGAAAAATTAATTGATGAAAAAACAAGATGTTTTTATGCAGAAACCTTGCCCAACCCATACTTAAGAGTATTTCCGATTAAGGAAGTTTCAGATATAGGAAGAAAGCATAATATTCCATTAATAATGGATAACACTGCGGCTCCAATTATTTGTAAACCTCTAGAACATGGTGCAGCTGTAGTAGTACACTCACTTACTAAATTTATTGGAGGACACGGTACAGTTATTGGTGGAGCTCTTGTTGATGGTGGTAATTTTGATTGGACAAAAGATCCAAAAAGACAGCCATTATTTAACGAACCTGATGCTAGTTACGGTGGAGCAAAATGGGGTGAAGTCGTACCACAATTAACAGGTGCAAATGTTTCATTTGCAGTAAGAGCCAGAGTCTGTCTGTTAAGAGATTTAGGAGCTCCTTTAGCACCTGATAATGCTTGGGGTATTATTCAAGGTCTAGAAACTGTTCCATTAAGAATGCAACAACATTGTTCTAATGCAGAGAAAGCTGTAGCATTTTTACAAAAACATAAGAATGTAGAAAGAGTTATCTACCCTACTCTTCATAAAGGAGAAATTGGTGAAAGATCTAAAAAATATATGAAGGGCGGTAATGGAGCGCTTGTAGGTATCGAGGTTAAAGGTGGTGTCGAAGCAGGTAAAAAATTTATAGAGTCATTAAAAATGTTTTACCATGTTGCAAATATTGGAGATGCAAGAAGTTTGGCAATACATCCAGCAACTACTACACACAGTCAATTAACTGAAGAGGAGCTTTTAGCTGCAGGTGTAACACCTGGATATGTAAGACTATCTATTGGAATTGAACATCCTGATGACATAATAGCTGATCTTGATCAAGCTTTAGGAGCCTCTGGAAAGCCTAGCTTGAAAGCTGTGAGTTAATTTTTGTATTTATAAATAAAAAATAGATACACGAAGCAACTAAAAAAATAGAACTTATTTGGTGCATAGATGCAATTAATATCTCTGCACCATATAATAAAGTAAGTATTCCTAAAATGATCTGTAAAAAAATAAAAAATCCTAAAATTTTTATTGAATTATACAAATGTGTTTTCTTATTTTTATAAATACTAAATAATAAATACAGATAAAAAATTCCTATTAAATAAGCTAATTTTCTATGAATAAATTGTACTAAGGAGGGATCGCTAAAAGCGGATATTTTAAATAAATTAATAAAATTATTATCATTTGGAAAAATTGAATCACCCATCAATGGCCAAGAATTATAAATTTTACCTGCATCCATACCTGAAACAAATGCACCAATTGAAATCTGTAAAAATACTAAAAAAAGAAAACTAACTGGGAGCATTATATTGATAGTATCCTGGATGTTGTTTTTAACTTTTATTTTTAGATAATTCCAAAAAATTAAAGATAAAATAATAAAAGCTACTAATAAATGTATCGATAATCTAAAATGGCTTACATCTACCCTATCAATAAGACCACTACTTACCATATACCATCCTATGAATCCTTGAAAGCATATTAAAGTAAAAATAAAATAAAGGTTTATTAATTTTCTAAAATTAATTTTAAAAGTGAAATATATTAAAGGTATTAAAAAAGCTATACCAATTAACCTCCCCATAAATCTATGAACCCATTCCCACCAAAAGATTACCTTGAATTCTTGCATAGTCATATCGTAGTTTTGTAATTTAAATTCAGGGATCTTTTTATATAAATCAAAATACATAATCCATTCAGTATTATTCAATGGTGGTAGGAAACCTGAGAATAATTGCCACTCAGTAATAGATAAACCAGAATCAGTCAGTCTTGTTAAGCCACCAACAACAATCATCAAAGAAATAATCCAAAACATAGTTATAAGCCATATGGATATATAATTATTAACTTTTAGATTTTCACTATACATAAAGGGATAAATATAATAATTTTTTAATTATCCAAATATATAAATGTCGCCATTAAAAAAAGAAAAACTAAGTAAAATAAGAAAAGAATTGGATAAATTAGACGATTCATTAATAAAAATAATTAAGAAAAGAACCAACTTAGTTAAAAGAGTTCTAGCACTTAAAGAAAGAAAAAATCAAATAGTTGATCAAAAAAGAATTAATTTAATTCTAAGAAACATTAAAAAAAAATCATTAAAAAATAATATTGATCCAAAAATAACAAATAAAATCTGGAGAAATATGATCTATGCTTATATAGATTTTGAACGAAGAAATTTTAATAAAAAGAAATAAGTTATTTACTATGTGGTGGCAGTTTCTTTTCTATAAAGATTTCATGTTTACGAGTTGCAGGATTGTATTTTTTAGCCTTTAGTTTTACTTTAGCTTTTTCACCTCCAGCTGGCTTTTTAACATAATAAAAAAAAGGACTGTCAGGTTTTTGCTCGGGAACAAGTCTAACTTTAACGTGAGTTTTTTTAGCCATTTCTATTTTTAATATTTGATATTAAATTTTTTATTGTTTTTATTTTAGATTTTACAAAATCTTTTCTTTTTATAGATATATTGATCAATTCGTCAATCTCTGAATCTTTAGAATTAAGAACCTTTTTTACTCCATTTAGTGTCATACCTTTATCTTTTAACAAATATTTGATTTTTTTTAACATATTGATTGCGTGTTCATCATAATATCTCCTATTTCCTGTAAAAATTTTTGGTTTGATTTGTTTAAATTCTTTTTCCCAAAATCTTATAGTATGAGTAGAAAATGATCCATTTTTTTGACTAACAAGATTTAAAATCTGTGCTACTTCACCAATAGTTTTATATTTACTATTATCTCTAGATCTACTCATTATTATTTATATATTTTTTAAATTCTTTTGATGGTTTAAAAAGTATTACATTTCTCTCTGATATAATCTTTTTTTCTTTTGTTTTAGGATTTCTTCCAATTCTCTCATTTTTTTTTCTAAGAGAAAAAGTACCAAATTTTGCAATTTTTACTTTTTTTTTTAGTATAATATTTTTTAATATAATTTCGAAGATATCTTCTAATAATGTTTCAGTAATTCTTTTTGAAAAACCTATCTGCATATATATAGAATTAATAATATCTTTTTTTGTAAGGTTAATTCTCGCCATTTAATTTATATTATTTTTTATTCGGTCAATTAACTTACCTCTAATGGTTTGTTCACAAACTTTTAATGAATTTGCAAAACCAATTGAGTCTGTTGAACCATGGCTTTTAATAACAGGCTTATCAAGACCAAGTAATATGGCACCATTATATAATCTAGGATCTAATTTATTTTTAAAATTTTTAAGATTTATATAGTTTATTAAAGATGAAAATTTTCCTATAAGAGATGATGATAGAGCTTTTTTTAACTCACTTATGATAAAATTTGAAGTTCCTTCAGCTGTCTTAAGTGCAATATTACCAGTAAAACCATCTGCAACAATCACATTTACATCTCCATCCATAATGTTGTTTCCTTCTATATAACCTTTAAAATCAAATAATGAATACTTATTCTCATTCAACGATTGATATGTGTCTTTTATTATAGCATTACCTTTTAATTCTTCGGATCCAATATTCAGAAGAGCCACTTGTGGTTTATCGTTATCAAATAATGCTTTATGTAAAGCTGATCCCATTATTGAAAAATCAATAAGATTTTTTGTATTGCATTCTATGTTAGCTCCAAGGTCTAAAACAACATTCATACCCTTTTTGCTTGGCCAAAGTGCTGACAAAGCGGGCTTATCTATATTTTCAATCATTTTTAAATTTAGTTTTGATATTAAAAATAGAGCACCTGTATTTCCTGCGGATACGATAGCATGAGCCTCGTCATTTTTAAGAGATTGAACAGCAAGCCAAAGGCTTGTATCTTTACCTTTTTTTGCTGCAGTTAAAGGTGTATCTGTGCCTTCAACAATATTATTAGTATGTATTATATCAAATCTATTTTTTGATAAATTATACTTTGTTAAAAGAGGTTCTATTAAATTTTTTTTACCAAAAATTTTATAATTTACATTATGTGAAGATTTGGCGTGAATACTAATACCCTCTATAATTTTATTTGGAGAGTCATCACCACCCATTGCGTCTATAGCAATAATTATTGGGTCGTTCATAAAAAAAATTAATCTTTAGGGTCTAAAACTTGTCTTCCCTTATAGAAACCTGTCTTTAAATCTAAATGGTGAGACAATCTATATTCACCTGATTTTTTATCCTCAATAATATTTTTTGAAGATACTTTTAGATGGGAGCGCCTTTTCCCAGCTCTTGATTTTGTCGTTTTACGTTTTGGTACAGCCATAATTAAATGTAGGTTCTAATATATCTTTTGTAAAGATTTTTAAAGAGTTATTTATTAAAAAATCTCTATATTTATCAAAATAGTCTACAAATTGATCATTATCTTTATTTATATTCATTAAGCCCTGTAAATACTTAAATTTATCAATAAATTTAAGACTATCCCATTTTTCAATTATATCTAATATTGAAAAAAATAAGTTTACGTATTCTTTCATTTTTTTATTTACTGCAACATCACCGTAACCAATTTCTCTTATCGAAAGCTCAATTTGTCTTATAAAGAAATCAAATAAATTTTGTGATTCTTTTTTTGATAATTCTTTCTTATAAAATTTAAGAAAGAAACCAAAATGAAACAAAAGAATTATTAATCTATCAGAAAAAGTATCATTATTTTTTAAACTTTTATATAAATTTTTATTTCTAGTTAATTTTATTAAATTATTGTAAATATTTAAAAATTCTTTATTCATATGAAAAAAATTACTTATATTTTTTTATTTTTATTTACACTGAATTGTTCAATAAATAAAGTTTCAAATATTCATGGGTTTAGATCTGTTGATGCTAAATATGAAAAAATTAAAATAAACAGTACTAACAAAAACGATCTACGTAAAATAATCGGTCCGCCATCTTCTATAAGTAAATTTGATGATATTTGGTATTACATAGAGAGAAAAAAAACTAATAAATCAATACTAAGTCTTGGTAAAAAAAAATTATCTAAAAATAATATACTAATGGTTCAATTCAATAATATGGGTATTGTAAGTAAAAAAGAATTATTTGATGTTGATGATATGAATAATGTAAAAAAATTTAATATAAAAAGTAGAAAAAAATATACACAGGATAGTTTGACATACGATATTTTATCAACTTTAAGAGAAAAGATAAATGCACCAACTAGAAGAAAAAAATAATGGCGGTCCCTAGGGGAATCGAACCCCTCTTTCATGGATGAAAACCATGTGTCCTAACCGATAGACGAAGGGACCAGTGCAGGGTCTTTTAGTTTAATTTTTTAAATTAATCAAGTAAGTGAAATCTCTTTTTTTACTAATGCTAATTTAGATTTTTTATGTGTATAAATTGTTTCTGTAATATATTTCTCGTTTTTTCTTTGTATACCTTTCATAAAATCACTATTTGTAATTCCTGTAGCACAAAAAATACTTTCCCCTTTAATAATTTCATGAATATCGTATTTTTTAGTTAGGTCCCTGATTCCCATTTTTTTTGCTCTAATGATGTCTCTATCAGTTTTAAACAAAAATCTTCCTTGAAATTTACAATTTTCAGCATCTAAAGCTGCTGCTGCAATCACTCCCTCTGGACCGCCGCCAATTCCCATAAACATATCTACGCCATAATTCTTATCTGTAACAAGCAAAGCACCAGAGACATCACCATCTGAAATAAATTTTATATTTACGTTTAATTTATTAAGTGATTTTATAATCCTATCGTGCCTTGGTCTGTCTAATAAACAAACTGTAATCTCATTAGTTTTCTTATTTAATGCCTCTGATAAATTATTAATATTTTTTTCAACACTAAAATCAAGGTCTACCGCTTCTTTAGGAACATCATTGGATACAGCAATTTTTTCCATATAAGTCTCAGGTGCATTGAATAAATTTCCTTTTTCGGCCATAGCCAAAACCGACATTGCTCCAGGTAAATTTTTTGCAACAAAATTAGTGCCCTCTACTGGATCAACAGCAATATCAATATTTGGACCATTTCCAGTACCGAGTTTTTCTCCTATATACAACATTGGGGCCTCATCTAATTCTCCTTCACCTATTACTACTTCCCCATTTATGTCTAATTTATTAAGTTCTTTTCTCATTATATCAGTAGATGCTTTATCTGCCAAAATTTTTTCATTTTTACCTATAAAGGAATAGCAAGCTACTGCAGATTTTGATGTTACATCAATAATATTATTTAATAGTTCGCTTGATAGGTTCATTTCTATATTTTAATTTTTTTATCTTCTTCAATTAACAATTTATTTTCAAATTCTCTTAATCTTTTATAAACACTAGCTAATTCAATAATAGTTGGCCATGCTTTAAGGATATACTGCATGGATCCTTCAACACGTCCAAATGCTCTTATAATTTGTTGCATTACTCCTAGTGTTACAGCTCCAGCTACAATTGCTGGCGCCAGAAATACATATGCTGATAAGACATTAGCTTGTAGATATGCAATTCTACCAACATTAAAATAAAGATACCTTATATAACTTAAAAAATGAATACTACGAACATCATTAAATAATTCCTCAATTGATTTAGGTCTAATTGATCCATCGTCTTCAGCTATGACTAATATCTTTCTGTAAGCTGCCTCTTTTTTTTGTAGATCATATTCAACTCCAACTAATCTTAAAACTAATCCTAAAATAATTAAAAATATTGTACCTCCTACGGACCAAATCAGTGCACCAACTATTAGACCATATTCCCAATCACCAAAGAAAAATATAGGTATACCAATACTTAATCCAAAAAGTATTGGCATAAATTCAATCAATATCATAACTGCTTCGATTAAACTTGTGCCAAGTGACTCCATTATTCTTGAAAACTTAATAGTATCTTCTTGAACTCTTTGAGATGCTCCCTCGATTTTACGAGCTCTTTCATATACACTATGATAATATTCAACCATTGCAGTTCTCCATCTAAATAAATAATGTGAAGTGAAATAGCTTACAACCACAGCAACGCCGACGTACATAGCTGCAAGTGTAATAAATGAGAATAGACTAGACCAGTATTCGTCAATTGTTATAGCATTTGGAGAACCAAGTGCCTTTTGTATCATGTCATAAAATTCACCAAACCATTCGTTAATTTTTACATCTATTTTTACCTGTATCCATAAAGACGATAAGATAATAAATGATCCAATCCATGACCATAAGTACCATTTTTTAATTGTAAAAAATCTAAACATTATCTGGTATTACTTTATAAAGTTATCTGCATAAGATTTTTTAAATATTTTTCTATTTTTTGGCTCAATAAGTTCATATTCGACATTATTTTTTTTTGCATACTCTATTGCATGATCTTTTGATTTAAACTCAAGTTTTAATTCTGTATATGTATCAGTTGAGCTTTCCCAACCCATAAGTGGATTCCTTCCAGGATCATCAGTAATATATTCTAATAACCATTTATCAAATTTTTTGATTCCTGATTGCATAGCGTTTTTTGAGGGACGGTATATTTTAGCTTTTTTTTTCATAATTTTTATAAATTGTATTAGAATTAGTATTAAATGCAATTTCATATGCATAATTCATTAAGAAACTATCCATTTTTTTTTTTAATTTATAATCGTTATTGTGTTCTACTATTAACATATAAGGATAATTTATTACTTTAGT
>CACLAY010000017.1 GCA_902604975.1 uncultured Pelagibacteraceae bacterium | reverse complement strand
TGAAGATGTAGCGGCATCTGGTGGATATCTTATATCATGTGCAGGTGACGAAATTTATGCTAACTCAAGTTCAATCATAGGATCTATCGGAGTTATATCTGCCTCATTTGGTTTTAAAAATTTAATTGAAAAAATCGGGATTGAAAGAAGAGTTTACACTGCAGGAAAAAATAAAAGTACATTAGATCCTTTTTTGGATGAAAAAGAAGAGGATATTAATCGTTTAAAAAATATTCAATTAGAAATACATCAAGATTTTATAGATGTTGTTGAGGAAAGTAGAAAAGAAAAACTAAATAAAAACTCTGGTATTGAACTTTTCTCTGGGGAATTTTGGGCAGGAAAAAAAGCAAAAGAATTAGGACTAATCGATGGATTAGGAAATGCAGAGCAAATATTAAGAGAGAAATATGGTGAAGAAATAGAAATCAAGAAATTTGGAAAAAGTAAAGGGTGGTTATCAAAAAAGCTATCATCTTCTGAAAATTATACTGATAGAGTAATCAGTTTATTAGAAGAAAGATCAATCTGGCAAAGGTATGGTCTCTAAAATAAAAAAAAAAACTTTATCTTTTCAAGATACAATCTTTAATTTGCAAAAGTTCTGGTCTAAAAAAGGTTGTGTAATATTACAGCCGTACGATCTAGAGGTAGGAGCTGGGACATTCCATCCAGCAACCACTCTAAGATCACTTGGCCCAAAACCATGGAAAACTGCATATGTTCAACCATCACGCAGACCCACTGATGGAAGATATGGTGATAATCCCAATAGATTGCAACATTACTATCAATTTCAAGTTTTAATTAAACCTTCACCAAAAGAAATAAAAAAGATGTATTTAAATAGTTTGTCATCAATAGGCATTAATCATGAGGAACACGATATAAGGTTTGTTGAAGATGACTGGGAAAGTCCTACATTAGGAGCGGCAGGTCTTGGATGGGAAGTTTGGTGTGATGGTATGGAAGTTACACAGTTTACCTATTTCCAACAAATGGCAGGAGTTGAATGTAAACCAATATCTGTTGAAATTACATATGGACTGGAGAGATTGTGCATGTTTATTCAAAATAAAAAAAGTGTTTTTGACTTAATATGGAATAATGAAGGAATTACTTACAAAGATGTTTTTCATCAGTCAGAGAAAGAATTTTCAGCATATAATTTTGAATATGCCAATACTGATAATTTATTTAAAATATTTGAAATGCTTGAAGAAGAAACAAAATTATTAGTTGAAAAAAAAATTTCTCTTCCAGCTTATGATCAATGTTTAAAATGCAGTCATGTCTTCAATATTTTAGATGCAAGAGGGGTAATTAGTGTAGCACAAAGGGCTGAATATATTGCGAGAATAAGGGAACTAACTAAATCAATTGGGAAAGTTTGGATTGAAAGCCAAAGTTAATGTCAGAATTATTTGTAGAGCTATTTAGTGAGGAAATTCCTGCGAAGCTTCAAATAAACGCAAGGAATGATTTAAAAAAAAATATTAAAAATTTTTTTGTTGAAAATCAAATTAAATTCAACGAAAATTTCAATGTTTACTCAACACCAAACAGACTAATTCTACATGTTGATAAAATCCCTAATGAAATTACATTAAGCTCAGAGGAAATTAGAGGCCCAAATGTTAACGCTCCTGAAAAAGCATTAGAGGGATTTATTAGATCAAACAACACAATATTAGAGAAAATATTTAAAAAAAATACTGAAAAAGGTGAATTTTATTTTTTTAAAAAAGAGTCCAGAAAAATAAAGGTTTCAGATTTACTAGAAAAAAATTTAAGTGAAATCTTAGAAAAGATAGCTTGGAATAAATCAATGAAATGGGCAAATTATGATCTTTATTGGGGAAGACCTCTTAAATCCATTTTAGCAATATTTAATAAAAAACCTCTAAATTTTGTTTTTAACCACATAAATAGCTCTAACAAAACTTTTATAGATAAATCACTAGAAGAAGGTATTAAAATTTTTAATGACTTTAATTCGTATTTAAAATTTTTTAAACAAAAAGGTATTTTAATTGATCAAGATTTAAGAAAAAAAATAATACAGAATAAGATTAATGAAATTATTAATAAAAAAAATTTAAAAACCGAACAGAATGATAGGCTTATAGATGAAATAGTAAATATAGTTGAAAAACCGGTGGTAATTTTTTGTGATTTTGACAAAAAATTTTTGAATGTACCCAGTGAAATATTGATTACGACTATGCAGACTCATCAAAAATATTTACCAACTTTTGATAAAAAGAATAATCTTACAAATAATTTTTTTGTAGTTTCAGATATAAAAGACACAAAAGGGTTTGTTAAATTAGGAAATGAAAGAGTGATTGAAGCAAGATTAAGTGATGCTGAGTTTTTTTGGGAGAAAAATAAAACCCAAAATTTAGTTAAACAAGTAGATAAATTAAAAAATATAAATTATTTTAAAGGTTTAGGATCGTACTTTGACAAAATTCAACGTATGAGAAAGTTATCATCATTAATTTCTGATGATTTTTTAATTAGTAAAGATAAAATTGAAATTGCCTCATCAATTTGTAAAGTTGATTTAATGTCTGATCTTGTTGGAGAGTTTCCAGAACTCCAGGGTATTGTTGGCGGTCATTTTGCAAAGTTTCAAGGGTTTGATAAAGAAGTTTGTCTTGCTGTATCTGAACAATATTTGCCTAACGGGATGGAAAGCAAATTACCAAAAAAAATGTACAGTGTTGCTTTATCTTTAAGTGATAAATTAGACTCATTAATAGGTTTTTTTGGAATTAATATGAAACCTACTAGTTCAAAAGACCCATATGCTATAAGAAGAATGGCTATAAGTCTTGTCAGATTAATTGTTGAAAATGAAATAAAAATCAAACTAAAAGATTTAATTGTTTACACCTGTTCAGTATATAGAGATCAAGGCTATGAATTTGATACCAAAAAGATACAAAACGAACTAAGTGATTTCATAATTGAAAGATTAAAATATTATTTAAAAGAAAAAAAAATAAGACAAGATATAATTGAAAGCTCAACATTTTTGCTTGGATTGGATGATTTATTAAAGGCTTATAAAAAATCTTTATGCTTAAATAAAAATATTAAAAAAGAGATTGGCTTTGAAACTATTGCAGCATACAAAAGATCTTCAAATATATTAAATACTGAAGAAAAAATATCTATCGAGTCCCTCGGTTTTGCAGACCCAGGTTTGTTTAAAAATGATTATGAGAAAAAATTATATAAAAAAATAAATGATATAAGAAAATATTTTTTAAGTATTGAAAAAGACGAAAATTATGAAGAAAGTCTAAAAATATTGTCAAGCATTAAAAAAGAGGTAAACGATTTTTTCGATAATGTTATTGTTTATGATGAAGATATAATAATTAAAAAAAATAGATTAGAATTATTAAATATGTTGTGTAAAACTTTTGATAACTATTTCAATTTTTCAAAAATAGAAGCCTAGTATGAAAAAATTTATATTTAATTTTAAATCAAATAAAATTAAAAAAATTAAACTGCCAAAAAATATTCTTGGTGGCAAAGGTGCAAATCTTTCTGAGATGGGAAGAATGGGACTACCTGTACCCCCCGGTTTTACAATATCTACAGAGGTATGTGATTTGTTCTATAAGAATAAAAAAAAATTAGATAAAAAAATACTTAATGAAATAAATAAAGAATTAAAACTTGTTGAAAAAGAAACAGGAAAAAAATTTGGAGATATAAAAAACCCTCTTCTAGTTTCTGTAAGATCTGGAGCTAGGGTTTCTATGCCTGGTATGATGGATACAATCTTAAATTTAGGCCTAAATGATAACACGGTAATAGCACTTGCAAAAAAAACTTCAAATTTAAGATTTGCAAATGACAGCTATAGGCGTTTTATTCAGATGTACTCAAATGTTGTATTGGGAATCGAAGGCTATCACTTTGAGGATATAATAGAAAATTATAAGTTAACAAAAGGTGTATTGCTAGATACAGAATTAGATGAGTATGACTGGGATGCTTTAATAAAAGATTTTAAAAACATTGTAAAAAAAAAAACAAAAAAAGATTTCCCCCAGAGTGTTAAAGAACAACTGTTTGGAGCTATAAGTGCTGTTTTTTTATCTTGGGAAAGTCACCGAGCTAAAGTCTATAGAAAATTAAATCAAATACCATCTAATTGGGGTACAGCAGTTAATGTACAATCAATGGTTTTTGGAAATATGGGAAATGATTGTGCAACTGGTGTAGTGTTTACAAGAAATCCATCAGATGGATCAAAAAATATTTATGGAGAATATTTAATAAATGCGCAAGGAGAGGATGTTGTTGCTGGAACTAGAACACCACAACATATTACAAAAAAGGCTAGAGTTGAGTCAAAAGAAATTCTTAAGTCAATGGAAGAGGTAATGCCAGCGACATACAAGCAACTAAAAAATATTCTAAATAAGTTAGAAAAACATTACAAAGATATGCAGGATGTTGAGTTTACTGTTGAAAATAAAAAACTTTGGATGCTTCAAACACGTTCTGGAAAACGAACAGCTAAGTCTGCTGTAAAAATAGCTGTAGATATGGTTAATGAAAAGTTGATTACCAAAAAAGATGCAATATTGCGAATAGAACCAGGTTCTTTAGACACTTTACTTCATCCAACTTTAGATGAGAAAGCAAACTTGGAAGTAATCGGGTCAGGCTTACCCGCATCACCTGGTGCTGCAAGTGGAAAGGTTGTCTTCACATCTGAGGAGGCTGAAAGACTAAATAGTATGATGCAAAGTACAATATTAGTTCGTGTAGAAACTTCACCAGAGGATATACATGGTATGCACGCAGCAAAAGGAATACTTACATCAAGAGGAGGCATGACAAGTCATGCTGCAGTAGTTGCTAGAGGGATGGGAAGACCATGTGTTTCTGGATCTAGTGAAATAGAAATTGATTATGAAAATAAATTATTCAAAACAAATAATAAAATAATAAAAGAGGGAGAAATAATTACAATTGATGGTTCAACAGGTAGAATAATTATTGGCGAGGTAAAAACAGTTAAACCAGAAATATCAGGAGATTTCTCAAAAATAATGAGCTGGTCTGATGATTTTAAAAAATTAAAAATTAGAACTAATTCGGATACGCCATTAGATAGTAAAACTGCTAGAGAATTTGGAGCAGAAGGTATTGGTTTGTGTAGAACTGAACATATGTTTTTTGACGAAGAAAGAATTTTATCAGTAAGAGAAATGATATTATCAAAAACAATTGAAGATCGATCTAATGCACTCAAAAAACTATTACCTCATCAAAAAATGGATTTTATTGAAATATTTAAGATAATGAAAGGTTTACCAGTAACAGTAAGGTTGCTTGACCCACCACTACACGAATTTTTGCCAAAAAGTAATAATGAAATTAATGATGTTGCAGTTTCATTAAATATTCCAGTTAAAGAACTTGAAGTTAGAATTTCAGAACTTCATGAGCAAAATCCCATGCTAGGTCATAGGGGTTGCAGATTAGCAATTTCATTCCCTGAAATTTATGAGATGCAATGTACAGCAATTTTTGAAGCTTTAGTAGAATGTAAAAAACAAAAAATCCAATCTACAATGCCAGAAATTATGATACCTTTAGTTTCAACAGAAGCAGAAATAAAAATTATGAAAGATTTAGTCATCAGGGTTGCAAAAAGAGTTCAAGATGAGAATAAAATTAAAATTGATTTTTTAGTTGGAACAATGATTGAATTGCCAAGAGCAGCAATAAAAGCAAAAGATATCGCTAAACACGCAGAATTTTTTAGTTTTGGAACTAATGATTTAACTCAAACTACATTTGGAATTAGCAGAGATGATAGTGGTAAATTTCTAAACGATTATATTGAGAACAAAATTTTTGAGATTGATCCTTTTGTATCAATTGATGATGGAGTTGCAGACTTAATAAAAATTGCAACTGATAAAGGAAGGAAGCAAAACAAAAAAATTAAACTTGGAATTTGCGGTGAGCATGGTGGAGATCCTAAAAGTATAGAATTTTGTGCAAAAACTGGATTAGATTATGTGTCTTGTTCTCCTTACAGAGTTCCAGTTGCAAGATTAGCTGCAGCGCAAGCTCAAATAAAAAAAAACTAAATCTCTAATTTTAGATCCAAAGCTTGAATACTATGTGTTAACTCACCTACTGATATTCTATCAACGTTTGTTGCGGCTAGTTTTTTTACGTTTTTTAATGTTATGCCTCCTGAGGCTTCAGTCTCGTATTTTCCTCTTGCATATTTAATAGCTACTCTTAAATTTTTCGGACTCATGTTATCAAAAAGAACTGTATTAAAATTAAGTCCATTAATTCTTTTGAATTGCTTCAAAGTATCAACTTCAACAGTAATTTTTCTTTTTTTTTTATTTTTAATTGCTTTTTTTACTATTTCTTCAAATTTCTTTGATGAGGCCAGATGATTATCTTTAATTAAAAACTCTTCACTTAAATTAAACCTGTGGTTAGTCCCACCCCCTAGTTTTACAGCATATTTTTGAATAACTCTTAGATTGGGAATTGTTTTTCTAGTGCAACAAACTTTAGTTTTCTTGCCAACTTTTTTAACAAATTTATTGGTTTTAGTTGCAATGCCAGATATATGAGATAGAAAATTTAGAGCAACTCTTTCTCCAATTAATATATTTTTAATTTTACCTTCAATTACAGCAATTACAGACCCTTTATGAACTTTTGATCCTTCCTTTTTTCTTACCTGAAATTTAATATTTTGATCTAATAAATTAAAAGTTTGTTTAGCAAATTCTAATCCGCCTATAATACCTTCTTCATTGCTTATTAGTTTAACTTTTGAAATTAAATTATTATTTAATAGATTTGTTGTAATATCTCCTGAAGGATATAGATCCTCGTTAAGAGCTAACTTACAGGTTGACCGGATAAAATTTTTACTTAATTGTATTTTTGGCACAGAATTTATCTGCCTATTTCAGCCATTCTCTCTACTGATTTCCTAGCTTTCTCAATTGTTTCGTGGTCCATTATTAATTCGTTGGTTTCATTTTCTAAACAATCAAGTATTTTTGGCAGTGTAATTCTTTTCATATGAGGACACAAGTTACATGGTCTAATAAATTCTACATTTGGATTATCAATTTGAACGTTATCACTCATTGAACATTCTGTAACCATCATTACTTTTTCTGGTTGATTATCTTTTACATATTTTATCATTCCACTTGTTGAGCCAGCAAAATCACTTGCCTTTATTACATCAGGAGGACATTCTGGGTGAGCAATAATTTTAATTCCAGGATTATTTTTTCTTATTTCATTTATTTCTTCGTCATTAAATTGTTCATGAACTTCACAAGTTCCTTTCCATGAAATAATTTCTACATCAGTCTGAGAAGCAACATATTTTGCTAAATAGTCATCTGGTAAAAAAATTACTTTTTTTACACCTAAAGAGTTTACAATTTTAACTGCATTTGCTGATGTACAACAAACATCAGTTTCAGCTTTAACATCTGCAGAAGTGTTAACGTATGAAACTACAGGAACACCAGGATATTGTTTTTTTAAGTTTCTTACATCTTCACCAGTTATAGATGATGATAAAGAGCAACCAGCTTTCATGTCCGGGAGTAGAACTTTTTTATTTGGACTCATTAGTTTTGCAGTCTCTGCCATGAAATGTACTCCACACATTACAATTATATCAGCTTCAGTTTTTGCGGCTTCTATTGCTAATGCCAATGAGTCCGCTGAAAAATCAGAGATACCATGATATATTTCAGGAGTTTGATAGTTGTGAGCAAGAATTACTGCATTTTTCTTTTTTTTAAGTTCATTAATTTTATATATGTATGGTGCGTGAGTAGTCCATTCAATTTCGGGTATAGTTTTGGAGACTTTTTGATAAATCGGATCAGTTGCTATTTTAACCTGATTTGTGAATTCCATAATAAAAACTTATCAACTTGAAATAGAATTGTCATTCATTTAATCTGACGCATGACTTGCGGCCATGCTGAAATTGGTAGACAGGCACGGTTGAGGGCCGTGTGGGCCTAGCCCATGAGAGTTCAATTCTCTCTGGCCGCACCAATTATTTTGTTGTTTTAGGTTGAAAATACATACTCTTATTGGAGGCACTTTAATCTAGCATCTTGGCTTATAATTTATTAATTTTAACCATTTGAAATTTACCAATATTTATCAATCTGTTTCTACAAAACAATTCACCTTTAAGCTGAAAATGCTTGAGTTAGAATGTTCTAGTTTTTATTAATAATGTTCATTATAAAATTCATTTGCCATCATAGTTGGAAAATTAACATTATTAATATAATAGCAATTAAAACAAATTAAATTAAATATATGGATCAAATTAAGGCTGCTCAAAATTATCCTTTATGGAAATTATTTCCATTAGTTGTATTTATTTTTAGTCCTAAAATAGATTTAATTTCTTTGCCTAATTATTGGCAGGGAATTAGACTAGATGATCTTGTAATTTTATTTTATTCAATTCTTTTTTTTTACTCAAATAAATTTAAAATTTATCCAAATCTTATTAATTCAAAAATATTTGGATTTAATTGGATTATTTTTTTTCCTTACGTAGTTTTTTCAACAATTATTGGAAAAACATTTGGAGTTGATCCTAAGTTAATTGTTGTATTAAAATATATGGAGTACATCGCTCTTATAATAATTTTGAATCAATTAGATCCACCTAAAAATAAAATTCTTTTATGCTTTAAAATATATATTTTATTAAATTTTTTTGTTGTGATGCTTCAATTCTTTGATGTTATAGGTGGTTTCACATCAAGAGGTACTTACCATTATGTAGATATTAAAAGTATTTGTTTTTTAAATTGTGACCTTGGTTTTTGGAAAAATTATATTCCTGCTGGAGAATTTTTAAATGGTAGGCTCACTGGAATAACTGGTGGGCCATGGGAATTATCAATGAATCTTTCAATAAGTATATTCGCTTTAGCACTATTTGAAAAAAAATTTATTAAGTTAGTTCCATATTTTTTGATGATTATCTGGATGATGATCATATGCCAATCAAGGGGAATTTTATATGGTTTCATAATTAGTTCTTTTTTTGTTATTGGTGATCTAAAAAAAAATATTATAATGTTTACTATTCTTTTTCTTTTTATTTTTTTCATTTATTTTTTAAATATTTTAAATTTTAAAGAATTTATGCACGATAAATTTTTAATAAACTACCTTGCATTATTTAAAATTATTTTAAGTGCTTTTACTGGAAACCTTACAGATTTTAGTACTTTTAAGGGTACAGGTTTGGAGTCGATGTGGTGGAGAGCTCATGCTTGGGATTTAGCCTTAACTGACCTAAAAAAATCACCATTCTTAATATTTTTTGGATCTGGTGTATCATTTATATATACTGAGAGTTTTTTAATTAGATTAATTACATCTTTTGGTATTTTCGGTAGCTTGTTAATTTTATATTTTGCAAAAGGTTTGCCATTTTTTTTTATTGTTTTTATATTAATCACAGGAATTACAATTGATATGTTTGTAAGTTTTAAAATTTTCCTTTTTTCAAGTTTGTTATTAATAATAATTAAGAAAAGTAAAATAAAATTAATATAATATTTTTAAGCAATCTTTACTTTTTTAGCTAAATTTGAAATTATATGATAAATTCTAGTTTTTAAAAGGTTCTTAAAGAGTTTCATTAATTGTCATAAGCCCAGTTTTAATATACTGATATTGATTTTTACATGTACTTTAATAAAAATAATAATTTTTTTCATGGGATTATGTTTCATCACTTTCATGATGATAGGGTTCACTCTAGAGCCCAAGGTTCAATTAATAAAGATGATTTAAATAATATTATAAAATTTATAGGAAAAGATAATATTTTAGATGCCGACATTTTTTTAGATAAAATTAAGACAAAGAAAATTAAAAATAATAACTTATGTTTAACTTTTGATGATGGTATAAAATCTCAATTTGATATTGCATTGCCTGTTTTAGAAGATCATAAGATTAAAAGTTTTTTTTTTATATCTACATCGGTATTTGATGGTAACCCCGATTATCTAGAAATCTTTCGATATTTTAGAGTGAATTTTTTTAAAAATGTTAATGAATTTTACAATACTTTTTATCAAGAAATCGGTAAAGATTTACTATTTTTTTTTAAAGATAAAAATGAATTAATTAAATCTAAAAAAATTAAATTTCCATTTTACTCAATAGAAGATATTAAATTTAGATTAGTTAGGGACATTCTTTTAAACAAAAAAGAATATCAGGAAATAATGTTTTCGATGTTTAAAAAAAAAAATTTTGATTATGAAAAAATATCTAAAAAACATCACTTTAATAGAAATGATTTGATAAAACTCGATAATTTAGGACATATAATTGGACTGCACTCACACAGTCATCCAACATTATTAGAAGATTATAATTATAAAGAGCAAAAAGAGGAATATACAAAATGCCAAAGTATAATTTCTAAAATTTTAGATAAACCTAAAAACCAAATTAATAGCATGTCTCATCCTTGTGGAAGTTATAATGAGGATACACTAGAGATACTCAAGGGGCTAGGTATAGATTTAGGTTTTAAATGTGTAATGACTGTTGAAAAAGAAAAAGGTATGAAAAAAATTAACAATTCATTTTTAGAAATAGCAAGGACAGATCATACTGAAATTTTAAAAAAAATGAAAGGATGAAAATAACATTAATAACTACAAATAAAAAAAGACATAATTATTTAATAAATTTATTATCTTCGATATCAGAAAAACTCTTCGTAATACAAGAATGTATAGTTAATAATCCAGAAACGATAAATGGTAATTATAAAACATCAATAATAATAAAAAAATATTTTGAAAAAGTTAATGAAGCAGAAACAGCATTATTTAAAAATTCTTATGTAAATAAATTAAATAAAAAAATTAAAATTCTATCTGTAAATTTTGGAGAGCTAGTTTCGTTTTCTACAAAATCATTATCAGAATATTTAAAAAGTGATGTCTATATTGTTTTTGGTAGTAGCTATATAAAAGGTGAATTGTTAGATTTTTTAATACAACAAAAAGCAATCAATATTCATATGGGGGTATCACCTTATTATAGAGGAGCAGATTGTAACTTTTGGGCTTTGTATGATAATAATCCTCACTTAGTTGGAGCAACAATTCATTTGATTTCCAAGGGATTAGATAATGGACCTATACTTTACCATGCCATGTCGAATATTAAAAATAATCCATTTGAATACACCATGACTTCAGTAAAATCAGCTTTTTACTCCGTTGTCGAAAAAATTAATGATAAATCAATTTTTGAAATAAATCCTACTTTTCAAGATAAAAGAAAAGAAATTAGATTTTCTAGAAAAAATGAATTTAATGAGCAAATCGTAAAAAATTATTTTAACAAAGAAATAAATTTAAATAGTAAGAAATTTGATAAATTACTTTTGAAAAACCCATTTTTTTTTACAAATAAAAATTAATAATATTTTAAATAGATATCTAATATTTTTTCAAATCTTATAATATTTCTAATAAAAAAACTGTTAATATTAACAATAATTCATATTATGTTTTTAAATAAACTATTCTAAAATAATCATTTTAAATAAGCAAAAATACAAAGATATTAAGGGGGCGTTCTGTTGCCAGGTGCCCCAAACCCCGTAACTTAATTAATTAATTAAGCTGCAAGTGCGTAACTTTCGTTAGCATTTATAACTTAGCCCATTACGGCGGTACAATACCGAACGAAAGAACAACTTTTAGACACCCGTCGATCCTAATTCACCCCCCTAAGTTGTAAATGGTGGAGGTGGTGGGTACTGCCCCCACGTCCGTAATGGTTATTACGAAATTCGTTTATCGTCATAGTTGGAAAACCAACATTATTAATATAAAACCAATTTGCAGAGATTCAATATTTTATTCATGAAACTTACAAAAGAGCAAATAAACGATATAAAAGAGCAACAATCTCAAGAGAACTTAACTAAAAGAGTTACTGCTCCAGAATTAGAAAAAATATTATATGAGGCCATCCCTGCTTTAGACCACGGCTTTATAAGAGTAATTGATTATATGGGAGATGATAGTTCAATTGTTCAGTCTGCAAGAGTTTCATATGGCAAAGGAACTAAACAAGTTTCAACAGACAGTGGATTAATAAAGTATTTAATGCGTCACTGGCATAGCACACCATTTGAAATGTGTGAAATTAAATATCATGTAAAATTACCAATATTTATTGCAAGACAATGGATCAGACATCGTACAGCGAATGTCAATGAATACTCAGCAAGATATTCAATTTTAGATAAAGAATTTTATTTACCAGATCCAGAGAATTTAGCAGCTCAATCAATTGCAAATAGACAAGGACGAGGAGATGTAATTGATGGAAAACAAGCAAAAGAAGTTTTAGAGTTATTAAAAAATGATGCTGAAAGAACATATGATAATTATGAAACTATGTTAAATCAAAAATTTGATGGTTCAACAATTGATGAAAATAAAAAAGGATTAGCAAGAGAATTAGCTAGAATGAATTTAACTTTAAATACATATACACAGTGGTATTGGAAAACTGATCTGTTAAATTTAATGAATTTTTTAAGATTACGTGCTGATCATCATGCTCAATATGAAATAAGAGTTTATGCAGATATAATGTTGGATACATTAAAGAGATGGGTTCCAATTACATATGATGCTTTTATGGATTACAGAGTAGGTGGTACAGAAGTTTCTGCCAAAGGAAAAGTTATTTTACAAAAATTATTAAAAGGTGAGGAAATAAATTTAGAACAATCCGGACTTTCAAAAAGAGAGTGGAATGAACTTATGGAAGCTTTCGGAATTATAGATAAGATTGTTTAATCTCTTCTGCAAATTTTAAATATATTTTTGTAATTTCATGTTCTGGTTCTTTCTCAACAATAGGAACTCCCATATCCCCATATTTCCCAACATCAGAGTTTATTGGTATTTGTCCTAAAAATTTTTTTCCAAATTCTTTTGCAGTTCTTTCAACACCATTCTCTCCAAAAATTGCATATTTTTTCCCGTCATCCCCAATAAAGTGACTC
>CACLAY010000016.1 GCA_902604975.1 uncultured Pelagibacteraceae bacterium | reverse complement strand
CTCCACCTCTAACTGCTGCACCAAAACATGATCCTGCATTTTTTTCTATTACTACTTTTCCTGCCATCATATTTTCTGCACACGACCATCCAACTCTACCATTAATTCTTACCGTTGGACCATCAATAGAACCAACGCCAAAATAACCCAAACTTCCTTCAAATATTAGATTTAATTTATTTAGCACCCCAACACCTAAACTATGTTTTCCTTGTGGGTTCTTTATAACTATTGTTCCATAGCCTTGACTCATAAGCTCATCAATTTTTTTGTTTGCCTCTTTGCAGTCTAGATCATTTACATCAAGGTCAATTCTTTTATTAAAATCAACATCATAAGTTCCCCAATAATAAAAGTTTTCTGCCTCATCAGGATTAAAAAATTTTTGTTGAGTTTTACCTGTAAGAACTTCAGTATGAAGTCCCATTGATTGGGCTTTCGTTTTTTTTTCAGTTGTTTTTAAATTTGCCATACTTTTACCTCTCCATCAAATGGATCATATGTATCTATTTCATGTGGCAAGATAGATCTTATTGCTATTTCCTCAGAGCCCATAGCAACTAAATCATCTGACTCGTATAAAACTAATGGTTTTGCTGCCATTGTATCTTTAGCCATTCCCAAAGAATCTTTCGTTGCAACAAAATATGTAAACACTCCATCTAAACCTGACAAACTATCTTTCATGCCTTCTTCTAATGTCGCTCCATTTCTCATTTTCTCTGCTAAATAAACAGCTATCAGTTCAGAGTCACATTCAGACATAAATCTCATGCCTTTGTTCTCTAACACTCTTCTATTATTCCAGTAATTAGTTAATTGTCCATTATGCACAACTGAAACATCGCTAAAAGGATATCCCCAAAAAGGGTGAGCAGATTTGATATCTACACCTGACTCAGTTGCCATTCTAGCATGACCTATAGCATGAGTTCCTGTTACTTTTCCAAGATCATACCTATCTAAAACTACTTTTGCATCTCCTAAATCTTTAATTAATTCAAGTGATTTACCAATTGATAAAATTTCTACACTTTCAATACTCTCAATTTTCTTTGAAAAATCCATTAAATCGTCGTCATATTTCATTTCATATCTGTAGGAATATGGAGTTAGTTTTTCTTCCTTTAATACTTTTGCACCCAGATTTTTTAACATATCGTCTACAAGTTCTTTCCTCTTATCATAAACACTTTCATCTTCATTTATGGAGGAACTACCTTCACCAACATTTTCTCCAACCTTGAATCTCATTATGAAGTTTTCACCATCATTATCTGCATATAGAGCATAACCTGTTGAGTCAGGACCTCTATGCTTTAAAGCCTGAAGCATTGCTTGTAATTCATTTCCTACATTAGAGGATTTTCCTCTATGTATAAGACCAGCTATTCCGCACATATTTCTCCTTAACTAAATTTGTTTATGGCAGGCAATCCAAATAGGTATCTAGATCCCATTGAGTTGTTGCACCTAAAAATCTTTCCCATTCATCATTTTTATACCAATGAAATATTTTATACATTTCATCCGGCATAGCAGATTGAATAACCTTATCTTCTGCTAAACGATCTAAAGCTTCACCAAGACTTAAAGGTAATTTTTTAACATTTTTTCCAGCTTTTTGAGCTTCATAAATATTTCTAGACTCAGGTTTTCCAGGATTGATATTATTCGTTATTCCATCATCAAAAGCTTTTAATAAACTCGCTCCCATTAAATATGGATTATGCATAGAATCTACGGATCTATATTCAAATCTACCTGGTGCGGAAACTCTTAATCCGCAAGTTCGATTTTGGTATCCCCAATCAGCATAAACAGGTGCCCAAAAACCCTGATCCCACAATCTTCTATATGAATTAACTGTTGACGAACCAATGGCTGTTAAAGCAGGTAAGTGTTTCATTACTCCACCGATTGATTTCAAACCAATTTTTCCTGGCAACTGGACATCTTTTGTATCTGGCATAAAAGTATTAGTACCGCCTTCTACATAACTGAAAACTTCATCCATCCCTGGCAGGGACTTATGACCTAATTTATTTATTTTATCTTTCCCACCTGTCCATAGAGACATATTGGTATGACAACCACTAGCAGAAACTCCCATAAAAGGTTTTGTCATAAAACATGCAATCAAATTAAATTCTCTTGCAACCTGAGCACAAATTTGTCTGTAAGTAGATAATCTATCTGCATTTCTTAAAACATCATCATACATCCAGTTTAATTCTAGTTGTCCAGGAGCATCTTCATGATCGCCTTGAATCATATCAAAGCCCATAGCTCTTGCGTATTCCATTACTTTCATAAATACTGGTCTTAAAGACTCGAATTGATCTATGTGATAACAATATGGTTTAGAAAAACCTTTTCCTGTTGGAGTACCATCATCATTTCTAGTTAACCACATCATTTCTGGCTCAGTTCCAACTCTTAGTTGATAACCATGTTTTTTCTTAAATTCTTTAGCAATAATTCTTAAATTACCTCTACAATCAGATGTTAAGTGACCACCTGGATTTTCTCTTTCCTCTCTATTTCTAAAACAAGTTACAAAAACTCTTGCAACTTTTTTATCCCAAGGTAATTGGCAAAACGTTTCTGGATCAGGTATTCCAACCAATTCTTTAGCTTCAGGACCATATCCTATGTAGTTATTGTGACGATCTAAGAATAAATTAGCTGTTGCACCGTAAACTAATTGAAAACCTTTTTCACATGTTCTTTCCCAATGATCAGCAGGAATTCCTTTACCAACAACTCTTCCTGTTACTGATATGAATTGAAAAAAAATATAATCAATTTTTAGTTCGTTAATTTTAGCTCTAACTTGTTTAACTAGTTTTGCTCTACCTGGTTGATTAACATGTTTCTCTAGATCAGTCATATTCCCCCTTAAGAATTTTTAGACCAAAAAGTTAACTGAAAAAAAAACATCTGTCTACTTAGATAAATTAGCTCCAAGGAAACGGACTATTAGATGTTGGGTGTAATTCACCCTTCTCGTAACGGTTGAATCTAAATGGTTTTAGCAATTCACTTTCTGTGCCAAGAATTTCTTTTGCTACTAGCTCTCCAACTCCAATCATTTTATAACCATGGTTAGAGTCTGCTATCATGTAAACGTTTTCTAAAAATCTATCGAAAATTGGAAAAGAATCTGGCGTCATACACCCAAGTCCGCCTGATGGTCCTTTTCTATATAAATCTGATTTTCCTTCAAATCTTTTTTGACAATGAGCCAAAGCTGAACACCACATATCATTAAAAGCTTCTGAAGTTTGATATTCAGGGGACTCTATTCCATACGGATCAACGTTTACTTGATCAAAATGTTTATCAACAATGTAAGGTGAAGTTCCACCTTGAACACCAAGTCCTTCAATATCAGGTTTGTAATATATTCCCCAAATTTTATCTGTAATTAATTTTTTAGTTTTGTCTGAATATAAAGGAGCTGTTGAGTCTACATGGATTACTGGTGGCTGTTCACCATTGTCCATTTTTAAAAAGTCTGCTTCTACACCAAGGACACCCTCTTGAAGCATCCAATATTTCCACATGTCCGTTTCGTGAATTCTGCCATCTTTACCTTTAATATTTGCAGTTTTAGGAAGTTCTAACATATTCCAAAAATCTCTTGCCCAAGGACCTGCTCCAATGACAACTTGTTCACATTCTATTGTGCCTTTGTCTGTTTCAACTCCTGTAACAGCTTTGCTGTTACTTCCTCTTTTGAAACCAGTGACTTTAACACCTTTCATTACTTCAACACCATTTGAAGTAGATTTATTTTCAAGTGCTTTAATTGAATCTTTATTAAAAGCGTATCCACCTTTTTTTTCATGAAGAACAGAAGTTATACTTTGTGCTTGCCAATCACCAAACATACCTTTCATATATTTCATGCAATCTTTTTCACCTTCTATAAATTCAGATTCGTAACCAATTGCTTTTTGTTGTTCGTATATAGTTGCAACATCTGCATGCATTACTTCTGGTGAAATCTGCAAATAACCAACAGCATTATATTTAAATGCTTTAGGGTCGCTTTCCCAAACTGAAACTGAATGAGCCATTAATTCTCTCATTGCAGGCTGAAAATAATTATTTCTTACAACTCCACACGCAATACCACTTGCTCCTGCTGCGGTATCTTTTTTTTCTAATACCACAATATCACCTGGATTTTTATAAGTTTCGGACAGTTTCCAAGCAGTACTTAGACCGTGAATTCCCCCTCCAACGATTACTACTTTAGCTTTTGTCGGTAATGACATTTTAAAACATTATTTTTTGAAAAGGGTTAAATATATAATTTTTTTTATATATAAAATTTAGAAATAAAAACTTACAGAACTTAGGATTTGTTTATTTTTAAAAGCTTAAATTTTTAAGAGTAGATAAATAATCGTTAAATTCCTCAATAAACGATACACTTGGTTTTATATGTTTTTTTCTTTGATCTTCAGCAGTTTTTTCTAAATAAAAAAAACCTTTTTCACATGCTTCATTAATTATTAATGCAGATTTTGGTCTAGAGGTTTTAAATAGTTTAGTTTTTAGCTCCTCTACTGATAAATTTTGTTTTTGCTTAAATGCTGACATAACTAAAAGCATCATATGATAATGAGAAGGTGATTTTCTAAAAAAATAGTTGCTAGATGTGTGTGAAAGCTTCATTTGATCTTCCCAAAACTCTAGCAAATCCTTTGTTGATTTTGGCATTATGATCTAACTTTAGTTTTCTTAGGGTCGTAATGTGGAAATCCAACAATTTTAGCAGGTATTCTTTTTTGATGTCCATCTATTTTACCAACTTCTACATCGTTACCTATTTCAGAATGACCAACATCAATTCTACATAATGCAATATTTTTATTCAAAGTTGTAGATATACATCCGCTAGTTATAATTCCAACTTGAGATCTTCCAATATGAACACAGTCTCCATGATTAGCTATCTCTTTACCAATCAGCTCTAGCCCTACTAGTTTTTTTTGAGGGTTTTCTTTTCTTTTAATTAAATTTTCTCTTCCAATAAAATCCTCTGTTTTAGATTTTAATGGAACAGAAAATCCAATGCCAGCTTCAAACGGATCTTGTTGTCCGTCAAATTCATTACCAAATAAAATTAAACCAGCTTCAATTCTTAAAAGATCCAAAGCAGCAAAACCAGCTGGTATCAGACCTTCATCTTTTCCTGCTTCCATTACCTTATCCCAAACCTTAGGAGCATCACTTGGATGACACCAAATTTCAAAACCAAGTTCTCCAGTATAACCTGTTCTTGAAACAATTAATGGTATTCCGTTTAATTCTTCTAATCGACAAATTGTAAATCTAAACCATTCCAATTCAGATATAGAAGGTTGGGTAGGTGGGGTAAAAATTATTTTTTCTAAAATTTTTCTGCTTTTGGGGCCTTGTAAAGACAAATTATTTATTTGGTCAGTAGAATTTTTAATATGAACTTTATAATTTTTTTTCTTAGCTTGTTCTTTAAGCCATTCACCCCCATATTCATCACCACAAACCCATCTAAAACCATGGTCACTAAGTTTTAATAACGTACCATCATCAAACATGGTTCCATTTTGATAACACATTGCTGAATAAACAATTTGACCAACTGAAAGTTTTTTTACATTTCGTGTTAATGTATAATTCATTAATTCCTCAGCATCTGGACCAAGAATTTCAAATTTTCTCAATGAAGATAAGTCAATTAAAACAGCGTCTTCTCTACATGCATTGTATTCATTAATTACGCCATGTTTTGTATAATCATTTGGTAACCAAAAACCTCTTGCATCGACAAAGTTTCTAGTTAATTTTGATGTTCTTTCATAAAAACCAGTATTTCTTGTTAGTTTATTTTCTGAATCTGTTTTCATTCTAAAACCATACGATTTAGTAAATTCTTTACTTTTTTCATAAGTTCTAACAAAAATATCAGTAGGGTTCCATCCATTACAGCTATCGATATCACTAGGGCAAGCAGTGGTTCCACATGTTAAATCTTTTAACGCTTTAAAAATGACGTAATCTCCAGGCCTTGCATAAGATTCATCAGATGTAACTGAATTTTGACCTCCAGAAGATGTATTAAAGAAAAGATTGATCGCATGCCAACCTTTTTTTTCTTCCACACCATACTTTTTCATTGAGTCATTTAAATTGTCAGAACAATTTGCATGACCAAAATATCCAGAATCTTCGTAATACTTTGAAGTACATGCTAAATTAAATGTGTCATGTATACCTACAGTATCTCTTATAACTTCTACCAGTGGCTCATGATCAGTATCATAAAATTTTGAAAATAAACCAGGACCTGGAAAAGTATTTCCCATAAAAGTTCTAGTCGTTTGCCAATCAAGACCTCTCTCTATACCTTTTTCTAATTTTGCTGTATCATAAGCGACAAAATCTGAACATTGTCTTCCAGTTGGTGTAATTATTTGAATATAGTCCCCAGCCTTAACTTGATATCCTGTTGCAGTTTTTCTATCTATATTAACTTCATAGTCAGGATCGTAAATTGGATCAGGGATTATTGAAAATTCTTTTTCAGAATTTTTAATTTTTGCTCTTTTAACTAATACAGTCAAATCTGAAGGTGGATTTTGATCATGAACAAGCATATCGTTCCCAGGAGCAGCAAAGATACAATAACAATTATCTTTTGCATTTAGAGTTATTTTTTCTCCAGCAATAGTATTTTTATCAAAGAGAATTGATGAGGTAGCTTTTTCAATTTGCAAATTTCTTTTTTTTAATTGAAGCAATGCTTGCAAAGAACTTTCCTCCTTTTTCAAAAGTAATTTTTTTATTGCAGATGAATTTTTATTTTCTTTTAAATTTAAAATTCCTAATTCTGATCGTCCGTTTTTGTCAAAAATATTTATTTCGCAAATTTGATTTCCCTCATTATTTAATATTTCAATTTCATCATCAGAAAATATTTGTATACCTGTAATTCCACCTGCATTGACCACATATCTTTCAACTCCAGGTGGTAGTACATTTAAACCAGGTTCTTTAATATTTAAACTCGTTTGCATGTTTTTTAAAAGATACTCGAAATTATACAAAAGTATCAATAAATTTATATATAAATTTTATATATACATTTGTATCTATTTTGCTGGTTGACTGTAACTTTAATTGAGAGGATAATTTATTTACTTAATATTAAGGAAAGGGAAATAATGAAAAAAATAATATCTCTATTATCGGCTATGGTGATATCTCTTGTAAGTTTTGCAGGGATTTCAAACGCAGCAGATAGTAAAAAACCAATTGTTATCCCAACTCATAACTGGTCAAGCCAAATTGTAATGGCTTACGTAATTGGCGGAATTTTTGAAAGTATGGGGAACAATGTAAAATACGTAAATGCTGACTCACAAGCGGTTTATGAGTCAATCAGAATTGGTGATGTAACTATATCTCACGAAGTATGGGAATCTGCATTTGGTAAATCATTTACAACTGCATTAGATAAAGGTGGTTTATTAGATATGGGTGATCACGAAGCAAGAACTCTTGAAGATATGGGATATCCAAACTGGGTTGTTGAAAAAGGTTTATGCCCAGGTCTACCTGATTGGACTGCATTAAAAAATCCTGATTGTGCGAAAAATTTCACAACACCTGATTCACCAGATGGAAAAGGTAGAATGTTAGAAGGACCACAAACATGGCATGGAGATTTAATACCTCAAAGAGTTGATGCTCTAGGATTAGGAGATCTATGGTGGGTTAAATTTGCAGGAAGTGCAGATGCACTTTGGGCAGAGTTAGCTGCTGCTAAAAAAGAAGGAAGAGGAACTATCATATTTAACTGGACACCGAACTTTACAGATGGTGCTGGTTTTACATTTATCGACTTTCCTCCATACACAGCTGGTTGTAGACCAGAAGATGGTGGAGATGGAAAATGTGGTTCTCCGGATGGTTATTTAAAAAAAGCTGCACATGAGGATTTTCCAAAAACTCACCCAGCAGCTGCAAAAACGTTTAAAAAAATGTCATTCTCTACAAGTCAAATTGGAGCAATGGCAGCTTTAGTTGATGTCGACAAAATGACTCACGAAGATGCAGCAAAAAAATGGTTAGCTGACAATAAGAGTGTGTGGGAAGAATTTACACACGATCATTAAGGTTAAATTAAATAAAGTAAAGATCTCCCCCAATTAAATTGGGGGAGATTTTTTTTATCGCCTCTAAAAAATAATGGTAAAAGTATTTTATATAATATTGTTAAACTTTTTTATTTTCAATTTTACTTATGCAAAAGACATAAGTATTGATGAAAATCTTAATTTAGAGTTTTTATGTGAGTTAGAAAAAAAAATTGTTAAGAATTCCGAATATAATTATAAAACTTTTCTAGCAAAAGACTTAAATGTTAAAAATTTAGATTCATTTCAAATTTATTCAAATAAACCAAGCACATTAATGGTAAATGGATTATCAAAATTTTTCTCTCAAAATTCAAATTTTGACGTAAAAATAGTAAATAAGGATGTAGTTTTGTTTAAAGCCTTTAATAACGAAAAAACTTATTCAGAATCTGCAATAATTACAAGAAAATCAGGTGAATTAATTCACGAAATTACAAAAAATATAAATACAGAAAATTCAGAAAAAGATATTTCAATTTATATATGCAAGAATAAATCAAAAAATGCCTAATTTTTTTTTAAGAAATTTTGTGTAATATATTTCCATGAAAAAGCTTATATTTTTTATACTTTTTTCGTCATTAATTACTTCTATAGCATTAGCAAGAAGCACAGGATGTAAAGAGGGAAATTGTGAAAATGGTTATGGTAAGTGGGTTTATACAGATAAAACAACTTATGAAGGTGAATGGGTAGCTACAAA
Source organism: uncultured Pelagibacteraceae bacterium (assembly GCA_902604975.1). Lineage (GTDB taxonomy): Bacteria > Pseudomonadota > Alphaproteobacteria > Pelagibacterales > Pelagibacteraceae > Pelagibacter. The sequence continues at coordinate 6,881 of CACLAY010000016.1, read as the reverse complement.
AAAACATGGCCAAGGAACTGAAACATGGCCGAATGGATATATTTACAAAGGTGAATTCAAAGAAAGTCAGTGGAGCGGTATAGGAATTTTATTTTTTCCTGATGGTTCAACATATGAAGGTGAATGGGCCAATGGTTTTATGAACGGTGAAGGTACTTTTACTTGGTCAGACGGAAAACAAAAAAAAGGTATTTGGAAAAATGGAAGTCTCCAAGAATAGATTTAAAACATTGTCAGAGCCAGTTAAGCAATTTGGTGGATTAGTTGGTATAATTATTCTTATCTTTCTTACTTTTTTTGTTTTAAACAATATTTTTGGCGAAGGTGATGAGCTAGTTGCAAAAATGAAAATAGAAGAAGAAAGAATAGCTGAAGAAAGAAAACTTAATAAGCTAATTTCTAGTCTCCCTTCAGGAGTTTTAGTTTCATTTGATGGTACAGACAATTTTAAATTATCTGACGAATTATATGAAGCAGTTTGCAAGGCAACTAAACTTATACCTCAACGTGCGATTATGGGTGCTAATTTTCTAAACTTTAGAGCACATGAAATTTATACGATTAATGGAAATAAAATTGATGAAACATTTGTCAAATGGGACGATGAAAAAAATAAATGTTTTGCAGGTTTCGTTGTAAGTGGAAATAATGTTGGTGTAGATGAAACTGTTAAAGTAAGTGGTGAAGCTTTGAGTTTTTTAAGCACAGGTATTGATACAAGAGTTTATTTTATTAAAAATTTTTAGGAGGAAAAGTAACAAATTATAGAGATTTTATTTTATCTTAATTTCGTATAACCTTAATATTATTTATGTCAGAACCAGTAATTAAATGCCAATCTGTTTATAAAATTTTTGGAGCAAACGCTGAGCGAATGCTTAAAGAAGCAAATGGTAATGTTGATGCTAAAACGTTTCAAGAGAACGGGTGTATTGTAGGAGTTAATAATGCTTCTTTTGAGGTATCAAAAGGTGAAATGCTAGTTGTAATGGGCTTATCAGGATCAGGTAAATCAACATTATTAAGATGTATTTCTAGATTAACAGACGCAACTGGTGGAAAAATTTTTATTGAAGGTCAAGATTTGCTTAATTTAAATAACAAGGAGCTTATTGATTTAAGAAGAAATAAAATGGGAATGGTATTTCAAAGCTTTGCTCTACTTCCCCATAAAACAGTCTTAGAAAACATTGCTTTTCCTCTTCAAATTAAGGGCATTAAAACTGAAGATAGTATTAATAAAGCAATGGATATGGTTAAACTTGTTGGTCTTGATGGAAGAGAAAATTATTTTCCAAGAGAGTTATCCGGAGGACAGCAACAAAGGGTGGGAATTGCGAGATCTTTGGCGGTTGAGCCAGATATATGGTTCTTAGACGAGCCTTTTTCTGCATTAGATCCTCTAATAAGGAAAGAAATGCAAGATGAATTTTTAAGACTTCAAGAAAAATTACAAAAAACAATTATGTTTATAACTCATGATTTTGATGAAGCCTTAAAACTTGCTGATCGTATTGCAATTATGAAAGATGGAATAATTGAGCAGTTAGATACACCCGCTAATATTGTTTTAAATCCAGCAACTGAATATGTAAGAAAATTTACAGAGGAAGTGCCAAGAGAAAAAGTTTTATTAATTAAAGATGTAATGGATGAAACAAACTCTGATGTGGGTGATTTAAAAGTTTCAAAAGATGAGATTATTGAAAACGTTGCTGAAAAAATTTTAACTCAAGAAAAAGCAGTAGCTGTTACAGATGGCAAAAATAATATCGTAGGCTCAATTAATCCTGCAAAAATTATTAATACAGTTTTTGGGGGAAGAAAAAACAATCATTAAACTATGGAATTACTAAAAAAATATCCTAAATCATTTCAATGGTTATTTTTATTAGCTGTATTTTTTGCACTATGCTTTGCAATTGATGTTCCTGAAACTTACAAATTTATTAGAGGACAAGCTGAATTTGTAAAAGACCCTAATCAGAGTGCCTTCGTATTTCTAGGTAAAGAGGTTAGATATTACGCTTTTGATGTTTTTTGGAGATTGCCACCATTACTTGGATGGCTTCCAATTTGGATAAATGACTCATTATTCTTTTTAATGAATGATTGGATGCCAATGGAATTTTGGAATGAAGATACGCAGGAATATAAAACAAGACCTCTAGTTTTACAAATAACTAGAAATCTAACTGCATTTATGACTTTTCTAATAGAATTAATTAGAGAAATTTTATTAGGCGGCCTTGAAACAATTGTTGCTTTTACTAGTTGGGATTGGATCGATGCTAATCCGTGGGCAGAATTACCAGGTTTACCTTGGACAATTGTAGCAGCTGGATCAGCAATACTTGCTTATAAGTTAGGAGGTAAAGGACTAGCAATATATGCACTTTTATCAATGACTTACATTTCAATATTTGGGCAATGGAAACCATCTATGCAAACACTTTCTTTTATATTAGTTGCAGCACCTCTTTCATTTATTTTTGGTTTAGGTTTGGGTGTTGCGGCATACAAAAGCAAAAGAGTAGAAAAAGCTTTATATCCAATACTTTTAGTTATGCAGACGATGCCCCAGTATGCGGTATTAGTTCCTGCACTAGTTCTTTTTGGGGTAGGAGATCATGCTGCAGTAATTATAACAATGATTGTTGCTGTGCCGCCAATGATACTATTAACTTTATTAGGTTTAAGGGCTGTCCCCCCCAGAGGTAATTGAAGCTGGTAGAATGAGTGGATGTAGTAACTGGCAACTTATGTCAAAAGTATTAATTCCAACAGCGAGAAGAGATATTTTAATAGGAGTTAACCAAGTTATAATGGTGTGTTTTTCTATGGCAGTTATCTCTGCATTTATAGGAGCAAAAGGTTTAGGTTTTAATTTATTATTAGCTCTTAATCAGTTGAATATTGGATTAGCATTAGAGGCAGGTCTTTGTATTAGTTTGATTGCAATTTTATTAGATAAGATGTCTTTAGCTTGGGCAAATAAGCAGGTTGATTATTTTGGTAATTTAAATTTTTTTCAACGAAATAAAAATTCATTATTCTTTGGAGTTATAGTAATAGTAGGTATTATATTAGCTTACTTTGGATCAATTTATTTTAAAGACGGTTATAATTATTTATTTGAAGTTCCACATAATAAAGGAATATCAACAGCAGACTTTTGGAATAAAGGTGTTGACTGGATATTTGATACTTTCTTTGTATATATAAAAGCATTTAACACTTGGCTAATTGTTGATGTGCTCCAACCGATGAGAGCTTTATATTTGAGAATGCCAGCCGTAGCCACATTAGTTCTAGTCGTTGGAGCTGGATATTTAATTGGTGGAGTTAGATCTGCTTTAGTAGTTTGTGGTTTAACTTTATTTATAGCTCTAAGCCCATGGTGGGATAGAGCTTTAGTAACCACATACATGGCAACATTTGGTGTACTAGTATCTTGCACAATTGGATTTACTGTTGGAACTTTATGTTTTCAAAATAAACATTCTACAAACTTTATGTTAAATGTTTGTGATATATTTCAAACTTTTCCATCTTTTGTATATTTAATTCCTGTTATGATGCTTTTTGGAATTACAGACACTTCAGTTTTAATTGCTGTAATAGTTTATGCTACAATACCAGCAACAAGATACACAATTGAGGGTCTTAGAAGTGTTCCAGCTGGACTACATGATGCTGCAACGATGTCAGGTGTCACAAAGTTTCAAAGACTATTTAAAATAGAATTTCCATTAGCATTTCCACATATGATGTTGGGTCTAAATCAAACAATAGTTTTTGCTTTATTTATGGTGATTATTGGTGCCTTTATTGGAACTGAAGATTTAGGTCAGTACATTTTAAAAGCTTTATCAGATAAAAAAGGTGCAGGCATTGGGTTAACACTTGGAATTTGTGTTGCATTTATTGGACTAATTTTTGATAATTTAATTAGAACTTGGGTAGGACAAAGAAAAAAACATTTAGGTATAGACTAAAATTGTGAAAAAATTTCTTGTTGCTATCGACCAAGGTACAACATCGTCTAGAGCAATTCTCTTTGATTTAGATGGCAATATAAAATTTACATCTCAGTTTGAATTTAATCAATACTTTCCAAAAAATGGATGGGTTGAGCATAATCCAAATGAAATTTGGTTAACAACTCTTAAAGCTTTAAAAAAAGTAATTAAAAAAGCATCTCTACTAAAAGGAAAAATATTAAGTATTGGAATAACTAACCAGAGAGAGACAACTATTCTATGGAACAAGAAAACGGGTAAACCAATTTACAATGCAATTGTTTGGCAAGATAGAAGAACTCATGAGTACTGTGAAAAACTAAAGAAAAAAAAATATGAAAATATTTTTAGAAGAAAAACTGGTTTATTTATTGATCCATATTTTTCAGCTACTAAAATTAAATGGATCTTAGAAAATGTAAAAATTTCGAAGAAAATTCAAAAATCTAATAATTTATTATTTGGCACTGTTGATACTTTCTTAATTTGGAAACTTACTAATGGACAACATCATTTAACAGATGCAACTAATGCAAGTAGAACAATGTTATTTAATATTCATGATAATAAATGGGATAAAGAAATTTTAAAAAAGCTTAATATCTCAAAAAGTATTTTACCTGATGTAAAAAATTCAGCAGATGATTTTGGAATAACAAATAAAAAAATAGTTGGATATGAAATTCCTATATCTGCAGTTTTAGGTGATCAACAAGCTGCAGCTGTAGGACAATCTTGTTTTAAAAAAGGCTCAATTAAAAGTACTTATGGCACAGGTGCTTTTGTAATAATGAATACTGGATCAAAAAAAATTTTTTCAAAAAATAAATTATTAACTACAATTTGCTACAGATTAAACGGAAAAAATACTTTTGCTCTCGAAGGTTCAATTTTTATCGCTGGAGCTGGTGTTCAATGGCTAAGAGATAAGTTAAAATTAATTAATAATGCTTATGATACTGAAAAAATTGCTAAATCAAAAAAAAATAATGAAGGTGTCTATGTTGTACCAGCTTTTAGTGGGATGGGAGCTCCATACTGGAGACCTGACGCAAGAGGAGTTATAACTGGATTAACTAGAGATAGTGATTGGAAAACTTTAGTAAGAGCAGTTGTAGAGTCTGTGGCATACCAAAGCCATGATCTATTTAATGCTATGAGAAAAGATGGATTAAAACCTAATATAGTAAAAGTTGATGGAGGAATGGTGGAAAACGAATGGTTTTCACAGTTTTTGGCAAATATTGTTGATATTAAAACAGAAAGACCCAAAGTTTTGGAAACCACAGCTCTTGGAGTTGCTTTATTTGCTGGATACCAAATTGGAGTATTTAAATCATTAGAGCAAATAAAGAGAAAATGGAAAAAAGATAAAATTTTTAAACCTAAACTAAGTAACTCTGTTAGAAAAAAATTACTTAATGGTTGGAAGTTATCAGTTGAGAAAACCTTATTGTAAATTTTATTATTTTAAAAAAGTATCCATAGAGTCGTCCATTGCAGATGACCAAGGAGTGTGATGAACAGGAGCTATGGATCCAGTCACAGGTGATGAAAAAGATTTATTTCTGTAAGTTGAAATATCATCCATTTTATGATGTTCCCAATCTTTGAAATGTTTTCTTATCAATTCAAAATCAATTTTTGGATAATCCGACATATCATGAAGCTCTTTAGTATACTCAGTTTGAAAATCAATCATTTGATCTGGATTTTCTAATTTTTCTTCCATAGAAACCCATTTAGAAATATCTTTTTCTATTTCACTATCATTTGGAATTTTAATTTTATTCATTATCACATCTCTTGCGAACCATGCTTGGCAATCAAACATATTAAAAGTATGAAATTGATCCTGCATACCTAAGTACATTATTTTGTGATTATCTTGCCAAACTACTCCTTTGTATAATTTTGGTGGATATAATCTGTTGTGAGTTTTGAGACTTAGTTTTTCATTCAAAAATGGAAAATGATGTAGGTAGCCAGTGCATAATATAATTACATCTGCTTCTTGTTCAGTGCCGTCTTTAAAAATTGCTTTGTTACCTTCTAATTTATCTAGATAGTAAACTTCTTTCATGCCAGAGGGCCATTTGAAACCCATCGGATTATGCCTATAACCTATGGTTACACTTTTAGCTCCATATTTGTTGCATTGTAGAGCAACATCTTCAGCTGAATAACTGCTTCCAAGCACTATCACATTTTTATCTCTAAATTCTTCAGCATCTCTGAAATCATGAGAATGCATTATTCTTCCTGGAAAAGAACTCATACCCTTGTATTCAGGAATAAATGGAACTGAAAAATGTCCAGTTGAAACAACTACATAATCAAACTTATCAGACAAAATTTTATTGTTAGTTTTATCTTGATAGCTTACTTCAAATTTATCTGAATTATAATTTACACTCTTTACACTTGTGCTAAATTTAATTTTGCTTTTAATGTTTCCTTTACTTACTCTTCCAATTATATAATCGTATAATACTTCTCTAGGTGGAAAAGATGGAATAGGTTTTCCAAAATGCTGATCAAAAGAATAATCTGCAAATTCCAAACATTCTTTTGGTCCATTTGACCATAAATATCTATACATACTATTGGGGACAGGATCACCATATTGATCTGAACCAGTTCTCCAACTGTAGTTCCATAGTCCTCCCCAATCATCTTGTTTTTCAAAACACACTATTTCTGGAACTTTTTCTCCTTTTTGCTCAGCATGTTCGAAGGCTCTTAACATCGATAAACCACAAGGCCCTGCACCGATTATTGCTATTTTATTCATATAAACTGTATAATTTTAAAAATTTATCTTATTAATAAAATCAAAAAAAATAAAACTATTTTTTC
>CACLAY010000015.1 GCA_902604975.1 uncultured Pelagibacteraceae bacterium | reverse complement strand
TATAACTCCTGATAATCTAAGGTGACTTATTATCTTTTTTTTTTTTAAAAATGAGAACATTAAAATTGTTATAAATTTTTTATATATATTATAAACCCTAGTTATAATTAAAGAATAAGGTGCGTCAATTGATAAGTATATTAATAAATTGGATATAATAGTTTTAAAATATGGGAACTGTAATACAGCTAAAAAAACAAATTAATAATTCTTATGAAGATTTAAAAAATTCTGTTGATGATAAATTGATTCTAGTTGAAGAAAAAATTAACTCCAGACTAGTAAGTAAAGTTGACTTAGTTCAAAAGATGACCAAGTATCATTTAAAAACTGGTGGTAAAAGACTAAGAGCACTCTTGACCTTACAAAGTGCTAAAATATGTGAATATCATAAAGGATTAAGAGATGTAAATCTTGCCGCTTGTGTAGAACTTATACATGCGGCTACTTTAATGCATGACGATGTAATAGATAGTGCTGATCTGAGAAGAGGAAAAAAAACACTGAACACAGTCTGGGGGAATCATTCCTCTATTTTGGTAGGTGATTATTTGCTTAGTAAGTGTTTTGAAATGATGGTAGAGGACGGTAATTTAGAACTTTTAAAACTTTTAGCAACTACATCGTCTGAAATTGCACAAGGTGAAGTTCTACAATTACAACACAATAAAGAAATAGATATCTTAGAAGAAACATATCTAAATATTATTTCATCAAAAACTGCGTCTTTGTTTGCCGCGGCTACTAAAGTTGGAGCAATTATTGCTGAAAAAGATTTAAAATATAAAAATGCGTTAGAATTTTATGGAAAAAACTTAGGTCTTACATTTCAAATAGCAGATGACACATTAGACTATAATTCTGAATTAAAATTATTTGGAAAAAATATTGGCAATGACTTTTATGAGGGTAAAGTGACTTTGCCAATAATTTTACTTTATCAAAAAGTTGATAAGTTTGAAAAAGAAAAATTAAAATCTTTTTTTGAAAAAGACATTCGTGAAAAACAAAACTTAGAATATGTGCTAGACCTAATAAAAAAAAATAATATTATTAATGAGTGTTATAAAAAAGCAGAACATTATATTAATTTAGCTTCTAATTCTTTAAGTGTATTTGAAGAGTCTGATGAAAAAAATATATTAAAAAACTTAACTTCTTTTAGTATTGAAAGAAATTTTTAAGGACTTAATAATACTTTTTTCCATTTTTTAGGTAATCTAATATATTTTAATCTTTCATGAATTCGATTCTGTCCATCTAGCCAAAATTCTATTTCCTTTGGTTTAATTCTCCAACCAGACCAATGTTTAGGACGTGGTATATTATTTTTATTTGGATATTTTTTCTTAAATTCCTCAATGGACTTATATAAATCTTGTCTTTGTTTTAAAATAGAACTTTGCTTTGAGGCCCAAGCACCTATTCTACTTCCATAGGCTCTTGAATTATAATAATCATCAGCTTCTTTTTTTGATACTTCAGATGCAACACCAATTATTCTAATTTGCCTTTGCAAACTTTTCCAATGAAAGCACATTGAAATTTTTGAGGTATTTCTGATTGCTTTGCTTTTATCACTATTAAGGTTTGTATAAAAAACAAATCCATTTTTATCAAAATCTTTAAGAAGCACCATTCTAACTGTTGGAAACCCATTTTTATTTACAGTTCCAACTGCAAATGCGTTTGGATCATTAATTTCTGTTTTTTTTGCTTTATTGAACCATTCTTCAAAAAGTTTTATTGGGTTATTATGTTCTTTAAAGCAAAGATTTAGTCCAAGTGAGTTTTTTTCGTTCATAAATTTAAAAAAATAATTTATACATTAAAATAATGTCATTTAATACTTTTGGAAAGTTATTTAGGTTTACCACTTGGGGAGAGTCACATGGGCCGGCTATTGGATGCGTCGTAGATGGCTGCCCTCCAAATATCCCAATAAAAGAAAGTGATATACAAAAAGAACTTAATAAAAGAAAACCAGGACAATCTAAATTTACAACTCAAAGAAAAGAGGACGACAAAATTAATATTTTATCTGGTGTTTTTGAGGGTAGAACAACTGGAACTCCAATTTCCCTAATAATTTATAATAAAGATATGAGATCTAGAGACTATGAGACAATAAAGAATAAATTTAGACCAGGACATGCAGATTATACTTATTTCAAAAAATACGGTATCCGGGATTACAGAGGTGGTGGAAGACAATCTGCTCGCGAGACTGCGGCTAGAGTTGCGGCGGGTGCTATTGCAAAAGTTGTTTTGAAAAGTAAAATTGGAAAGAAGTATCAAGCTGTTGGTGCTGTTACACAATTAGGGATATTAGGATGTGACTTAAAGAAATGGAAAGACAAAACAATTTCTAGTAACCCATTTTTTTGTCCAGATAAAACTGTGATTAAACTTTGGGAAAAATATTTACTTGGGATAAGAAAAGCTGGATCATCTTGTGGAGCAATAATTGAAGTTAGAGCAAGAGGAGTTCCTTTGGGACTTGGAGCACCAATATACTCAAAATTAGATATGGATCTTGCAGCAGCAATGATGAGCATTAATGCTGTAAAGGGTGTAAATATTGGATCAGGAATGAACTCTGCAATGTTAACAGGTGAGGAAAACTCTGATGAAATTTTGAAAAAAAAAGGTAAAACTAGTTTCCAATCAAATAATGCAGGAGGAATTCTTGGTGGAATATCTACTGGACAAGAAATAAATGTTTCATTTGCAGTAAAACCAACATCATCTATTTTGTCATCGAGGAAAACAATCGATAGATTTGGGAAGAATACAACAATATCTGTAAAAGGAAGACATGACCCATGTGTTGGAATAAGGGCGGTTCCAATAGGAGAGGCGATGATGCATTGTGTAATTCTTGATCACTATTTAATGAATGCAGCTCAAAATAAAATTTAATTAGATTTTTTAATTAAAACTTTTGAATTCAAAGTATCTAATATTTTATTTTCAATACCAATAGAGTCTAAATTAGCAAACTTATACATTAGCTCTGGTTTATCATGATCAATAAATCTATCAGGCAATATCATTGATCTAAATTTTAGATTACTGTCTAATAAATTTTTTTCACTTAAAAATTGGCTCACGTGAGATCCAAATCCCCCTATTGAACCTTCTTCTATTGTGATCAAAACCTCATGTTCTGTAGCGATTTGCCATATTAGATTTTCATCTAACGGTTTTGCAAATCTTGCATCAATAATAGAGATATCAATTCCTTTTTTTATTAAATTTTCGGAAGCCAAAATACACTCCTGTAATCTTGCTCCAAAATTTAAAATTGCAACTTTTTTTCCTTCTTTAATTATTTTTGCTTTACCCAACTCAATTTTCTCAGTTATTTCAGGTAATTTAACTCCCACACCGTTGCCCCTTGGATATCTAAAAGCTGATGGTCTATCATTTATATCCATTGATGTATTTATCATTCTTACAAGCTCGGCTTCATCACTTGCAGCCATTACCACAAAATTTGGTAATGTTGAAAGGTATGTTATATCAAAAGATCCAGCATGTGTTGGGCCATCAGCTCCAACTAACCCCGCCCTGTCGATTGCAAATCTAACAGGCAAAGATTGTATGGCAACATCGTGGACGACCTGATCATAAGCTCTTTGAAGAAATGTTGAGTATATTGCAGCGTAAGGTTTATACCCTTCAGTAGCCATACCCGCAGCAAAAGTAACAGCATGTTGCTCGGCTATCCCAACATCAAACATTCTTTCAGGAAATTTTTTTCCAAATAAATCCATCCCTGTTCCTGATGGCATAGCGGCAGTTATGCCAACGACCTTACTATCTTTTTCTGCATGTTCGATTAATGAATTGGCGAATACTTTTGTATAAGAAGGAGTATTAGATTTAGACTTTTCTTGTTCTCCTGTTTTTACATTAAATTTTGAAACTCCATGAAATTTATCCTCTGATTTTTCAGCAAAAGAATAACCTTTTCCTTTCTCAGTTTTAACATGGATTAAAATTGGTCCATCATAATTAATATCCTTTACATTATTAAATACTGAGACCATTGAATCAATATCGTGTCCATCAATTGGTCCAATATAGTAAAATCCCATAGAATTAAATAATGTTCCACCAGTTACTGCGGATCTTAAAAAATCTTCAGCTTTTCCAGCTTGATTTTTAAATCTTTTTGAAAAAGCAGATATAATTAATTTTAATGTTTCTCTAAAACTAAAATAAACTTTACCAGATAAAATTTTTGCTAGATATTTTCTCATAGCACCAACAGGTTTTGAAATTGACATATCGTTATCATTTAAAACAACAATCATCTTTGTTTTGCTTCCACCTGCATTATTCATAGCCTCATAAGCCATACCAGCACTTATCGCCCCATCACCTATGACTGCAATTACATTATCTGATTTATTTGATAACTTATTAGCTACTGCTATTCCTAATGCAGATGAAATAGAAGTTGAACTATGGGCAGCACCAAATGGATCATACTCACTTTCTGATCTTTTTGTAAAACCTGATAATCCTTCACCTTTTCTAAGAGTTCTTATTTGTTTTTTTCTACCAGTTAATATTTTATGCGGATAAGTTTGATGTCCTACATCCCAAATTAATTTATCATGAGGAGTATTAAATATATAGTGTAAGACAACAGTCAATTCTACAACTCCTAGTCCAGCACCTAAATGCCCCCCTGTTTCAGAAACAACATCAATTAACTCTTGTCGAACCTCGTCTGCCAAAATTTTAATATCAGATTGTGATAATTTTCTTACATCATCAGGAAAATTGATATTATCTAGAAATTTATAATTATTGCTCACTTCGTTCTATTTAAAATATAATTTATTGTTTCTCTAAAATCGTCGCCTTTTTTTCCAAAAATTTTTAAACTTTTATATATTTTTAATTTTAAGTTATCTGCATATTTAATAGTATTATTAGTGCCTAGTAAACTTATTAAAGTAGCTTTTCCCATTTTTAAATCTTTTTTAGTTTTTTTTCCTGCACTAGATGTTTTGCCTCTTAAATCTATCAAGTCATCAGCAATTTGAAATAATAATCCAATTTCGTTGCCTATTTTAGTAAACTTATTCAGGTATTTTGTTTTACCAGACATTATAATAGGGGCAACACAACAGAAACTAAAAAGTTTACCAGTCTTTTTTATTTGCATCTCTATAATTTGTTTTTTATTTTTTTTAATTTTTTCATAACTTAAGTCTAAAAATTGCCCACCAGCAATTCCTGTATGTCCCGAGCTTTCGGAAAGTAGGTTTATTAATTCTATTTTTTTATGATCGTCTAAATTTAATCTTTTTTCACTAAGAATTTGAAATGCAATAGTAAGTAGAGAATTGCCAGCAAGAATTGCTGTTGACTCGCTAAACTTTTTGTGTGTTGTCAATTTGCCTCTTCTCAAATTATCATTATCCATACATGGCAAGTCATCATGTATTAATGAATAAGCATGTATACATTCAACTGCTGCTGCAACTTGTAAAATATTTTTTTTATCTACTTCGAATATAGATCCAATATCAAAGAGTATTTTTGATCTTACTTTTTTACCTCCAGGTAAAAGTCCATAAAGCATTGGTTTAGTTAGTTCAGTTTTTTTTTGTTTGGAAAAATATTTATAAAGATAATTGTTAGTTCTATTGACTATTTTATTTAACTTTTTTTGCATTTTTATTTGATTTTATATCTTTAATTTTAAAAATTGTTTTATCAGATATTTCTTTAAAATTATTTTGGAATTTTTTTTCTATTAATCTATTAATTTTTAATAAATTTGCATAGTCCTCAGATGTATTTTCTAAATTATTTCTATTTTCCAAATTTTTAATAATTTCGTCTGCTAAATCAGTAAGCTCATTTAAAGATTTTGACGTAATATCATCTGGCAAATTTTTTTCATTCATATATTAGTTGGTAATATTATATGAAAAAGAATGATTCAAATATTAAAAAAGCAATAAAATACTTAAATAATAATGAATGTATAGCTATCCCTACCGAGACAGTCTATGGACTGGCAGGAAATGCCTACTCTGATAAAGCAGTTTCAAGAGTATATAAATTAAAAAAAAGACCTAGAAACAATCCTTTAATTGCTCACTATTATAGTATTAATTGCTTAAAAAAAGATTGTGAAGTTAGTAATACTTTTATTAAACTTTACAAAAAATTTTGCCCAGGACCGATATCATTTGTTTTAAAATTAAAAAAGAAAAGTAAGATTTCAAAAATCATCACAAATAATTCAAATAAAATTGCGGTAAGATTTCCAAGTCATCCTTTAACTAGAAAACTGTTAAAAAAAATTGATTATCCACTTGCGGCCCCAAGTGCAAATATTTCAACAAGTATAAGTCCTGTTTCAAAACAGGATGTAATTGATGAATTTGGTCCTAAATTAAAATTTATCTTAGATGGTGGTTCTTCAAAAATAGGTTTAGAATCAACAATTATAAATCTTATTGGAAAACCTCATATTTTAAGATTAGGGGGAATAAATAGAAAATTAATCTATAAGGTAATTAATCAGTTTGAAAATAAGAATAAAAAAAAGATTAAAATAAAAGTTCCTGGGACTAGTAAATTGCATTATTCACCTGGAATACCTGTGAGACTAAATGCCAAAAAAAATTATCAAAATGAAGCATATATATTGATAAAAAAAAGAAAAAAATTAAACAAAAACTATTTTTATATAAGTAAGACAAGCAATTTAAAGCAAGCTGCAAAAAATTTATATACGACGTTAAGAATAATAAAAAAAAAGGGTTACAAAAAAATTGCTATTGAAAAAATACCAAATATTAATATTGGTGAAGCTATTAATGATAGAATTTTAAGAGCATCAAAAAAATGAAAAACTTAATTGAAGTTCAAAACATAAAAAAAAATTATGGCAATAAAGAAGCTGTAAAAGGAATATCATTTAATGTTGAGGAAGATGAAATTTTAGGTTTACTTGGTCCTAATGGATCTGGAAAAACAACAACCATTGGAATGTTGCTAGGCTTGCTTAAACCTACAAGTGGTCAAATATTTATCAATAATCTTAAACTTGAAGAAAATAGAATTCAAATTCTTGAAATGATTAATTTTATATCCCCATATATTGAACTGCCCAAAAAACTTACTGTGAAACAGAATTTATATGTTTATTCTAAACTTTATAAAGTTAGAAATATTAAGGAACGAATTGAGTATTTGTCGGAAAAGCTAAGAATAGGTGAATTATTAAACAGTATTACCGGGGAACTTTCATCAGGTCAAAAAAATAGAGTAAGTTTAGCCAAAGCCCTAGTTAATGAACCAAAAGTTCTACTACTTGACGAACCAACTGCTTCTTTAGACCCAGAAGTTGGAGATTTTGTTAGAACATTTTTAGAAGATTATAAAAAAGAAAAAAAAATTTCGATACTTTTAGCTTCTCATAATATGAATGAAGTCACACGTTTATGTAAATCTGTATTAATGATGAAGAATGGTGAAATTATTGATAAAGGAAAACCCAAAGATTTAATTACAAAACATGGAAGAACAAATTTAGAGGAAGTTTTTTTAAAACTATCAAGGAGTAAAAGTGAGTATAACTAGAATATACGGTTTGTTTTTAAGGCATTTTTATCTAATTACTAGATCATTTCCTAGAATATTAGATCTAGTTTACTGGCCATCTATTCAAATTACATTATGGGGATTTATATCTAATTTTTTTGCAACGCACACAACTTATTACAATAATGCAGTTGGTGTAATCCTTACGTGTGCAATTCTTTATGATTTTTTGTTTAGGACAAGTATTGGATTCAATATGCTTTTTTTGGAAGAAATTTGGAGTAGAAATTTTACTAATCTTTTCATAGCACCAATGAGGATCGGTGAGATTTTAACCTCACTTGTTATAACTGCATTGATTAGGTCACTTATTGGCTTAGTACCAGCAATTTTACTTACATCCCCATTATTTGGAATTTCAATTTTAGATTTAGGAATATTTTTATTTTTTCTTTTTTTAAGTCTTTATATTTTTGGGATCACACTTGGTATTTTAGTTTCTTCAGGTCTGCTTAGATTTGGACCCTCTTTTGAAAATATAGCATGGTCAACAATGTTTTTACTGGCACCTTTTGGATGCATTTATTATCCAATAGAAACTCTTCCAGAAATATTTCAAAAAATAGCATATATTCTGCCATTAGTTTACATATTTGAAGAGGCTAGAAATATTTTAATTAACCAAACAGTTAATATTCAAAATGTTTACTATGCGTTTATGTGGAATGCTTTTTATTTCTCTCTTTCAATTGTTTTGTTTTATTATTCTTTCAATGCAGCAAAAAATAAAGGGACTTTAATTAATATGGGTGAGTAGATTTTTAAATTTTTTTATAATTCACTTAAATAAAAGATCTTTCAGGTTTTTTTTTAAAAATATAAATCACCCAATAAATAATTAATCATATCTATTACTGAAAATAATTTAGTATTTCTACAAATTGATAATGATAGCTTTAAAAAAATTTAAACAATTTTATTTTACATTTATTTTATTTATAATTTTTGATTGGAATTAAATTATAAATTATTACAAAGAATATTAAATTAAAAAAACTAAATAACCTCAATATTAATATGATGAAAAAACCAATCTCAAAACCCAATCCCATATTAATAGATGTTAAACCAAATACTAATTCACTAATTCCTAAATTTTTTGGTGTAATAGGAACTTGGCCTAAGAAAGAATATATTATAAAAAAAATAACTATCTGGCTAAATGTAAAATCTATATTAATAGCCTTTACAGCTATAAAAATCATGAAAAAATTTATTATATGTCCAATTATACCGTATATTGATAAAAACTTAAAAAAGTTTTTTTTTTTAAAATCTATTGGTATCAAAAATATATACCTAAAGTACTCATAAATTTTTTTTATTATTTTATTTTTAAAATTAATCATTGGTATTGAGTAAAAAATAAATGGTAATGAGTAAATTATTGAGCTAGAAATAATTCCAAGGAAAAAAACAGTGTACCTATAATTTTCAAACTCAGATCCAAATATTAAAAATTCAAATGAATAAAAAATTAAAAAAAAGAAAAGATTAAACCAGGCGAGAAAATAACTTATTCCAACAAAGTCAGTATATGAAAGTTTCAATTTTTTTAATTGATAAGCTCTATATACTAATCCACTATGTGGAAGAATTATGCTAATAATTTGGCTATTAAAAAATAATTTTGCAAAATAAATATAATTAATTTTTTTGATTAATTTTTTAGTAATAGTTTCTAATGTAATGTAAATTTGCAAATGACTAGAAATAAAAAATAGAATAAAAAGAATGATAGAGAAATTTATATTAAATTTGTCATTTAAATAAATAAAATTTCCATCAATGTTAAGATTTTTATATATTATGAAACAGCTTAAAAAAAGAATAATAAATTTTATTAAAATAAAAATATTATTTTTTAAATTACTTTTCATTTTTTTTATTTTCTCTCAAAATATAAATCTTTGGTTATGAGAAAATCTTTTAATAAAATATTTCTTTTCAACATTATTTTGGAATATTTCATTATACGTTTGTATATAATATATAGTTTATTAAAAAGTTAAATTTAAATAGAATACTCAAACTTAGTATTTTATGCGCTTGCAAGGACTCGAACCCTGAACCTCCAGAGCCGAAATCTGGCGCTCTATCCAGTTGAGCTACAAACGCATAATGTATTAATATATTAATATGAAAAGTATTATAAATTTAACAGTTAAAAATAAAGAAAATAATTTAAGAGTTGACGCTTTATTGGCTAAACACAATGAAGAATTAAGTAGAACAAGAATAAAGAATTTAATATTAAATAATAAATTAAAGATAAATAATTTATTAACTACGGATCCCTCTAAGAAAGTAAAATATAAAGATAATATTATATTACAAATTACAGAAGAAAAAACAGAGTCTCTACGACCTTTTAAATATTTATTAGATGTAATACATGAGGACAATGACTTAATAGTAATTAACAAGCCTGCGGGTATTTCTATGCACCCAGGACCTGGAAATTATGACAATACAATTGTAAACGCATTAATTAATTATTCAGATAGCATTTTATCGAATTTTGGAAATGACTTAAGGCCTGGTATTGTTCATAGAATCGATAAAGATACCTCAGGGTTAATTGTGATAGCTAAGAATAATCCTACTCATGAGAATTTATCAAATCAATTTGCGGATCACTCAATAACGAGAGTTTATCAAGCAATGGTATGGGGCAAAACTAGACCTCAAACTGGAAAAATAGATACTTTTATAACAAGAAGTTCAAAAAATAGACAGATGATGGAGGTCTCATTAACAAAAGGTAAAAGAGCAATAACAAATTATAAAACTTTAGAAGTATTTGAAAACGATAAAGTTCCAACATTAAGCTTGATAGAGTGTAAACTTGAAACTGGAAGAACCCATCAAATTAGAGTTCATTTATCACATAAAGGTAATAATATTCTTGGAGACAAAAAATATAAAAAAAAATATAAAAAATTTTTAGGTATCGATGAAAATCTTGAAAAGCTTATAAAAGAACTTGGTAGACAATTTTTACATGCAAAAATTTTGGGATTCAATCACCCAAAAAACGGGAAAAGATTAGAATTTTCATCAAAATTACCTGATGAGTTAGAAAAAATTTTAAAAAAACTACGAAAAATCTAGCAATAAAACTATTGTAAATATTAAATTCTTTATTAAATAAATAGGTCCAATGAAAAATTCTACTTATAATTTGCCTGTATTATCAAATGAAGGTGGTCTAGCTGCATATTTAGCACAAATAAAGAAATTTCCTATGCTAGCTGCTGAAGAAGAATATATGTTAGCTAAAAATTGGCAGTCAACTGGAAATTTAAAGTCAGCAGAAAAACTTGTAACCAGTCACTTGAGATTAGTTGCAAAGATTGCAATGGGATATAAAGGTTATGGTTTACCACTTAATGAAATGATATCCGAGGGAAATGTAGGGTTAATGCAAGCTGTAAAAAAATTTGAACCTGAAAAAGGTTTTAGACTTGCAACATATGCAATGTGGTGGATAAAAGCCTCTATACAAGAATATATATTAAGATCTTGGAGTTTAGTAAAAATAGGTACAACTACCGCACAGAAAAAACTTTTTTTTAATCTTAAAAAAATTAAGAATCAGATTGCTCCACGTTCAGAAGGCGATTTGAGAGAAGAACATGTAGTTGATATTGCAAAAAGGCTTTCTGTAACCGAAAGTGAGGTTGTTTCAATGAACAGAAGGTTATCAGGAAAAGAACAATCATTAAATGCACCAATTGGTGAAGATGGTGATGAATGGCAAGATTGGGTTGTAGATAATGAAATGGATCATGAGCTTAAGATCGCACAAAATGACGAAATGGAGCAAAGGAAAGATTTACTAGAAGATTCAATAAAAGTTTTGAATGAAAGAGAAAAAAAAATCTTATATTCTAGAAGATTAACCGATGAACCAGTTACTTTGGACGAGCTTAGTAAAAAATATAATATTAGTAGGGAAAGAGTTAGACAAATAGAAAACAAAGCTTTTGAGAAACTTCAAAAGCACATGCTTAACTCTGCAAAATCAAAAAACTTACTTCCAGCAAACTAAAAATTAAAAGGGTCTTGAATTAAAATTGTATCATTTCTCTCAGGACTAGTGGAGATACTTGAAATTCTTGTCTCAACAAACTTTTCTAATTCTTTTATGTAATATTTTGCATTTTCTGGTAGTTCCTCAAATTTTTTTATACCTACTGTTGAAGATTTCCAACCTGGATAAGAATTATATATTGGTTTAGCAATAAATTGGTCATCAACTGAGGCTGGAAGATAGTCAAATTTTTTACCGTTAATCTCATAAGCAACGCACATTTTAATTTCATCTAGTTCATCTAATACATCTAATTTGGTTAATGCAATTCCATCAATTCCTGAAATTTTTAGAGTTTGTCTCACAAGAACTCCATCAAACCAACCACATCTTCTTTTTCGACTTGTAACAGTTCCAAATTCTTTTCCTCTTGTACCGAGCAAGTCACCTATCTCGTCATTTAACTCGGTTGGAAATGGGCCTTCTCCAACTCTTGTAGTATATGCCTTTGTGATACCTAGAATATAATTAATTGAGTTTATGCCACAACCTGAGCCAGTTGCCGCAGATGAAGCAACAGTATTAGAAGAAGTAACAAATGGATAAGTTCCATGGTCAACATCTAAAAGAACTCCTTGCGCACCTTCAAATAATATTTTTTTATTTTGAGATTTAAATTCATCTATTTTTTTCCATACCGGCTGAGAAAATTTAAGTATTTGTGGTGCAATATTTAACAGATCTTTTTTTAACTGCTCTTTTTTAAATTCAGTTTTACCTAAGCCTTTTCTTATTGCATTATGATGACCTAATACTACGTCTAATCTTTTATCCAAATTATTTTCTGATGCAAGATCCATTACTCTTATTGATCTTCTGCCAATCTTATCTTCATACGCTGGTCCTATTCCTCTTCTTGTAGTCCCTATTTTAGATTTTCCAGCCGCATCTTCTCTAATTTCGTCCATTTCTTTATGGAATGGTAAAATAAGAGTAGCTGCTTCAGATAAAATTAAATTATCAGAATTAACTTCTACACTTTTTGATTTAATTTCATCAATCTCTTCTAGCAGTGCCCATGGATCAACAACTACTCCATTTCCTATTATAGATATTTTATTTTTTCTAACTATTCCTGATGGCAACAGTCTTAATTTGTAAACTACACCATCTATAACTAGGGTATGGCCAGCATTATGTCCACCTTGAAATCTTACTATTATATCAGCTTCACTAGAAAGCCAATCAACAATTTTACCTTTTCCTTCATCTCCCCATTGAGAACCTACTACAACTACATTTTTCATCTAAAAATTTTTTTAATTTGTATACTATTTAAATGGTTTACAGGACCGTGACCTTTCCCTAAGTTTGGTTGAGTTCTTAATGAATGATTTACATATTTAATTGCCATTTCACAAGATTTCTTTAAAGTTTTTCCACATGAAAAGTAGGTAGTTATAGCGCTAGAAAGAGTACAACCAGTGCCGTGGCTATTTTTAGTATTTATTTTCTTATTTTTAAAGATTGTGATTTCTTTTTTATTCATAAATACGTCTTGAATATTTTTATAATTTAAATGACCACCTTTAATAAGAACATTTTTCGCACCCAATTCAATTAGATAGGTGCCTGCTAAAATTACATCTTGGATATTTGATATTTTTGAATTAGTTAAAACTTCAGCTTCAGGTATGTTTGGTGTAATTAAATCTGCTTCAGATAAAAGCTTTTTTTTTAAAATTTTAATAGCTGGGTCATTTATTAATTTTTTTCCACTCTTTGCTACCATCACAGGATCTAATATTATTTTTTTTGCTTTTATCTTTTTTAACGATTTTATTACTGAATTTATAACATCTTTTGAATGAAGCATTCCTATTTTGACAGCATCTACTTTTATATCTTTTGCTGTAAATTCAATTTGATTAGAAATTTCTTTACTGTTCACCGGAATTATTGATTTAACACCTGTTGTATTTTGTGATGTTATAGCAGTTATAGCAGTCATGGCATATGAACCAAGCGATGTCACGGTTTTAATATCTGCTTGTATGCCTGCACCTCCAGAGGAATCTGAGCCAGCAATAACTAAAATATTAGATTTTATTTTCAAGTTAGATAATTGATTGTTTTACAATTTTAACACATTTTGAAAGCATAGTTTTATCATCAGTTTCACACATTATTCTTAATACAGGCTCAGTTCCAGACTTTCGTACTAACATTCTACCTTTTCCTTTTATTAAGCTATTTGCTTTTTTTATTGCATTTTTGCACTTAAGACTGCTAATTATTGACTTATCTTTTACTTCTACATTTTCCAATAATTGAGGAGTGGGCATAAAATTTTGGAATATTTCACTAGCCTTTTTCCCTTTCCTCATTGAGAATAAAATTTCTAAAGCAACCAGTAAACCATCGCCAGTAGTGGCAAATTTACCTAATATAATATGTCCTGATTGTTCTCCTCCCAAATTAAATTTATTTTTCTGCATTTCTTCTTTCACATATCTATCTCCAACTTTAGATCTTACAAATTTTATCTTATTTTTTGAAAAGTATTTTTGCAATCCATAATTTGACATTAATGTTCCTACAACTCCTCCTTTCAAGATTTTTTTCCTTTTCCATCTCTCAGCAAGCATTGCTATTATTTTGTCTCCATCAATAATGTTACCCTTTTCATCACAAACTATAATTCTATCTGCATCGCCGTCCAACGAAATTCCAATATGGGATTTATTTTTTTTTGTATGATATTTAACTTTATTTGGAAATGTGGAACCACATTTTTTATTTATATTAAATCCATTTGGAGAAGTTCCAATTTCATTAACTATGGCACCTAATGATCTAAACAATTGTGGTCCTACTTTATATGCAGCTCCATTAGCACAATCTATTGTAATTCTTAATCCTCTTAAATTAAATTGTTTAGGAAAATTTGTTTTTAAAATTTCAATATATTTTTCTGAACTATCTTCCAATCTTTTTACTCTGCCTAATATTTTAGGATTAGATAATTTTTTTGATATATTGGAGTCAATTAACTTTTCGATTTTTTTTTCTATATTATCAGATAATTTAAGTCCGTCAGGTCCAAATAATTTTAGACCATTGTCATAATAAGGATTATGTGATGCCGTAATCATTATGCCCATGTTTGCTCTCATTTTTTTTGTAAGCATCGCAAGACCATTTGTTGGCAATGGACCAAAAGTGAAAACATGCATTCCTGCAGATGCTAAACCAGAAACTAATGCTGGTTCTAGTGCATATCCTGATAACCTAGTGTCTTTAGCAATTATTGCTATCTGTTTAGTTTTTTTTTTATTATTAAAATATGTGCCAACAGCAAGGCCAAATTTAAAAAACATATCACCATTTATTTTGTTTCCATTTACTTTTCCTCTTATTCCATCTGTACCAAAATATTTTTTTGTCATAAATTCAAACTTAGTTTTTTAAAAACTTTTATTCCTTGGTTAACTTCATTAACATCATGGATCCTTAGTATTTGTACTCCTTGTAACATGCTAAAGATGCTTGAAGACACAGTCCCACCTATTTTTTCTTTGCTATCATTTTTTCCAGATACATCTTTTATAAATCTCTTTCTGGAAATTCCCAACATTACTGGCAATCCTATAGAATGAAAAATAGAAACATTACTTATTAGGGTAATATTATGTTTCATATTTTTACCAAATCCTATACCGGGATCTAAGATAATGTGATTATGTTTAATTCCACTTTTTCTAATTAATTTCAGCATATCCTCGAAATAATCATATATGTCTAACAAAACATTATTATAACTCGGATTTTTTTGCATTGTTTCTGTGTTGCCTTTCATATGATGTAAAACGAATGGTAATTTTGTTTTTTTTAAAAAATTAATTGTCTCCTTGTCATAACTCAGGCCAGACACATCATTAATTAGGTCTAACTTGTATTTTGAAGCTTTTTTCATCACAAAACTTTTTCTAGTATCTAAAGAAACAAAAAGTTTTTTGGATTTCAAATAATTCATAACTTTATTTACTCTCAGCCACTCCTCTATTTGATGAATTTCTTTAGAGCCTGGTCTTGTAGACTCACCTCCGACATCAATTATCTTTGCTCCATCAGCTATTAATTTATTAATCTGTTTTATTGCAGAACCTTTTTTATTAAATTGTCCACCATCAGAAAAACTATCAGGTGTAATATTTAAGATACCCATAATTATTGGTAAATTATCAAATTTTAATTTAGGGATTTTTTTAGCTTTAGATATGTTATTTATATCAATTAAAACTTTTTTTTTTATTTTTGAAGGA
>CACLAY010000014.1 GCA_902604975.1 uncultured Pelagibacteraceae bacterium | reverse complement strand
CATAATTTTAATATTCTATACAATATTACATTTTTTTATGAGAACAACCTTCTTTAATCATTGTTATAATTTTTAAAATTTTAGTATATTTTAATTTTAAATGCCCAAAGGTAAAATTAAAATTCATATAAGAAATAATCACTGGAAAAAAGGTTCTTTGCCTTGTGATTTAGAAGGTGAAAAAAATAGTAGTGTTCCAAAAGAATTATTTGAGAATTTTCTAAATAAACACCCAAAAATAAAACATAAGATTTCATACATAGTTGATTGGGATGATGATAATTGGAAATCTTCAATGAAAGATGCAGATATTTTGCTTACATGGAATTTTCCAACAAATAATCTAATTAAAATTGCACCAAATTTAAAATGGATACATATTGTGTCAGCGGGTGTTAATCATCTTTATCCATTTAATTGGCTTAAAAAAGATTTAATTTTAACAAATAGTAGTGGAATACATTCTAAAAAGGCAGGTGAATTTGGATTAATGAGTGTTTTGATGCTTCAAAACCATATGACAAGAATAATTACTAATCAAAAAAAAAAAGAGTTTGTAACTTTATTAAGTAACCCAATTGATAGTAAAAAAGTTGTAGTGGTAGGTACTGGATCATTAGGCGGGGCAATGATTAAACATATCAGCTTATTAGGAGCAAAGGTTATTGGAGTTAATAGAAGGGGTAGAGCAGTTGAAGGTTGTTCAAAAGTTATAACATTTGATAGGATTGATGAAGTATTACCTAAGGCTGATTTTCTTTATTTAGCCGTTCCAGAAACAAACGAAACAAAAGGATTAATAAATAAGAAGAGATTAGATGTTCTTAAAGCTACGTGTGGAATTGTTAATATTGGTCGCCAATCTGTGATGGATTATGAGCATCTAAGAAAAAAATTAAAAAAAAATGAAATTGCTGGAGCTATTTTAGATGTATTTTCAGAAGAACCCATAAACAGAAATTCTAAATTTTGGGATACTCCAAATTTAGTAATTACACCTCATATATCTTCAGATAGCAAAGGAAATTATATTGAAATGGTTTTAGAAAAGTTTTTCAAGAATTTAATACTATTTATTGATAAAAAAGATTTACATAATCAAGTCGATCCTAATTTAGGTTATTGATTATTTTGGTAACCAGGAACTGTACAAAGGATTGTCATTGGTTATTGGAAGTTTGACACTTTTATTTTGTCTTGATGAACTATAAACAGCTGTTACAAATTCTAAAGATTTTCTAGCATCCAATAAAGTTACTTCATTACCAACTTTTCCATCAAGTTTGTTGGCTATTTCATCAAACATTCCTGCATACCATGATTTAGGTTTTTCAACTTTTGACAATACTTCATCAATTTGACTTTGTGAAATAGGAGCTCTTGGTAAAAATATCCATTCATCATCAGCTGGATTATAAGGTTTATCTGGAGATGCTCCCGATTCTACTGTCAGTCCATCAAAGCAGAATTTTAGTCTACTGGTATCATTTGCTGCACCAAGAGTGATTGAGCTAGTGACCAGTGTTCCATCTTCCATTTCAATTGATAAAGATGCACAGTCTTCAACCTCAATATCATTTACTCTTGTTGTTAATTTTGCAAATACATTTGAAACTGGTCCTAGTATCATACTCACTAAGTCATGAATATGTATTGAATGACTTAAAATTGCTCCTCCTTGTTCACCATCCCAAGTACCTCGCCAAGGTTTTGAGTAATAATCTTTTCCTCTATTCCAATGAGTTTCTAATGTGGCGATTAAAGGTTTTCCAGCAAGTCCTGACTTCATTAGTGCTTTAAATTTAGAAAATCCTAATCCATATCTATATTGGAAAACGGGAAAGATTGTCTTTCCAGTTTCTTTACTTATATTTTCTAGCTCATCAATTTCTTTAAGACTTGAAACCAATGGTTTTTCACAAATTACATGCTTTCCAGCTTCAAGAGATTTTTTGCACGCAGAAAAATGTAAATGGGGTGGGAGGCAAATATCAATTATATCGATTTCCTTTACTTTTAATACATCTTCAAAGTTCAATGACATTTTAGTATCATTATTTGAAGCCAATATTTTATCTATTGCGCCTCTTGTTAAACCACACAATGTATGAACACTAAATCGGTCTGATACTTTTTGAAAATCTTCAAAATGTTTAGCTCCTATATTAGTTCCTATTATTGCTACCTGATATTTTTTCATGTTTTTTCAGCTAATTCTTGAGCTTTAATTGCTAGCTCCATTGATAAGAAAGTAACTTCTTGCAAACAAGCAGTATCAGTTCTATTTAAAACATCTTGAATTAAATTAGCAAAGTAGGGGAGTTTTACATTTGAACAGTCAATATGTTTAACTTCATCGTTATTTGCCAAAAATAGTTGATTTCCTTTTTCAGATTTTGCTAAATCTGTATATTTTCTAATTTCAATAAAACCTTTATCACCCAAGATAAATAGCCTTCCATCCCCCCAAGTAGGAAGAGCATCAGGAGTGAACCAATCTAAACGAACATATCCATGACCACCATTTCCAGTAAGATTAACTTCACCGAAATCTTGAAAACCAGCAAATTCTTTCCTAGTCGTATTTTCAACTAACGCATGATTTACTTTAGCTTCATTTGAATTTGTAAATACTAAAAACTGATGAATTTGATGTGAGCCTATATCTGTTATTATTCCACCATAACTATCACGATCATAAAACCAATCTGGTCTCTCATAATTACCTTGCCTATGCGGACCAGTACCAATTGTTTGTTTTACTTTTCCAATTTTACCATCAGCGACCAGTTCTTCTGCTTTTGCAACAGCTGCTACATGAAATCTTTCTGAAAAATTAATTGACCAAATTTTTCCTGTCTCCTTAACTGTTTGTTTTAGATTATTAAGTTGCTCAAGTGTTGTACATCCTGGCTTGTCAACCATTACATCTTTCCCAGCTTTCATTGCGCCCATAGATAGATTTGCTCTATCTTTGGGAATTGATGAAATTAAAATCATATCAATTGCACCGTCATTTAAAATATCACTTTTATTATCCACTCTTTTTATTTGAGGATATTTTTTTCCAAATTCGTCTAATGTTAATGGAGATCCTTCTGTCCAAAAATAATTACAACTACATCCCTCTTTAAGCATCTCATCAAGCATGTCGAAGATATGACCATGATCAATACCCAATACTCCAAGATTTATAGTTTTTGTCATAAACTATTTTAGCAGAATAAAAATTTTAAATAAGATTTTAATTATTGGGAAGGGTTATTCTCTATTATAACTGTTTCTTCGGTTCCTACTGGTTTTACCGGGTCTTCAATAGGTTCTGTTGCTGGATTAAGTTCTAAGCCAATAGGGGTTATTGTCGTAGGAAGTGGTGTGAATTGAGAGTCAGGGTTTTCAATAACCTCTCTAACATTCATTCTGTAAACTCCATATGCTCCTATTAAACAGTGAAATATAATTAGAAATATAAAATAACCATTCTCTCCTATTAAATCCATAAACATAGAACATAAAAAAGGTCCGCTAATTGCACCCATTCCAAAGGTAAATTGTAAACCTGCACCTGCAGCTACAAATTTTTCTTTAGCTATAAAATCATTAGTGTGAGCAAAAATTAATGCAAACATAGGAAGACTGAAGAAAGCATACAAACCTGTAAAAATATAAAACCAAAACTTTGAGCTTGCTAAACCTTCAGGTAAATGCATTGTACCCACTGAAAAAATTGCACATAGTGCAAAGAAAGCTGAAGCAAAAGTAGAATATACTGTAACTGTTCTTCTGTCATAGATATCTGATAGTTTACCAATCGGCCATTGTGAAATTGCACCAGAAATAGCAATTAAAAATGTTACAAAAGAAATTTCAAAAATACTAAAATTCATTGACGCTGCATAAACAGCAATTAAAGCAAACATTGCAGAATGACAAATTCCACATAAAAGTGCACTTACCATTCCAAAAGGAGAAGCTTCATAAAGTTCTTTAATTTTCATTCCTATAATTTTTTTAAATTTTGGTGGTTTTTTCTTAGTTAGTAATATTGGAACAAGTGATAACGACATGAACAAAGAAACAAGTATAAATGGCTGAAAATTTTCTGGCTTACTGAAGTTTAAAAAAAACATTCCAATCGCCATAGATGCGTAAAGAACTATCATGTAAATTGATAAAACACTTCCTCTATTTTTATTGCTCGCTCGGTCGTTTAACCAGCTTTCTGCAATTGTATATAAACATACCATTGAAAAACCTGAGGCAATTCTTAATAGAAACCATGTAAATGGATTGATTATTATAGAGTGTACTAAAACAACGATAGAGGCAATTGATGCAAAAGCAGCAAATACTCTTATATGACCAACTCTTGAAACTAAAATCGGAACTGTTTTTGCTCCTATAAAATAACCTACAAAATATCCTGATAACATAAAGCCGGTTGCTGTTAAGCTGAAACTTTCATGAACAGCTCTCACTCCAAGTAAAGAAACTTGAAAGCCATGGGCTATCATAATTAGACCCATGCCTGTGAATAATGCCCAGGAATTTTTAAGTATTTTTTCCATAATTGCGCTATCTATGGATGATTTGATAGTAAATCAAGAAATTATTTAATAATTTTTTCAGGCTCTCTTAGTTTAATAAATGAGTGAATGCCTAAAGTAATTATGATCACAGCACCTCCAATGATCGTCTCCAAAGTTGGCTGCTCTTTGACAACTAACCAAACCCAAATTGGACCTATTATTGTTTCTAATAAGAAAAATAGATTTACTTCTTCTGCTGGTATAAATCTTGGCGCGATTGTTACCAAAACAAAAGGTAGGGCTACACAAATAATGCACATTATCGGTATATAAATTTGATCTGTTCCAATTAGATTAAAGTTTTCAACAAAAAAGAAAGCAAATACCGCAACTCCTAATTTGCCCATTACAGCAGAAGGCAAAAGATCTCTGTCTTTAGCATATCTAATAAGAACAGCATTTACAGCTAATCCAGATGCTGTAACAAATCCCATTATATTCCCAAAAAGATTACCAACTTGTAGTGAGTCATAAAAAATAAATAAAGCCGCCAAAAAGGTGATAAAAATAGCGATCCAAGTCCCTTTACTAGGCATTTCTTTTAAGAATATTGCCCCAAGTATTGCGGAAAGCATTGGGGCTAATGCAATCATAATTAACGTATTGGCTACGTTAGTATTTTGGATAGATACAATGAAAGTGATGTTGCAAACAGAAAAGCTAATTGCGTAAAATATACCAACTGTCCCAACTTTAAAAAAGGCATTAATAAAATTTTGCCTATAAAATAATAATAATCCAATTAAGACTATAAAAAAAGGTATGGCACCTCTATAAAAAAGCATTCCCCAAGTTTCGATGTTTGAAAGTCTGATAAGTAAAGAATCAGGTGTAATGAACATTACAGCAACAAAGGCTAGAAGCGAACCTTTCTTCTGATCTGATAATTTATTCAAGCTTTTAAACCTTTCCAAAATATCTTAGCAAGATTGATTTTAGATAAGTCATAGTATGTTTTTAATCCAGTAGGGGATGTAACATTAATATCCCCATTTAGTTTCTGGTCTATGAAGTCAATTCCAGCAAAATAAATATTATCATTTTTTAATTTTTTTCCAATAATTTTTGAAATTTTTAATTCTTGTTTTGTTAGTTTAGTAAGCTTAGGTACAGCACCCTTACTCATATTACTTAAATACGAACCTTTTTTAGGAACTCTTGAAATTGCACCACACACTTTACCATTAATAATAAAAACTCTTTTATCTCCTTTAGAAATATTTTTTAAAAATTTTTGAAACATTGAATGGCCATTTTTATTTAAAAAATTAGTAATAAGTTTTTTATTAAACTTATTTTTAATGAGATGAATTTGATTACCCCCATATCCATTAATAGGTTTCATAATCATACTTTTATTTTTTTTATAAAACTTCTTAACTTCTACGATATTATTTGAAAATAAAGTATTAGGCATAAATTTGATAAAATGCTTAGAATACAATTTTTCTGATACGTTTCTGATAGCAGTTGGATTATTTATTACTTTTGCTTTTTTTAAGCCATCTAAAATAAGAGTAGTTATTAAATATTCTGAATTAAATGGAGGATCCTGCCTGATTAAAATAAATTTAAGATTTTCAACATCAATTTTTTGTTTTTTATAAATTTTATAAAATTTTTTTCTCTCATAATTAAATTTTACAAATACTCCATATGCATATGTTTTATTTTTGATAATAGATAAGTTTGAAGGAGTATAATAAAATATTTTATATCCTAGTTTCTGAGCTTCATGAGCTAAAAATATTGATGTGTCAGAAGATATGTTAATTTTATCTAATTTATCGCCTTGTATGCCTATTATTTTATTTGTCATATAAATCTTCTAAATTTTGAAATTTAGAGAATTTATTTATAACATGACTAGCGACTGTTTCTTTATTATTGATAATCTTATTTAGATGTTCCAAGTATTTAGTTTCGTTTGTACCGCTTTTTCCGATAAAATCTCTTTTTTCTAAGCCTTTTTCAGCAATTTTTAACAAGTTAGAGATCCAATAAATCATATCTTTACCCATTAAATTTGTATCAAGTCCTTTCATAGGAGCATCTTTATAAGCATTCAATAAATCTTTCTTTTCCCATTTTGAAATAAATTCTAATGCTTCGTCTAAATTGCCATATAAAAGTCCAGTAAAAAAAGCAGGACCAGCGCATATACAGTTCCAACCACAAGTATCCATAGATCTCAATTCAATATATTGTTTTAATCTATTCTCTGTAAATATAGTGCTTAAATGCAATCCAAGATCATCAATACTTGGTAAAGAATTATTTATTTCTTGAATATTACCATTCATATAATCAGAAAATTTATAATTTTTACCAGATAAATATTTATTATCTTTTTTTATAAACAGTATTGGATAATCCATTACAAAATCAGCATATTTTTCAAAATCAACATTTTCTAAAAAAATTTCTGGAAGGCCACCCCTTGATGTTTCTTGCCATACTTTTGACCGGTATGATAAGTATTTACTGTCTTTTTTCTCAACTATTGATGAGTTTGCAAAAAGCGCAATACTTAACGGAACTAAACTATTTGCTAATTTAAACTTTTTTATAAAATCATTTTCAGACTTGTAGTCTAGATTTAGCTGTGTCCCAGATGTTCTATACATCATATCTAAACTAAGGGACCCACCTTTAGGCATATCTTTTGTCATTACTTCGTATCTTTTTTTAGGATTATTTGGAATTTCAGACAACTTAGATATTGGATCAAATCCAGCACTTACTATTTTTAAATCTAATTTTTCAACAACTTGTTTAAGTTCAAACAAATAATTATTAGCTTCAGAGCAAACTTCATGAATATTAGTTAGTTGAGCACCCGCAAGCTCAATTTGATTACCAGGTTCTAAAGTTATACTCTTATTATCTTTATTTAGCGCTATAACATTTTCACCTTCATAGGATGGTTTCCAACCAAATTCATATAAAATTTTGAAAATCTCTTTAATTGTAGAATAATTAATTCTTTTATTATTCTTCTTATAGAAAAGAAATTTTTCGTGTTCAACACCAATTTTTGTATTATTAGGCTCTTTAATTCCTGATTTAAAATGATCTATTATGTTATCTTTATTCATATTAAGGATTTAATCACTCTTACTTAGATATTCAACAACTTCGCTTATGTTAGTTAATTTGTTAGAACAAGTTTGGTTTTTACATATAATGACACTAGGTTTTGTATCATTATTTAATTGGTAAACAAATGTTGCAACACCTAAATATTCTTTTTGTAAATAAACCTGCATTTCCTTAATAGACTTGGATGTGCCATGGAATGTAAATGATAAGCTATTTTCGCAAATATCAAGGGTTTTAATGAAGCTAAACATCTGAGAATAATAAGAGTTTATGACCTGATGAAATGATTTTTTAAGTATTTCATTTCTTTCAGACCATATTTTGTCATTTGTAATTGAATATAATTTATTTGAAATTAATAGATAAACACTATTACCATTTGGAATATTGCTATCGTTTAAATCTAGTGGACTTGCAAACAAATCATTATCTTTAATAACGTTTTTCTGAAACAACTGAGTTTCTTTATTAAAGAATAATTCCCAAGTATTATTCATTATTTTTATTGATTTTTCCAAAGCTTTTTCATCAGCATTAACTTCATAAAGTGTTATCATTAGTAGAGCGTAATATACATAGTCCTCAAGAAAAGTTTCTATTTCTTTATTTTCATAACAATGAATAATCTTTTGATTTAATTTTTTATTTAGTATTTCAATTGTTTCTATTGTCTTAATTTTTAAATTTTTGTCATCTAAGTTAACTGAAGTTTTGAGAAGAACTTGGAGCATATATGCATTTAAATCAGTTTGCGATTTATCATCAAAAAATGGTTTTATTCTTCTTCTTCTTGCATCTAGTAATTTATTTTTAATTCGATCTATATTGTTTTTATCTTCATCAGATATTAATTTTTTTTCCACCAAAATGTTATTGCCTTCAAAGTTACCACTCTTAGTTATTTCATACTTATTTGCTAAATATTTAATATCATCCTTTAAAAGATTATTTAATTCTTCATACGACCAAACATAATATTTTCCTTCAACACCTTCACTATCAGCATCATATGCAGAACCATATAATTCTTCTTTGTTTTTAAATTCATTATTAAAATATTGAATTGTTTGTAAAAGTTTATTTTTAAAATAATCATTTTTGGTATTTTGATAAAATTTAGTCAAGAGATCTATGAACTGGATATTGTCATAAAGCATTTTTTCAAAGTGTGGAATTATCCATTTTTCATCAACAGCATATCTTGAAATTCCCCCATCTAGTTGATCATAAATACCTTTAGAACATAGATTACTGAGCAAAACTTCAACAGGCTTAAAATAATTTTTATTCTTAGTCTTTAAATAAAAATAAAACATTGCATCAAACAAATAAAATTGTGGGAATTTTGGGGCTCCTTTGAAACTTCCATTATTTTCATCTAAATAATTAATAATTTTTTCAACAAATGGCTCCAATGGTTGATTTAAAACTGCAGATCTTTGATTTATTTTTGAGAATATTTCTTTAATTTGTGGTGCTTGAGCCAAAATTTTCTCTCTATTTTCATTGTAAACGTTATGCACGTTATTTAGGACTTTTTTAAAGTCAGGTCTTCCTTGAATTTCCTTTGGAGGGAAATACGTACCACCTGTAAATGGCACGCCATTTTCGTCTAAAAACATTGATAATGGCCATCCACCTTGAGCCCCAGTTAGTATTGATAAGCTTTTTTGAAATACATAATCCAAATCTGGTCTTTCCTCTCTATCAACTTTAATGTTAATAAACTTTTCGTTCATTAGTTTTGCAGTTTCGTCATTTTCAAAACTCTCATGGGCCATAACATGACACCAATGGCAGCTTGCGTACCCTACACTTAAAAATATAGGTTTTTTTTCTTTTTTTGCTTTATCTAAAGTTTCTTTATTCCAAGGAAACCAATCAACTGGATTATCTTTGTGTTGTTGGAGATAAGGACTTTTCTCGTTTTTTAAAATATTAGACAATTTAATGATGGTAGTAAGGTTTTCTTGAAAAAATGTTCCTAACCATTGGTTCAAAATCTTTTAAATTCATTGATTTATAATTTGGATCAAATGAAGATTGATCATACTTTTCACAAAAATCTATTGTTGCTTGATAATGTTCAGCATCTTTATATTTTTCTCTTGCATTTTTATCACCACCTAAATGTTCTGCAGAATAATAAGTTTGAAATAGACCATGATGTAAAATAATCCAATAAGTTTTTTCTGAAACGTAAGGTTTAATTATTGATGCTGCGTATTGAGAATGATTCATTGGAGCCAACTCATCTCCAAGATCGTGCAATAATGTTGCCACAACCATTTCCTCATTTTCTCCATTTCTATATGCTCTTGTTGCAGCTTGTAACGAGTGATCTAATCTAGTTATCTGATAACCTTCAAGTGTAGTTGTTTGTGAAGCTAAATAATTTAAAATTCTATCTGCAGTTTTTCTTTCATATTGGCTTTCTAATTTTTCCAAAAGTTTATAGTCATTTTTGGTACCGTTTTTCATCTCTGTAAAACTTACTTTTTTCATTTTAATTGTTTGATGCAGTGCTTAATAAGGATAGTTGGGTTACTTTATCCTCACCAAGCTCATCTATTATTTTTACAGGGTATTCCCCTGTAAAGTGATGATCTGTTAATTGTGGATAATTTTCATTTCTTTTTTCAAATCCCATTCCCAAATATAAACCATTCAAACTTAGGAATTTTAATGATTTTGCTTTTATAAATTCACATATTTCAGCTGTAGATTTGTTTGCTGCTAAAAGTTCTTTCTTTGTTGGTGTATCAACTCCGTAAAAATCAGGAAACTTAATTTTAGGACTTGCTATTCTCACGTGAACTTCTTTTGCTCCAGAATCGTATAACATTTTTACTATTTTTGAAGATGTAGTTCCTCTTACTAGTGAATCATCAACTAAAATAATTCTCTTATTTTTAATTACTGAGATATTTGGATTCAATTTAAGCTTAACTCCCAAACTTCTAATTTGTTGAGAGGGTTCAATAAAAGTCCTTCCAACATAATGGTTTCGAATTAAACCCAAATCAAATTTTAGACCTTTTTCTTCAGCATATCCAAGCGCCGCAGCGTTCCCTGAGTCTGGAACAGGCACAACTAAGTCAGCTACTATTTTGTCCTCTTTTGCCAATTGTTGTCCAAAATTCTTTCTGTATTCGTATGCAGTTTTACCGTTTAAGATACTGTCTGGTCTAGAGAAATAAATGTATTCAAATACACAAGGTCTGATTTTTTTTGGTGGAAATGGTTTAATACTTTTTAACTCATCATTTTCAATATAAACAATTTCTCCATTTTCAACTTCTCTTACAAATTTTGCTCCAATAATATCAAACGCGCAAGTTTCAGAGGCAAATACATATGAGTTTTTTAATTTACCTATTACTAACGGTCGAATTCCGTAAGGATCTCTAACACCTATTAGTGTATTTTGTGTCATCATCACAAGTGCATAACCACCTTGTATTTGAAATATAGCATCTATAATTTTATCTATCGTTTTTCCTCTTTTTGATTTGGCAATTAATTGAACAATTGTTTCAGTATCAGA
The DNA here is from genome assembly GCA_902604975.1 of uncultured Pelagibacteraceae bacterium. Classification (GTDB taxonomy): domain Bacteria; phylum Pseudomonadota; class Alphaproteobacteria; order Pelagibacterales; family Pelagibacteraceae; genus Pelagibacter. Next base: position 10,754 of record CACLAY010000014.1, on the reverse strand, counting down.
TGTTGTATAGAATATCGCTCCATCTTGTACTAGTTTGTTTCTTAATGTTATAGCGTTAGTAAGATTACCATTATGTGCAACACCAATACCACCTGCGTTTGTATCAGCAAAAAAAGGTTGTACATTTCTTAAAGCAGTTCCTCCTGTTGTTGAATATCGATTATGACCGATTGCATATTTTCCAGGAAGTTTTTTTAAAACTTTTTCATCATTAAAATTATCACCAACTAATCCAAATCTTTTTTCCGAGTGATATTTTTCTCCATCATATGAGACAATACCACAACCCTCTTGACCCCTATGTTGAAGTGCATGAAGACCTAAAGCGGTAAGGGTAGAGGCATCAGTGGAATTGCTTATTCCAAATACCGCACACTCTTCCTTAATCTTAGAGTCATATATCTTGAACTTTTTCTTTAGTTTCTTCATAATCTTTTTTATCAGGAAATTCTTTTATAAGGTAGTTGCTACCTTTTTCAACCCATGCATATGTAAAAGCTTCCTCTAAATTAATTGGCCATTTTTTGTGGTTATAGACGATATTTATAGTTGTATAGATACACACAACAATAACGTAAGATCTTATAAATCCAAAAAAGAAACCAAAGATTCTATCTAAATTCCCTAATCCAGAGTATGTGACTGCTCTATTAATTCCTTTATTTATTAATAATATTAAAAAAATGATTATTATAAATAATCCTAGACCTACTGCTAGATCAAGCACATATTCACTGTCTATTATATCTTCAAAGAATGGTTTTACTTTTGGAAATAGAAATAGAGTAACTACATAAGCTAAAAGCCATTTAGAGGCTGACAAAATGCTCATTAAAAAACCCTTTTTTGTACATGTAATCAAGGACAGAGCTGTAAAAACTAAATAAATAATATCAAAAGTATATAGATTACTAAAAATATCTTTTACAGTTTCCATTAATTATTTAATCTTAAAAGGTTTGAGCACTAAAAGTAATGATGGCAATAATGTTAAAACTGATATCATTGCCAATAGCATTGCTATCCCAGTAAATATTCCAAAATATATTGTTGGAATAAAATTAGATAGAACCAAAATAGAAAACCCGAATACAATTGTTATAGATGTATTTAGTATCGCCACTCCTACTGTCGAATGGCAATATTCAAGTGTTTTATTGTAATCTTTTATTTTATTAAGTTCTTCCCTAAATCTATAAATATAATGAATGCTATTATCTACAGCAATACCAATCGTGATAGCAGCAATTGTGATTGTCATCATATCCAAAGGGATGCCAGCCAAACCAATTATTCCCAGAATAAAAAAAGCTGCAATAAAATTTGGTATTACGCCAATTAATGAAATTTTAATATTTCTAAAAAGGATTAAAAACATAACAAATATTCCTACCATCACAAAACCAAGAGTTAAGATTTGAGACTTAAATAAACTTTGAAGTAAATTATTAAACAATATAAGGACACCTCCAAGTTTAAATTCATCTTTACTTATATTTAATTTATTTTCTAAATCGAAATTAATTTGATTAATCAGATCATTTCTTCTTAATCCATCCAAAGAATCCTTTATTCTTAAACTTATTCTAGCTTCAGAATTTTTTATAGATATATATGGGTCTACTATTTCTTTTTTAATATTATCTGGAATTTTAGTATACAGAACTCCCATTTCCAAAGTTCCAAGTGGCTTATTATTATTTAATTTTGTTGCAACTTCAATTATTGATGAAAAGGATAAAACTTTACCAACAGCATCAATATCATCTAAGTAATTGTGAACCCGAGTTATTTTATTAATTTTATCTTTTGTAAACCAATATTTATTGTCATTTTCATCCTCATCACCCCAATCATTCTCACTATCAGTTTCTTCTTCTTCATCTTTTGGAAATTTTAAAATTACTTCTAGCGGAGTTGTTCCACCCAGCTTTTCATCAATTAACTTCATACCTTTATAAATCTCAGTATTTTTATCAAAGTAATTAATGAAACTATTTTCAACTTCTAATTTTGAGATACCAAATACGCTTAAAAATATAATTATCCCAGTTAAACCAAATATATAATTTTTATTTTTAACTGCTAATATTCCAAAATAACTGGTTATTTTAGAGTCTTTTTCGTCTGTTAATGCAACATTTGAGTTTTGAACAAAACTTAACAATGTAGGGAGAATTGTGAATGTAATTATTAGCGAGGTTATTAATCCAAAAGTCATCATCCATCCGAAATCTATAATTGGTTTTATTTCACTAAAGATTAATGACATAAAAGCACATATCGTTGTTAAGACAGTATAAAATATTGGCCAAATCATTTTTCTTGTTGTCAAAATTAAAATTTCAAATTTTTTCTTATCTGGAAACTGTTTGATTAATTGTAAATACCTAGTGCTCATATGAATATTCATTGCCATTGTAAGAATTAACATTAATGCGATAAAGTTTGATGAAATTACTGTAACTTTCCATCCAACAAAACCCAGAAAACCTGTCATAAATACCACAGAAAAAAAACAGCTACATATTGGAATTACTATCCAAATTATTTTTCTGAATACATACCAAAGTGTTAAGATTATAAAAATTAAAACACCTATACCAAAAGTTACAATATCATTTTTTATAAAAGTCATCATATCATCTGCTATCATTGGAATACCTCCAAGATAAATCTGTGTATTTTGATTATGATTTTTTATAACTTCTCTAATTTCTAAAATATTTTGATGTCTTTCTCTTTTAATTTTATCTTTATAAATCTCTAATTCTCTATTGGTCTTGATCTCTTTGTCTATTTTATTTGGTTTTATATATACAATGATACCACTTGTTTTTCCGTCCTCGCTAATTACAAAGTTTCTAAATACTGGACTATTTAGGATTTCATTAAATCCACGGTCTTTATCTATATTATTACTTGTTAACGTTTTAAAATTTTGAATACGTTCAATTAAACTATCATCTGTTGTTTCTAATAAAGGGATATCTAAAAGTGTAACTACATTATGAACCCAGTTTAAAGATTTTAGTTCGTTTTTTAATTTAGAAAGACTTTTAATTGAGTTCTGTGAATTCATTTTACTTTCCGGGGAGTATGTGAGCACTAGAAATTCTTTAGCACCGTATCTATCATTTATTTCTTTTAAATATTCAAGATCTGGATCATTTTCTAACAATAAAGTTTCTGAGCTAGCGTCTAACCTGAAGTCTTTAGAAAAGTAAAAAGCTATAATTAAAATAAGTAATAATATTGAGAAAATTAACTTAGGTTTTTCTATAATATTTTTTTGATAAAATTTAGCTAACATTGGATATTAGCTTTTATAATTTATATTAATTATTTTGAATATCTTTAAATTTGGTAAACATTTCCTCAAATTCAAGCATTATGGTACCAGTTGGACCATGTCTTTGTTTAAGAATTAGTAGTTCAGCTAAATGAGAAATTTCATTCATTTTTGCCTGCCATTCTGCATGTTCAACAGTTGCAGGTCTAGGCTCTTTATTTTTTAAATAATACGATTCTCTGAAAACAAACATAACCACATCTGCATCTTGTTCTATTGACCCAGATTCTCTCAAATCTGAAAGAAGAGGTTTTTTATCATCTCTTTGTTCAACCGCTCTTGATAACTGTGAGAGAGCTAATACTGGAACTGATAATTCTTTGGCAAGGGCTTTTAATCCTTGTGTAATTTCAGAAATTTCCTGAACACGTCCATCTTTTAAATTTGTTCCTTTCATTAATTGTATGTAATCAATAACAATCATATCCAGTCCATGTATTCTTTTTATTCTTCTTGCTCTATTACTAAGAGCTGCAATGGATATAGCTGGTGTCTCATCGATATATAATGGTAGTTCGGCAATATTTTTTGAAGTTTCAATAAATTTATCAAACTGTTCCTCTGATATTTTTCCTCTTCGAATATCATTGGACTTAATTCTTGATTGTTCAGCAAGTATTCTTGTTGATAGTTGTTCCGATGACATTTCCAAAGAGAAAAAAGCTATACATGATTTTTCTCCTTTATCTTGAATATTTTTTGCAGCATGAAATGCAATATTTGTAGCTAGAGCTGTTTTACCCATTGAAGGTCTACCTGCTATTATTATTAAATCCGATTTATGCATACCTCCTAATCTATCATCCAAGTCTCTAAGTCCTGAAGGCACACCAACTATTCCCTCTTCATTTTTATAAGCATTCGAAGCCATTTCAATAGTTTGTCTCATTGCTTCATCAAATTTTATTATTGATGAATTAAATGATCCTTTTTCAGCTAAGTCAAAAAGTGATTTTTCAAAATCTTGAATAATCTGTTGTCCATCGCTACTCAGATCGTTAAGTTTTGCTACATCTATTATGTTATCAGAAATTTTTATAAGCTCTCTTTTTACAAATAGGTCGTAAATAAGTTTAGAGTATTCAATACTTTGTCTTGAAGAAGTTGAAAATTTTGTAACTTTTACGAGGTATTCAGGAATATTTAGCTCATCTTTTTCATTCTCAAAATGATTTTTAAGAGTTATTGGATTAGCAAGCATACCTTTATAAATTAAGCTCTCAATTGCACTAAAAATTTTTTGATGCATTGGATCATAAAAATTTTTGCTTGAAATTAATAAGCTTATTTCATCAAATACTTCATTTGATAGTAATATTGAGCCAATAACTGATTGTTCAGCCTCTATATTATTAGGAAGTTCATCTGGTTTATTCTTAATTATATTTAAAGACTGAGACACATAAAAAATTAATATAATAAAATAAAAAATACAAATTTTTATTACTATTGGGGAAAATTATGTATAATTATTTAGTTTCCTCTTGTGGGATAGTCTTTATTACAATCTGTGTTTGAACTTCTGGGTGTAGATTAATTAGGACATCAAAATCACCTATTGATTTAATTTCTTTGGAAGGTTGTATTAGAGAAGGGTTGATTTTAATTTGATCTTTTTCCTCTATAACTTTTGATATCTCAGTTGGTTTAACGGAGCCATATAATTCTTTATTTTCGGTGCTCAGTTTTTTGATTTCATACTGCTTATTCTTTATTTTTTCATTTATGTCTTTAGCTTCTTTTTTTCTGTCCTGATCTTTTTTGCTAAGATCTTGTTTGATTTTCTCAACTTCTTTTATATTTTCTTTTGAAGCAAATAGTGCTTTTTTTTTAGATATAAGGTAATTTCTTGCAAAACCTCTTTTTACTTCAATGATCTCTCCTATAGATCCAATTTTTCTCACATTTTCTAGAAGTATTACTTTCATTTTATAATAATGCTAAATTTCGTGCTCTTTTTATTGATAAAGATAACTCTCTTTGTTTCTTTTGACTAACAGAAGTAATTCTTGAAGGTAAAATTTTTCCATTTTCTGAAATATATCTTTTTAATAATTTTATATTCTTATAATCAACTACTGGAGCTCCTTTACCAGAAAGAGGGCATTTTTTTTTAAATTTATATTTTTGGTTTTGAAAAATACTTAGTTTGGCAAAATTACTTTGTTTAGGTTTTTTTTTATTATTTCTTTTTTTCATAAAATTATCTATTTTTTTGGAAATTCTTTTTCATCATTTTTTGTAAAATAATCAGTATCTAAATCAAATTTTTTTACTTTTACGGTTAAATATCTTAATAAATTTTTGTCAATTTTCTCATTTTTTTCAAGTTCAGAAATTATTTTTCCATCTGCCTTGATTTTAAAATGAATATAGTTTCCTTTTTTATTTTTTTTGATTAAATATGATAAATTCATTAAACCCCATTTTTCTAATTTAACAATATCTCCATCATGCTTTTCAACTATTTTAGAATATTTTTCCTCAATTTGCTTTAATTGAGATGGGCTTATATCCTGCCTTGCTATAATTGTATGTTCATATAAGTTCATAATAATTCTTTCAAAAAAGAGAGGATATACTATTATAATTTTTTAATTACAATATAAAAAATAAGGTTTTTACTTATATTTTCTATGTTTTCTATTTTATTTCCTGGACAAGGTTCACAATCAGTTGGGATGGCCAAGGGGCTGTATGATAATTTTAAATATGTAAAAGAACTTTTTGAACTTGCAGACGAAACGCTTAATTTACCAATCAGTAACCTTATATTTGAAGGGCCTAAGGAACTTTTAAATCATACTGAAAATACACAACCAGCAATTTTTTTGGTTAGCTACGCAATATTTAAAGTAATTAAAAATGAAACTCAGTTTGATATTTACAAAGCAAATTGTTTTGCTGGACATTCTTTGGGTGAGTATTCTGCTTTGGCATGTTCTGAGACGATAAATTTTACAGAAACAATCAAACTTTTAAAAATTAGAGGAAATGCAATGCAAAATGCAGTTCCAAAAAATGAAGGTGGAATGGTTGCAATATTAGGAGAAGATATAAATACCATTAATGAAATACTAAATAAAAATAAATCTAAATTTAATTGTTTCATTGCTAATGATAATTCTATTGGTCAAGTAGTTTTAAGTGGAAAAACTGAAGATCTTGAAAATTTGATTCTAGAATTAAAAAAGTTAAAAATAAAAAATATTAAATTACCGGTTTCAGCACCCTTTCACTGCATGTTGATGAGTCCAGCTACTCACATAATGAAAGAAAAACTTAATGATATCAATTTTTCAACTCCAAAAAATATGATAGTATCTAATGTTACAGCAAAGCCATCTAATGATCCAGTTGAGATTAAAAATTTTTTAATCGAACAAATTGAAAAACCTGTTCGCTGGCGCGAAAGTATTATAAATATGATACAGCTTGGAAATAAAAAGTTTATAGAAATAGGACCTGGCAAAGTTTTATCAGGTCTTGTAAAAAGAATTGATAGAAATGTGGAATTAATTCAAGTAAATAATATTGAAGATTTAAAAAATCTAAAAAATTAATGATAAATTTAAAAAATTTAAATGTAGTCTTAACTGGAGCAACGGGTGTTATTGGAAACTCTATTTTGGATAAATTAATTTTAGGAGGTGCAACTGTCTTAGCAACTGGAACGAATGAAGAAAAACTAAAGAAAATTCAAAATAAGTATAAAAATTTAAATGTTTTAAGGTTTGATATATCTGAACATCAAAAAATTGAGCGATTTGTGGAAGATTGTAATAAAATTCTGTCAAATAAGATTCATGTATTAATAAATAATGCTGGAATTACATTTGATAATTTATCTATTCGAATGAAAGAAGAGGAATGGAAAAAAGTCATAGATATTAATCTTACATCAACCTTTTTAATAAGCAAAAATGTGATTAAGAAAATGTTAAAATCTAAAAATGGAAAAATTATAAACGTTACCTCTGTAGTTGGACACACAGGTAACCAGGGTCAAGCTAATTATGCTGCATCAAAAGCAGGGATTGTTGCAATGTCAAAAAGTTTAGCATTAGAGTATGGAAAAAAAAATATTACTGTTAATTGTGTCTCACCAGGGTTTATAATATCTGAAATGACAGATAAAATAAGTGAAGAACATACAGATTTATTAAAATCTAGGATTTCACTGAATAAATTCGGGAATCCTGAAGATGTAGCAAATATAATTGCTTTTTTAAGTTCTAACCTATCAGATTACATCACAGGAGAAACTATACATGTTAATGGAGGCATGTATTTTAGTTGACAAAATTAATAAAATATTTATTAACAAATTAACTTATAGGAACAAAATGTCAGATGATATTTCAAGTAAAGTAAAAAAAATAGTTGCTGATCACTTAGGAATTGATGAAGCCAAGGTAAATGAAGAATCAAGTTTTATTGATGATCTTGGAGCAGATAGTTTAGATACAGTTGAGCTAGTAATGGCTTTTGAGGAAGAATTTGGATCTGAAATATCAGATAGTGATGCAGAGAAAATTTTGACTGTAGGAGACGCAGTAAAATTTATTGAAAATAAAGCAAACTAATTTTTTACTTAAATGGCCGTAAAAAAAGCAGGGATAATAGTAATATTATCTTCTCCTTCGGGCGCAGGAAAGACAACATTAGTAAAAAAAATTTCATCACGAAATAAATATAAAATTTCTATTTCTCACACAACTAGAAGACCAAGATCAAATGAAAAAAATGGTAAAGACTACTTTTTTGTAAATAATAAAAAATTTAAGAATTTAATTAAAAAAAAAATGTTTTTAGAGCACGCTAAAGTATTTAAAAATTATTATGGTTCTTTAGAAAAAACAGTAACAGATAAACTAAATAAAGGTGAAAATGTAATTTTTGATATTGATTGGCAGGGAACAAATCAAATATTAAATAAAAGATTAAAATATAAAATTATAACTATATTTATTTTACCTCCTTCAAAACAAGAATTATTTAATAGATTATTAAAAAGAGACAAAAAAGACAAAAAAATTGCAATTGAAAGAATGAAAAAATTTAAAAGAGATGTAATGCACTGGGTAGACTATGATTTAACAGTAATAAATGATAAACTAGAAAAATGTTATGGAGAAATAGTTAAGTATATAAAAAAACAAAAAAATAGAAAAAAAATATTAAAATACAATAGAAAACCAATAAAAAATCATATTCTAAATCTAATTAATTGATGCTTCATAAAGTTCACAAATTTTATAAAATGTCAGTCTATCCAAGTTTTGAGGCCTTAGATTTAAGTCCAATGATAACTTTTTAGAAACGAATTCATAATCTTTAAATAAATATCTTAGTGGTTTTTTTATCATTTTACGTCTTTGGTTAAAAAATACATTTGTTATGTACTCAAGATTTTTTGGATCTTTTATTTTATAAAAATTTTTTTTTGGAACAAATACTAAAATAGTACTTTTTACTCTCGGAGTAGGTTTAAAACTATCAGGTTCTATATCTATTATTTTTTCAATTTTCATTTTCCAATTGGATAAAATAGATAATCTTCCATAATTTTTTGTATCTTTTCTGGCGATTACTCTGTCAGCAACCTCTTTCTGAAACATAAGAACAAATTTCTTACAAAAATTATCTAAATTATCCATTTTAATCCATTTAGCTAATATTTGTGTAGAGATATTGTAAGGCAAGTTTCCAAATATAATTAAATTTTTATTAAAAAATTCCTTGTATGAAACTTTCATCATATCATTATTTATAATTTTAATTTTGTCTTCAAATTTTTTTTCTAAATCCTTTACTAATTCATTGTCTTTTTCAATTACAACAAATTTATTCGGATTTTTTTCTAAAATTTTTTTAGTTAGAGCACCTTTGCCAGGACCAACCTCTACAACGGTATTTTTATTATTTATATTTCCGATATTAACTATTAAATCAATTACTTTTTCGTCAATTAAAAAATTTTGACCAAGACTTTTTTTTGGGACAAATTTCATTTAATTTTATTTAAAAAGTCAAAGGCATATAAAATTGATTTAGGGTCAGACCTATTTTGTCCTATCATTTCATAATTTGGACCATGATCTGGAGTAACCTTTACGAATGGTAAACCAATAGTTACATTAATAGCTTTAAATTTAAATAAAGTTTTTATTGGTGTTAGAACTTGATCATGATACATGCCAATTACAACATCAAAATTTCTAATGTTTTTTTCTAAGAAAAAAGTATCTGCAGATAAAGGACCTTGAACATAAATCTTTTTTTTTTTTAAAAATTTAATAGCAGGGATAATTTCTTTTTCTTCTTCACTAATTTTGTGAATTGACTCACAGTGAGGATTAAGTCCTAATATAGCGATCTTTGGAATTTTTTTAAGTTTGATTTTATAAAATTCATTTATTTTTATAATATTTTTAATAATTCTCTCTTTTTTTACAAACTTAACTACATCTTTAATTGGTATATGAGTAGACAAAGGTGAGACAGAAAGATATTTATTATAAATTAGCATAACTTGATTCTTACTATTAAATTTACTGCCAATATATTCAGTAATTCCAGGAAATTTTTTTTTTAAAAAATGTTTTTTCGAAACAGGACCGTTTACTAGAAATTTAATACTGTTTTTTTTTATTAATTTAAGTGCAAGATTAAAGCATTTTTCAATATATTGGCTAGATCCAGTAGTTATTTTCGAAAAAGGCTTTCTAAATTTATATTCAACATTAATTATATTTACGAATTTTTTTGTTGCTTTTTTTATGTCTAATACTTCATTTATAGAAATATTATATTTAAGAACTTTCATTTGCTCCTTTAATAATTTTTTCGATCCAATTAAAATTAATTTTTTTTTATTTTTTTTGAAGTTACTTGAAATTAAGTATTTAAACAGTATCTCAGAAAATGTGCTATTTGGTTCTCCCAGAACAACTAAAATTATATTAGAATTCATTAATATCTATATTTTTTTTTAATTTTTTATAAAATATTATTGAAAAATTATTAAGCTGTCTGTTTTTTTCTTGTATTATAAGTTTTTCTAATTGTTCCTCTAGATTAATTTCTTCTTTAATCTCTCTTTTGTTATTTAATCTAATCAAAAGAAAACCACTCTCAATTTTTATAGGTTTGCTTATTTCGTTAATTTTAAGGTTTTTTATATTATTATTTATAATTTCAGAGATTTGTAACTCATTTATCCAGCCAATAAGTCCTCCATTTGCAGCAGTGCTCGAAAGGCTATAAATATTAGCAGTATTCTCAAATCCTATTTGATCTATACTTTGATTTATTTTTTTTATTTTAGTTTCTTGATTTTCTGTAATACTCTCTGTGAATATAATTTCAGATAAATTGTACTCAAATTTTTTATCTTTAT
>CACLAY010000013.1 GCA_902604975.1 uncultured Pelagibacteraceae bacterium | reverse complement strand
GCTGGATCAAATAATACGAAAACAAACTATCATAATATAATTACACCTGGAAATTTTAACGGAAATTATATCCATTATGGAGTAAGAGAACATGCCATGTGTGGAATTATGAATGGATTAGCCTTGCATAGTAAAATAATACCTTACGGAGGAACTTTTTTAATTTTTTCAGATTATTGTAAGCCATCAATAAGATTAGCAGCTATGATGGAGAGACAGGTTATATATGTAATGACACACGACTCTATTGGTCTTGGAGAGGATGGGCCAACACACCAACCTATTGAACAATTATCTGGATTAAGATCAATACCCAACCTTAATGTTTTTAGACCTGCGGATAGAATAGAAACTATTGAATGCTGGGAACATTCTTTAAACAGTCATAAGACACCAAGTATTCTATCATTAACTAGACAAAACCTTAATCCTATAAGAAATAAATACTCAAAAACAAACAGGTGTTCTTTTGGAGCGTATGAAGTTTTAAGAACAAACAAAAAAATTAAATTGACAATTTTTGCAAGTGGTTCTGAGGTAAACTTGGCTATAGAGACCAGCCATAAATTAGCCAAAGATAAGATATACTCTAAAGTTATATCTATGCCATGTATGGAGCTTTTTGACTTACAATCAAATAAATATAAAGATAAAATTTTAAAAGAAACTAAATTGAAAATTTCTATTGAAGCTGGATCAAGTGATTGTTGGAAAAAATATGTAGGTGATTATGGAATGACTTTTGGAATTGATGTTTTTGGCAAAAGTGCTCCTTATAAAGAAATTTACAAACATTTTGGATTAGTAGCATCGAATATTGCGGATAAATCAAGAAAATTAATAAAAAATTGAGATGAAGATTAAAATTGGTATTAATGGAATGGGCAGAATTGGTCGAATGGTCGTTAGATCAATTGTTGAAACTCAAAATAAAAATTTAGAAATTTGTCATATCAACAATAGATCAAATACTGAGGCCACTTTAAAATTATTAAAGTACGACTCTATTCATGGAAAATTTGATGCAGATTTAAAATTTGGCGAGAAACACATAGAAATTAATAAGAATAAAATTACATACACTCAAGAACCTAAAATTGAAAATATTGATTGGAAAAAATACAATGTTGACTACGTTTTTGAGTGCACTGGTAAATTTAACTCAAAAGAAAAATTATTACCACATATTAGAAATGGTGCGAAAAAGGTGATTGTTTCTGCTCCATGTAAAAATGCTGACAAAACAATAGTGTTTGGTGTTAATGAAAATAATATATCTCAAGATGATCAAATAATATCTGCAGCTTCATGTACAACCAATTGTTTAGCGCCAGTTGTGAATGTGCTTAATAATAATTTTGAAATTGAGAAAGGTTTCATGACTACTATTCATGCATTTACTAGTGATCAAAGAATTTTAGATAATTCTCATAAAGATCCAAGAAGAGCAAGGGCTGCAAGTCAATCAATTGTTCCAACATCTACTGGGGCATCAAAAGCAATTAGTGAAATAATTCCAAGTCTTAAGGGAAAATTAGAGGGAGTGGCTATGAGAGTACCGACGCCAAATGTATCTCTAGTTGAGTTAGTTTTTTGCACTAAAAAAGAGATTACAATAAAAAAAATTAATGATGCATTTGAATTAGCTTCAGAAAATGAACTGAGGAAAATTTTGGAAATTACATATGAAAAATTAGTTTCTATTGATTTTAACCATCATTCTGCATCAGCTATTATCGATGCCTCATTAACAAATGTTGTTGAAACAAACATGGGGAAAATATCTGCTTGGTATGATAATGAGTGGGGCTTTTCTAATAGGATGTGTGATATCGCAGAATATTTGTATAAAATCTCTCAATGAGAAGCATAATAAAAGAAAAAAATCTCAATAATAAAACAATAATACTAAGATTAGACTTGAATGTTCCATTAGATGGTAAAAAAATTACTGATACAACCAGAATAGATAAAATTCTCCCTACTTTAAATTTTTTATTAAAAGAAAAAGCCAGAATTATAATTCTATCTCATGTAGGTAGACCTAAAGGAAAAATTGTAGAAGAACTTTCTTTAGAACCAATAAGTAAAACTTTACAAAAAAAATTAAATGAAAGTGTGAGACTAATTAATGAGAATATTTATAAAATAAAAAATAAAGAATTTTTTAATAAATACTATGAAAAGATTTTAATTTTAGAAAATATAAGGTTTTATCCTGAAGAAGAGAAAAATGATAGTAACTTCGCAAAACATATCGCAGATTTAGGAGACATCTATGTTAATGATGCATTTTCTTGTTCTCACAGATCTCATGCTTCAATCCATCAAATTTCTAAATTTTTACCTTCTTTTTCAGGATTGCAACTTGATTTAGAAGTCAATGCACTTAATAAAATTACTTCTGAAATAACAAAACCAATTACTTGCATAATCGGAGGATCTAAAATTTCGACTAAAATAAATATCATTAAAAATTTATTACCTAAATTTGATAATATTATTATTGTTGGAGGAATGGCTAATAATTTTATTGAATATTTTGGTAATAATATTGGAAAATCAATAAAAGAAAATAATAGTAATAAAATAGTTAAAGAAATTATCTCACTTTCAAAAAAAGAGGCCTGTAATATAATTTATCCTGAAGATGTTCATGTTTCAAAAAACTTTAATGGTTCATCTGAATTAAAAAAATTAGATCAAATCCTTTCTGATGAAATGATTTTAGATATTGGGCCAAAAACAATTAATAAAATAACAAACATTATTGATAAAAGTAAAACTATATTGTGGAATGGCCCGGCTGGATACTTTGAAAATCCAAACTTTGCTACTGGGAGTATTAAAATTGCTGAAAGAATAATTGAAAATAATAAAGCAAACAAAATTTTTTCTGTTGTGGGTGGAGGAGACACTGTTTCATTACTAAACAACTTAAATATTGTTAGTAAATTTAATTTTGTTTCAACTGCAGGTGGAGCTTTTTTAGAATATCTTGAAGGTAAAAAGCTTCCTGGTATAAACGCTTTAAATTGATATGTCAGAGCTAAACGAAATTGTGCTTAAAATAATTGCTGACGGTAAAGGTATACTTGCAGCAGATGAAAGTAATGGCACAATGACAAAAAGACTTACTTCCGTGAATATTTCCTCATCTCCTGAAAATAGACTTTTATTTAGAGAAACACTTTTTTCATCAGAGAAAATGAAAGAATGTATAGGAGGTGTCATTCTTTATGATGAAACAATAAACCAAATGTCAAGTATTGGAAAATTAATCCCTGATTTAATTTCCTCTTCTGGAGCAATACCTGGTATTAAAGTGGATACAGGTGCAAAAGATTTAGCAAACTCCTCTGAAGAAAAAATTACAGAGGGACTAGACGGGCTTAGAGACAGATTAAAAAAATATTATGAAGTTGGAGCTAGATTTACAAAATGGAGAGCTGTTTTTTCCATAAATGATAAATATCCAAGCAAGCTTGCAATTCACAGTAATGCTCATGCGCTTGCAAGATATGCTGCTTTAGTTCAAGAAAAAGGAATGGTTCCAATAGTAGAGCCAGAGGTATTGATGGAGGGAGATCATTCTGCCAAAGATTGTTTAAACAAAACTTCAGAAGTTATTCAAAAATGTTTTGAAGAGTTAATATTGCACAAAATTGATCTTTCAGGAATTATTTTAAAACCTAATATGATATTAGCAGGTAGTCAGTCTAAAGATAAAATATCTAAAGAGGAGGTTTCTGAAAAAACACTTGAATGTCTTAAAAATTCAGTTCCAAGTGAAGTACCAGGAATAGCTTTCTTATCTGGAGGTCAATCAGAAAATGAAGCCACTGAAAATTTAAATGAAATAAATAAAAATAATAATACTAATTTCATAATGACTTACTCTTATGGAAGAGCACTACAACAGAGTGCTCTTAAGTTTTGGTCTAAGGATGTAAGAAATAAAAAAGGGACTCAAGATTTATTTAATCATAGAGCCAAAATGTGCTCCCTTGCTGCTCAAGGAAAATGGTCTATTGTACTTGAAGATAAATAAACAAAAATTTATTTATCTTATCTCTCCAAATACAATACGAGAGGATTTCTATAAAGATCTGAATTTAGTTTTAAAAACCAAAAAAATAAGTTTATTCCAAATGCGATTTAAAAATTATTCATATAAAAATAAAATTATAATTGGAAAAAAAATACTAAAAATATGTAAAAAAAATAATGTAAAATTTATAATAAACGATGATCCAATTTTAACAAAAGAGCTTAGAGCAGATGGATGCCACCTAGGCCAAAATGATATGAATATAAAAGAGGCCAGAAAGATAATTGGAAATAAAATAATAGGAATTACATGTCATAATTCAATTAAGCTAGCAAAAAAAGCAATTAAAGAAAATGCAGACTATTTAGCATTTGGAGCTTTTTTTTCAACCAAAACTAAGAAACCTAAGTTCAAAGCCTCTATTAAAATTTTAAATGATGTAAAAAAATTGACTAAAACTCCATTAATAGCTATTGGAGGTATCAATTTTGATAATTATAAAAGTCTAATATTGAACAATGCAGATTTTTTAGCTATCTCTGGCTACATTTGGAAAAATAAAAAATATAAACCCTTAAATGCCGTTAAAAAATTAAAATTAAAATGAAAATTAATGCTGGAGAAATTAGAGTAGGTATGATTTTAGAATATAAAAATGATTTATGGCATGTTTTAAAAACTCAGCATGTGAAACCTGGAAAAGGTGGGGCATTTGCACAAGTAGAGATGAAAAGTGTCGGTAAAAATACAAAATTAAATGAAAGATTTAGATCAAGTGAGTCAGTAGAAAAAGCGTCATTAGATGAAATGAATTTTAATTATTTATATGAAGATGAAAATAATTATTTTTTTATGAATCCTAAATCATTTGAACAAGTAGAAGTAAAAAAAGAAATTATTGGGGAAAAAGGAAAGTTTTTGACAGAGAATCTAGATGTTTTAATCAATTTTTTTAACGAAAGCCCAATTTCAGTACAACTCCCTAATCAAGTACAGTGTAAAGTAGAAACAACAGATGTTGCTTTAAAAGGCCAAACAGTTTCATCCTCATACAAACCAGCTACCTTAGTAAATGGAATAAAAGTTCAAGTTCCACCTTTTGTTGAATCTGAAGATGAAATAATTATAGATACAAGAACTTTTGAATATGTAAAAAAATTATAATTTTATGAACTCAATTTCACCAAACCTCAACATAATGATTAAAGCCTGTGAAAAAGTTTCAAAAATAATTATAAGGGACTTTGGTGAAATTGAAAATTTACAAGTTGCAAAAAAAGGTCCAAAAGATTTTGTAACTAAAACAGACAAACGGGTAGAAGAAATATTGATTGATGAATTATCAAGATCAAAAAAAAAATATTCTTTTATTACTGAAGAGTCTGGAATTATAAATAACTCTGATAAAGAAAATGTTTGGATAATAGACCCTATAGATGGAACTACAAATTTTTTGCATGGTATTCCTCATTTTGCAATCTCTGTTGCTTTAAGAACTCGTAAAGAAATTATTTCAGGAGTTATATTTGACCCAATTAAAAATGAAATATTTTATGCTGAAAAAAATAATGGATCATACTTCAATAATCAAAGAATTAGAGTTTCAAAAAAAACAAATTTAGAAGATTGTCTTTTTGGTACAAACATATCTGGTGTAAAAAATTCAGATTTAAATGTTAGATGTCTTGGTTCTGCAGCTCTGGACTTAGCGTACGTAGGTTCGGGAAGATTAGATGGATTTTTTCAAAGTAGTGTAAATATTTGGGATATTGCAGCTGGTATTTTAATAATTAATGAAGCAGGCGGAAAAATCAGCAATTTTGATGAAAATGAAATACACAATATAAACTTGAAAGCATCAAGTATTAATATTTTCTCAAAAATGTTGAAGAAATTAGATAAGTTTTAATTGTTTTTATTAAGCTTTTTGTTATAAGCCGCATATGAAAAAAAATGTTCATCCAAATTATCACAGAATAACAGTAGAAATGACTGACGGAACTCAATTTGAAACAAGATCTACTTGGGGATCAGAGGGGGATATGCTAAAACTTGAGATTGACCCAAAATCCCATTCTGCATGGACTGGCGGTAAACAAAAACTTTTAGATAAAGGTAGAGTAAGTAAATTCAATAAGAAATTTCAAAATTTTAGATCAGAAAATAATAAGTAATGAGTAATGTACCATTGATGCCAATGGCAACTGCTGTTTGGCTTGTTGAAAACACTTCTTTAACTTTTAGACAAATAGCAAAATTTTGTAATTTACACGAAGTTGAAATACAAGGTATTGCAGATGGAGATGTAGCGAAAGGTATTGTTGGATACAATCCAATAATTGCTGGTCAACTTACTAAAGAGGAAATTGATCTCTCTTCTAAAGATCCAAATAGAGATCTAACTTTAAAACAAAATGATATAGAAATTGAAAACGACTCAAAAAAAATAAAAAGATATATACCTTTATCAAAAAGACAGGATAAGCCGGACTCAGCTCTTTGGTTAATTAAACAACATTCAATTTTAAAAGACTCTCAAATTGCAAAACTTGTTGGTATTACAAAAAATTCTACAACATCAATAAGAAATAAAAGTTATTGGAATTACAATAGTTTAAGTGCCAAGGATCCAGTTGCAATGGGTTTATTTACACAAAAAGATCTTATTGATGCATTAGAAAAAGCTGAAAGAAGATTAAAAAGAGAGAAAAAGGTTAAAGAGAAAATAGACATATCAAAATAATGAAAAAGAATTTTAATAGACAATTAAAAAATAAAGTGCTAATGAATGCACTTTTTGGAGGTAGTTATTAAAATAGAAGTAAAAGATAATAATATTGAACAAGCTTTAAGAGTCTTAAAAAGAAAATTACAAAGAGACGGATTTTTTAAGATAATAAAATTAAAAAACACTTATGAAAAGCCTTCAGAGAAAAAAAAAAGAATTCTTCAAGAAAATATAAAAAGGGTTAAAAAGTTAAATAAACTTAAAAATAGATATTAATTTTTTTTTCCTAAGTATTTTATCAAATATTGTAATTGAGCATGCATTAAAATATGGTGCGAGTCTTCAGATACTCCATAATTATTTGCGTTTATATGAATTGAAATATCTGAATTTTTTTTTAAATAACCACCTTTAAATCCACTGAATCCTATAGTTTTAATTTTATTTTTTTTTGCAAATTTTATTAATTCAACTACATTTTTTGAGTTACCGGAAGAACTTACAATTATAATTAGATCATTTTTATTGCAAAGACTTTGGGCTTGGTAGCTAAAAATATATTTATAATCCAGGTCGTTTGAAATTGCTGTTATTGTTTCAATATTATCTGATAGACTTAAAATTTTTGGCTTTAAAGAGGTTTTTCCCCTAAAAAATTTAATAAAATCTACTACATAATGATTAGCTATAGCTGCAGATCCACCATTACCGCATACAAAAATAGTTCTTTTTTTCTTAATTGCTCTTAGAATTGCTTGCGCAGCATCATTCAAATTTTTCATATTTGTATTCAGAATAGATGAAGAAACACTGCTAATATATTCACTAATAAATTTATTAATTTTAGTCATCAATTAGAAAGTATACAATTTCAAAATTAATAATATACAAAATTTTTTTCTTTTATAGAATAAATTATAATGTATAAGTCCTTTGAACATCGCGGGGTGGAGCAGCCTGGTAGCTCGCAAGGCTCATAACCTTGAGGTCGGCGGTTCAAATCCGTCCCCCGCAACCAATTTTAAGCTTTTAAGCTAATTTATTTTTTTATTTATATAATCCTTTAATCCACTTTCCAAATCAAAGTGATAATTATAATTTATTTTTTTTAAATTTTTAATTTCAACTTTATGGTCAATCATATTTTTTTTTTTATTTAAAAAAATAATTTTTGGATTGTGAACATTATTTGTCAATTTATTAATTTTATTTACTATTGATTTAATTGAATAATTTTTATTATCAGCAACATGAACTATTTTATTTTTTGTAAAATTTAATAATCTGTATAATATTTTTGCAACATCATAAACGTGCAATATATTTAGTTTTTTGTATGGATCATTAATTTTAAATTTTTTATTTGATTTTATACTATTTATTAGCGATGGTATTAATCTTCTTTTATCTTCTCCTGGTCCATATAGAAAAAAAACTCTTGCCCAAATAAGCTTTGATCTAAATTGATTAGAAATTTTTAAAGAATTAATATGGAACAAAATTTTTGTTAAATTATAATAATTCAAACTATTATGTTTTAAAATATTCACATTTTTCTCTTTAAGTTTATTATTTTTAAAGTTTAGTTCAATGCCTGATCCAACAAGTATTGCCTTTTCACCACCATTTTTACAAAATTGATGATACAAATTCATACTTGAATGGTACCATTTTAAGTTTGATTTTTTATTAATATATCTTTTTGGCTCTGTTTCCCACGCTAAGTGGATCAAAACTTTTGGTTTTTCTTTTGTAATTATTTCATTCACCTTCTTATAATCAAATAAGTTTAAATGAATAAATTTTATGCTATTTTTATATTTTAGTTTTTGCGAGCTTACACATATTATATTTTTATTTTTTAGTAATTTTACTAAATGTTTGCCAATAAAACCATTTGCACCAGTAATTAATATTTTATCATTTAATTTGTTATTTTTAGATTTGGAATACATGTAATAAATTTACTTTTTATACCTTTTTTTTTTAGTTGAGAAATAATCTCTTTTCTGAGATTCCATGGCAGGATAATTATATAGTCTGGTCTATAAGAAACTAGTTTATCTGGGTGAAAAATTGGTATTTTTGATCCAGGTAGAAATTTACCAATTTTTGTATTCGCTCTATCTACTGTAAAATCTATTAAATTTTGGTCCACAGAACAAAAATTTAAAAAAGTATTTCCTTTTGCTGGGGCACCATATGCAACAACTTTTTTATTCTGTAATTTAAGTTTTATTAATAAATTGACAAATAATTCCTTATTCTTATCAATTGAATTTTGTAGTTTTTGAAACGTATTTTTTGAAAAGATTTTTGCTTTATTTTCCTCTTTTAAAATTTTATTTATAGATTTTCTATTAATGACAAAATTTGCACTCTTTTTTTTTACATAAATACGTAAAGAACCACCGTGGGTGTTTAGTTTTTTAATATCAAATATCTGTAAATTTAATTTTTTAAATAAAAAGTTTATAGACTTAATTGATAAATATGAAAAATGTTCATGATAAATAGTATCAAACTGTTTATATCGTATAAGGTTCAATAAATGTGGAAACTCTAAAGTTGCAAAACCATTTTTTGACAACAAAATATAAATTCCCTTTGCAAAATCTCTTATGTTGGGTACATGTGCAAAAACATTATTTCCAATAATTAAATCATAAGAACCTTTTTTGATTTTTAAATTTTTAGCTAATTTTGATCCAAAGAACTTTGAAATTGTTGGAATATTTTTTTTAATGGCTAATTTAGCTATATTTTTTGCTGGCTCAATGCCAAGTATTTCATATTTTTTTTTATCAAAATACTGAAGAAGATATCCATCATTGCTTGCTAATTCACAAACTTTTATTTTTTTTTTGCTTTTATTAAAAAACTTATTTGTTGTCTGTAAAACATATTTTTTAGAGTGGTTAAGCCAAGATATACTAGGAGAAGATAAATAATCATAATTTGAAAAAATATTTTTAGGATTTTCATGCTCAGGTAACTGAACTAACTTACAAATTTCACAAAAATAAACCTTCAGAGGGAAATTTTTATTTTTTAAAGAATCTTTATTTTTTTTAGTTAGGTAAGAGTTAGCTAGTGGTGAATATCCAAGGTCTAGAAATTGGCTAATTAGTTTATTATTACAAATTCTACAATTGCATCTTACCATTTTATCCATGGAGCCATTTTTTTATTTACCAACTTTTCAATTTCTTTTTTATCTCTTATAGTATCCATAGCAATCCAAAACTTTTTATGCCGATATGATACTAATTGTTTTTGTTTTGCTAAAGTTTCAAGAGGTTCTCTTTCCCAAATAGTTTTATCGTTTTTGATTAAATTAAATATTTTACTTGATAAAACAAAAAAACCACCATTTATCCAGCCTAAATCTGAATTATCTTTTGGCTTTTCTTCAAATTTAGTAACTATATTTCTTTTATTTATTTTTAGTGATCCAAACCTAGCTGGAGGATGTACGGCAAGTACAGTTGCCAACTTCTTACTTGATTTATGAAATTTTATTAGCTTCAAAATATTCACATCCGAAAGGCCATCACCATAAGTAAGACAAAAACAATCCTCGTCTTTAAGGTATTTCTTTGCTCTTTTTAATCTGCCTCCTGTCATTGTATTCAATCCTGTATTTAAAATTTTAACTTTCCATGGTTTATTTTGGGATTTAAATAGATTCTTATTTCTTGAAAAAAAATCCTCTAAAACTTTAGATTTAAAACCAGATAGAATTAGAAAATCATCAATACCATAGTGTGAATAATATTTCATAATATGCCAAATAATTGGTTTACCACAAATTTTAATCATAGGTTTTGGGGTAGTTTCGGTGAGACTGCCAAGACGAGAACCAAATCCTCCAGCAAATATAACAACTTTCATATTGAGTTTTTCCATCTCATATCTTTATCTAATATTTTTTTTTCAACTAATTTTTTTAAAACATTTAATCTTATATAATTAGAATTTCTAAAATTTTTTGTTTTAAATTTTTTCTTAATTAAATTGTCTTTTAAATCGACTATTGATTTTTTTAAATTATAGATTGGTTTAAATTTTTTATTAAGTTTTTCAAATTTTGAAAAATTTACTTTGTAAGATCTTTTATCTGGAAATGCTTTTGTGTTAATATAAACCTTTGTACCCTTGATCAATTTAGAAACATTATATGCTAAATCCTTAATCTGATAATTCATATTATTACTTCCTGCATTTAATGATATAAACTTTTTAATTTTTTTTTCGTCAATTGCCCAATTAATTGCCCTTGCCATATCTATTATGTGAATTAAAGGTCTCCATGGGCTACCATCGCTTAATACTTGTAACTTTTTTGATACAATTGCCGATGCAACAAAATCATTCAAAACTAAATCTAATCTTAAATTTGTGCTATAGCCACATGCTGTTGCAAATCTAAGACAAACAACATTAAAATTCTTGTCTGATATTAATTTTAATTTTTTTTCAGACAAAACCTTTGATTTTGCATAGGCTGTTAAAGGATTTAATTTTGAAAGCTCTGACTTTGTTAAGTTTTTAGTAAAACCATAAATACTGCAACTTGAAGCAAATATAAACTTTTTTACATTATTTTTTTTTGCAAGTTTAGCTATTTTAATTGCTGATTTATAATTTATTTCATGAGTAATTTTCTTAAATGTATTTCCCATAGGATCGTTGGATATTGCAGCGAGATATACAATTTGATCTATTCCGATTAAATCTTTTTTGTTGATTTCTCGTACATCTTTGTAGATGTTAGTTATTTTATTTTTGTATTTTTCAAAGAATTTTTTTTTATAAAAATATTTTGTATCTATTCCTGTCAAAATATAATCTTTATTTTTTAATAATTGATCTAGAACTGCCGGCCCAACATAACCTAAATGACCTATAATGAGAATTTTCATAAATTATAACTTTTAATAAAAAAAATTAAACGACAGAAGGATATTAAAGTATACAATAGCCAATTTACAAGTTTTTAACAATTTCTTCTGTCATTTTTTTTGCGTCAGCAAATAGCATTAAAGTATTATCTCTGTAGAATAAATCGTTGTCTATCCCAGCATACCCTGGAGATAAGCTTCTTTTTACGAATAAAACAGATTTACTCTTTTCGACATCTAAAACTGGCATTCCAAAAATTGGACTTTTAGGATCTGATTTTGCTACCGGATTTGTAACATCATTTGCACCGATGACATATGCTACATCACAATTTGCAAAATCATTATTAATTTCTTCTAGCTCAAATACCTCATCATAAGGAACGTTAGCTTCAGCCAATAAAACATTCATATGTCCTGGCATTCTTCCAGCAACTGGGTGAATAGCATAACTAACCTTTACTCCATTTTTTTTTAATGCATCGACCATTTCTCTCAATGCATGTTGGGCCTGAGCAACTGCCATACCGTATCCTGGAACAATAATTACAGATGAAGCGTTCTTCATTAAAAATGCTGCATCATCAGCATTACCATTTTTAACAGGCTTTTGCTCTTTAGATGAAGTAGATGAAGATGATTGCTCAGCACCCCATCCTCCTAATATTACATTTAAAAATGATCTATTCATGCCTTTACACATGATATATGATAAAATTGCTCCTGAAGAACCAACTAATGCACCCGTGATAATTAATGCAGAATTTTCTAAAGTAAAACCAATCCCTGCTGCAGCCCAACCTGAGTAAGAATTTAACATTGATATAACCACTGGCATGTCAGCACCACCGATTGGTATAATTAACAGCACTCCAACTAAAAGTGAAATAACTACAATAGTCCAAAACCAAATATCAGTTTGAGTTTTACATAAATAAAAAATTAAAATTACAAGTAAAATTCCTAATAATAAATTTAAATAATGTTGTCCAAAAAAAATAATAGGTGAGCCTGACATTATTCCTCTTAATTTTAAAAAAGCTATTATAGATCCAGTAAATGTTATTGCTCCTATCGCTGCTCCTAATGACATTTCTATTAAACTAGCAATTTTTATAGCTCCTGGAATTCCAAGATTGAATACTGTTGGATTTAAAAATGCTGATATAGCTACAAATACTGCTGCCAGACCAACCAAACTATGAAATCCAGCAACTAACTCTGGCATAGCCGTCATTGGAATTTTAAAAGCTATAAATGCTCCTATCGAACCTCCTATAGCTAAAAAAATTATTAAATATAGGAAGCCATATGAAAAATTTCCGACAGATAATATAGTTACACCTATAGCCAATGCCATACCTATTATTCCATATAAATTTCCGCGTCTTGATGTTTCAGGTGAAGAAAGACCTCTTAATGCTAAAATAAATAATACTCCAGAAATGAGATAAAATACTGCTAGCAGATTTGTTGAAATCATTTTTTATCTTTCTGTTTTTTTTTGTACATAGCTAACATTCTTTGGGTAACCAAAAATCCACCAAAAATATTTATTGCTGCTAATAAAATTGCTAAAAAACCGAAAATGTTTGCAGTATTAAATATTTCATTAGAATCTCCTGCTAAAGCAGCAATTACAGCTCCTACAATTATTACTGAAGAAATCGCGTTTGTTACTGACATTAATGGAGTATGTAGTGAGGGCGTTACGCTCCAAACTACATAATATCCAATGAAAATTGATAATATAAATATACTTAATCTGAATATAAATGGGTCTATTTCCATAAATTTATTTAATTATCGTTTTTTCAATAATTTCATCTTCTAAATTAATTTTAATTTTTTTGTTCTCTTTATCATATAAATTGCTCACAAAATTAAAAATATTTTTAGCGTATAAACTAGATGAAGATACAGCTAATTTATTTAAAATATTTTTTTCACCCATAATTTTAACTCCATTTTTATCTATTATCTTATCAACTTGTGTAAAAGCTGCGTTTCCACCTTGCGAAGCAGCCAGATCGTAAATTATTGAGCCTGGTTGCATTTCATTTATCATACTTTCTTTGATAATTATTGGAGCTTTCTTTCCCGGTATCAATGCAGTGCAAATTACAATATCTATTTTTTTTAAAGTTTCAGCTAAAAGTATTTCTTGCTTTTTTTTAAATTCATCTGATGCTTCTTTTGCATATCCACCTTCGGTCTCTAAGTTTTCAGAACCTTCAACACTAAGAAATTTACCACCAAGACTCTCGACTTGCTCCTTAGAAGCGATTCTAACATCTGTTGCAAAAACTATCGCACCCATTCTTTTAGCAGTAGCAATTGCCTGTAATCCTGCAACACCTGCTCCAACAACTAGAACTTTTGCTGCAGGGACTGTTCCTGCGGCTGTCATCATCATTGGAATAGCTTTTTCAAAAACTGAAAAAGATTCAATGACCGCCTTATAACCAGCTAAATTAGCCTGTGAAGAAAGTATATCCATTGATTGAGCTCTTGTAATTCTTGGCAAGAGTTCTAAAGAAAAAAAATTAATTTTTTTTTTAATTAAATCATTTAATTTCTCTTTATTTTCATAAGAATTCAGAACTCCAATATAAGTTTGATTAGGCTTGAGTAATGATAGATTTTCATCATTGGTCAAACCCATTTGAATTATTACATCTGAACTCTCTATTAATTTTTTATTATCTTCAACTAACTTGACACCTTGATCGGTATAATCAGAATCTTTAAAACCAATATGATCACCATAATTGTTAGTTATTTGAACATCTATGCCTAATTGAATATATTTTTTTGCTATCTCTGGAGTTATTGAAACTCTCTTCTCAACTGTTTTATCCTCTGAAAGTGAACCTATATTCATAAACTTTATTATTTATTTTTGTCTAGCTTTGAACTTAGGATTTTTTTTATTTATTATATATACTCTTCCTCTTCTTCTAACCAATTTAGAATTAAGATCCCTTTTTTTTAAAGATTTTAGTGAACTAGCAATTTTCATAATTTAGCCTGGCAATGTCCTACTCTTCCATGTCTTAAGACAAAGTACCATCGGCGCAGAAAGGCTTGACTTCCGAGTTCGGAATGGGATCGGGTATTACCCTTTCGCAATAATTACCAGGCAAGCATTATTACTCTGTTAATGAAATTTTGTAAAGTGTAAAAAGAGATCATATACAATCTATTTAGACAGTAATTTAAGTTTTTTTTTGTTAGTTGCTCTGATGAAATCTTCAATGTAATTCTTCAGTTCAATCTTACCATATCTTTGTATTACTTTGTTTGACATAGTAATTTTAGTTAAAGCTGAAGCAAATCTTTCTCCTTTACGAAAAGGAATATATTTTATTTTAGTTTGAAATAATTTTGCAACATTAATTATAGAATAACTTTTTTTATGCGATATACTATAATGTCCATTCTTATTTTTAGACCATGCTTCAATACAAGTGTTTATAGTATCATCAATATGAGTAAACCTTCTTCTTTGACTTCCTGGTTTTACTACCGTCAAAGGAAAGTTTTTTTGATATTGATTTTCAAAAATGCCTATCACTGTTGCCATTAATCCTGATTTTATCTGTTTTGGACCATACACATTATAAAAATATATTACCTCACACTTAAGTCCAAACCATTTTTTTAGATTTTCAATCAGTTCCAAATTTTTTGCTTTAAAGAATGCGTAAGGAGAAAGATTTTTATTGTTTGATTTTCCTAAACTTGCAGAAGTAGCCGAGTAAATTAATTTGATATTATTTTCAAGACAAAATTTAAGAACTTCATGAGTGCCGATTGTATTGAATTTAAAACATAAATCAAATTTTTCAAAACTTTGAAAAATTCTCGAAAATTCACCAAAGTGGAAAATTGCATTAATAGATTTTTTATATTTTTTTAAAATCTTATTTATATTTTTTGTTTCTCCACTTAAATATTTTACACGAGAATTTTTTATGTGATTATTTATAAAACCTGAACTATAGTTATCTAAACTTATAATATTATATTTTTTAAATTTTAATAGAGCATTAATTAAATTTGAACCTATAAAACCTGCTCCGCCAGTAACAATTAAATATTTTTTTTTCATCGCTTAATTACTTATATTAATTTTTTGTTTTAATCTTTTATTTTTTTCATATTCTTTTACAAAAAATTTAAATGTAGCATCTGACGAGTTTTTCCATTTAAATTTTTTTGCAATTTGAAAAAGCTTCTTTGTATTTTTAATTTTAAGATTCTCATTTTTAATATATTTTTCAATAGTTAGAGAAATCATATGGGGATTTTTTGGATCAAAATATAATGTATGATCATTTAGAATCTCTTTGAAAACTGGAAAATTACTGCATATTATGGGAAGTGAAGATGCTATTGTTTCTAATATAATAATTCCAAAAGACTCACACATAGAACCGAAAACATGTAGATCATAATTTCTATATATTTTGTGAACATTATTGTGTTTTGTTAATTTTTGTAGGATTATTGAGTTGGGATAATCATAATTTATATCATTTACAAGATTGAGCAATTTGTGATCTTTATCACCCAAATTTTCTAAACCCACTAGAGTGATGGATATACGATAGTTTTTTTTTAGGAGATTATAAATAGATAAAATAATATTTTTATGATTCTTATACCCTTCAAATTTAGATAAATATAAAATTTTAAATTTACTGTTTTTTTGGTTGGTCTTAAATTTTTTTTTTTTCTTAAAAAATTGTTTCTCTATACCATGAGGTATAATAATTTTAGGTTTTTTGTACATGTGAAAAATATTTTTTGTATGTTTTGATAAAAAAATAATACCATTTGATTTTTTAATTGATTTGATGTGCAAATACTCAAGAATAATATTTTTAATTTTGGCTGTTATTTTTTCTGGATATTCTGGTCTTTTTACAAATGGTAAAAGATTTTGAATTAATATGAATGTGGGTAATTTTTTTAAAAAAAAATAGCCACCTGGTACAAATAAAAATGTGCATTTTAACTGTTTTAGAAAACTATTAAGAATAAAAATTTGCCAAATTATTCTATAAAATAAACCTCTATTTAAAAAATTATGTGTGAGTGTGATAACTTTGTTATTTTTTATATTTAATTCTCTGATAATTTTTTTAGAACAAAACACATATAATTTTGAGATTTTTTTCTCATCAAAATTTTTTAAGATATTTTTAAGATGAATAAATCCACCACTTTCTATGATTATATTTGAAGCATCAATAGCAGCTATCATTTTACTTTGTTGTTTGTTTATTACCAAATGAAATTACTAGATATAAATAAATCAAAATTTGTAAGATTATAAGAAAAATATTATTTAAAAATTGATAGCAAATAATTGGGATAAAAGTAATTGAAAATATTAATATCACAGATTTTAAATCACTAAGCTTTCGTGATAATATATGATGTATATGATGTCTGTCTGCTACAAATGGACTCTTTCCTTCAGCTAATCTAATACAGAATAATCTGATAAGATCAATTCCAGGCACCACCATTAAAATTAAAATTTCTTCTACAGAAATTATTTCTAATTTATTATTAGATTTAATAAAAAATGATGAAATTACAAATGGTAAAAAATATGATCCACAATTACCTAGAAATATTTTTTCTCTGTAATTATAAATTAAAAAAATAATAGTAATCAGTGAAAAAGGAATAAATAATAAAGGTTCTAAACCTTTATATATAAAAAAAATAAACAGAGTTAACAAGTATAAACCTGATTGTAAGTTTATACCATCAAACATATTAAAAGCATTAATGAAAACAAAAAAACAAAATATGGTGAATAGTATTGAAATATTTCCTATAGCTAAAGTCTTATTAAAGCTTAAAATTTTAAGATAGCTCAATACCAATTCATTATCGTTTAATATTAAAATCGAAATTAAAAAAAGAAAAATAATTGTTTTTCTACGAGAGCTTAAATTAATTTTATCGTCTATCAAACCAGTTAATAAGATTAAAATAGAAGTTAAAAACAAAACAACTATATGTTTCTCATGAAAGAATATTCTGCTTTCGAAAAAGAATAAAATAGTAATGATGTAAAGAAAAAAAATTAGAAAAAAAATTAAACCTCCTATTGGGGGAATTTTTTTTTTATGTAATTTTCTATTATTATCAGATTGATCATAAATATTTAATTTTGAAGATATAAAGTCTAATTTTAAAAAGAAAAATAAAATAAAAATAATTGAAAGTGCAGAATAAACTATTGTAAAATTATTATTTATTTGTGTTAACACTATTACTGCTTATAAACATCAAAAATGGAATTGGCAAATAACTAATCATTGAAAGCCAATTATTAAAAATATTTCCTGATGGTAAAAATGGAAAAAAATTTAAAATTACAAGAGATGATAAAATAATTATTGAAAATCTATTTTCTTGCTTATGTTTTCTAAATATACTCATAAAAAAAATTTTTATTAATTTTAAGTAAAAAATTAATAAAAATATCAAACCAATAATGCCTGTCTCAGCTAAAATTTGGACTATAATATTGTGTGGGTGAGTTGTACAACTATGATCACCAACTTTATATTTTGAATAATTTTCGTCGTCACAAACTTTTCTGTACATTTTTGGACCTTTTCCAAACAAAATATTATCCTTAAACATTTCTATACCTGTAAGCATAGAAGAAGAATGAACAGTTGAAAATAATAAATTATTATAGGCAATATTTAAATTAATTTCATCTATTGATTTTTTTATAATACGATTTCTTGAAGCATCATTAAGATAAAAAAATATAATTATTAATAATGAAAGAACAGTAGTCAGGAAAATTTTATATTTAAATTTAATTGGAATAAATAAAAAAAATACGATACTGAACATAAAAAATAATGCTAAAGCTGTTCTTTCAGAACTATATAAAATTAGTGACAAAATCATAAAAAAAATAAGAAAAGACAAAAAAAGAGAAAGTTTTTTCTCTAAATTTAAAAAGAACAAGATAGCAATAATAAAAGTAAAGATACGAAAGCTTGCGCCACCCATTATGAGCTCATCACCAAAAAAACTACTTACTCTTTCATGGTGAAACATTTTATATCCAAAAATATTTTCCCCAGCGAAAAGTTGTATGTTGGCATCTATGTATAAAGTTATTAAAGTAAACAAAATAATAAAACAAAATAATTTTAAATTTAAAATATTTTTTTTTAAAAAATAGAAAATTAATAAAGAATAAATACCAAATCTAAAATAAAATAATGATGATTTAATTGAGAGAAATTCTAGTGTTAGAAGGGATCTTAAAACAATATATAATAAAAATATTAAGTAAATTTTAAAATAAAAGTTATTAAATAAATATAACTCATTTCTTTTAAAGATTAAAAAAATAAAAATTATAACTGAAATTGATAAGTTTAAATCAGGAAGAAAGGGTCCTGTCATTAATAGTAGTGGAAAAAAATATATAGAATATTTTAATACAGTTTCTAGGCTCTTATCCATACTAAACTTTTTTGTTAATAGTATAGTTTTGATATGATATAATATTTTTAATTATTTTGTCTGAAAAGTTATTTGTTGAATAATCTTTTACAATTTTTGAAGTATTGCCTTTTTGCAAAATTTTTATTGCAATTTTAATTTTGTTCAAATCTAGACCACACATAATTGTTGATGCTTCCTCCATACCCTCAGGTCTTTCATGACTTGTTCTTAATTTTATTGCTTTAATTCCTAGTAAAGAAGCTTCCTCTGTAAGTGTGCCACTATCTGAAAATATAATATCACAGTTTTTTTGAAGTTTTATATAATCTGTAAAACTAAATGGATTTAAAAAAATTATTCTTGAAGAATAATTTTTTTTTATTTTTAAAAAATTTTCTTTAAGTTTATTAAGTCTATTTTGAGTTCTAAGATGAGTAGATATAATTATTTTTTTTTTGAATTTTTCGCTTAACCATTCCAAAAAGTACAAAAATTTCCTTAAATTTTCTTTATTATCGACATTTTCTTCTCTATGAAATGAAATTAAAAAAAATTCATTTTTCTTCAATTTTAATTTTTTCAGAATCTCACTTTTGCCAATTAACAATTTATTTTCCTTTATAACTTCATTCATTGGGCTACCAACTTTAATAACTCTATCTGATGGAATACCTTCTGATAAAAGGTAATCTTTAGCAATTTGAGTATAAGTAAAGTTAATATCGGATGTATGATCAATTAGTTTTCTATTTAACTCCTCTGGCACTCTATGATCAAATGATCTATTGCCAGCCTCAATGTGAAATACTTGTATTTTTCTTTTTTTAGCTGCTATTGCGGCTAAACCAGAGTTTGTATCTCCCAAGATTATTATCGCATCGGGTTTAATTTTATTTAGTATACTATCAGTCTTAGAAAAAATTTTTGATATTGTTTTGTTTGGGTTTGGACCAGCACAATTCATAAAAAAATCAGGTTTTCTTAATTTCAGGTCTTTAAAAAAAATTTGGTTTAGTTCATAATCATAATTTTGGCCTGTGTGGATTAACTTATGATCAAAAAATTTATCTAGTTTTTTTAATAGACTTGATAATTTAATAATTTCTGGTCTAGTACCAACTATTGTGCATATCTTAAACATATTCTAAGTAATTAAAAGATTTCAAATCTTTTATTTTTGATATTATTTGATTAACATTTAACCTAGTAGTGTTGTGCGATGTGTAGGATTCTTTTAACTTATTTTTTCTACCCTTATGAAAATACTTATTATAGTCTAAATCTCTGTTATCAGGCAATATTTTATAAAATTTTTTATAAGAAACAGAGTTAAGTAATTCTTCCTGTGAAATTAAAGTTTCAAAAAGTTTTTCTCCGTGTCTAGTACCAATAAATTTAATATTTGTTTTTTTTTTTGAAATTTTTATTATTGCCTTCGCAAGATCTTCAATAGTACAGGCTGGTGATTTATAAACAAAAATTTCACCATTATTCCCATTTTTAAATGCTTCCATAACTAATTCAACTGACTCTTCTAAGCTCATTAAAAATCTTGTCATATCAGGAGAAGTAATTGTTATTGGTTTATTTTGTTTTGTTTGTTCAAAAAAAAGTGGAATTACCGATCCTCTAGATGCCATGACATTACCATATCTTGTTGCACAGATAATTGTTTTGCTTTGATTTAGTTCTCTAGATCTTGATACTACTAATTTCTCCATTAAAGCTTTTGACATTCCCATTGCATTAATGGGATAAACTGCTTTATCGGTACTTAGAAAAATTGCTTTCTTTACTTCATTTTCAATAGCTGATGAAATAACATTATTTGCACCTATAATATTTGTATTTATCGCCTCAAGAGGATAAAATTCACAAGAAGGTACCTGTTTTAAAGCAGCAGCGTGAAATAGGAAGTCAACGTTTTTCATGGCAGCATCTACACTTGATTTATCTCTTACGTCACCAAGATAAAACTTAATTTTATTATTTTTGTAAGTATTTCGCATATCATCTTGTTTTTTTTCGTCTCTACTAAAAATTCTTATTTCTTTTAAATTAAATTTTAGAAATCTATTAAGTACTGCATTTCCAAATGAACCAGTGCCACCTGTAACTAAAAGTATTTTATTTTTAAAAATGTTCATTTTTTTTTATTCATTAATATTAAATATTTAGTTTTAAATCCAATTTTCTAAACTCTTAATTTTTTTTTCATAAATGAAATCTAAATAACCATTTAAGTAACAATTTATTACATTTATTGATTCCCACATGTTTATTGCATCTCTTCTTACTATATTTTTTTTAATTTTTAAGTTATTTCCTCTAAGACCGCTATAAATAAATTTGTAATATTTAGATATAATATTTAATGAATTTTCGTTAATACTCGCATAATCTCCAAATGTGTAAGCAAAATCATCAATATTAGTTTTTTTAAATAAGTTTTCTAATTTCTTTTTACAATCTATAATTTCAGAAATTAATTCATTTTCATTTTTAATCCTTGAAAGCTGTACATGAGTTTTTGTGTGAGCTCCTAAAGTGTGCCCTGAATCAATAAGGAAATTTATATCGTCAATATTCATATTTTCAATATCATTATCCAATTTAAAAGTATTTTTATTTTTATAGAAATTATTTCTTATAAAAGTCTGAGCTTGGTTTTTAGATTCTATACTTATGAAATCTGAAACTAAGAAAAATATAGCTTTTATATTATTGGGATTTAAATATTTTTCTGTAATTTTTTTTTGAGATTTATATCCATCATCGAAAGTAATCAAAATTTTTTTTTTTTTTTCAAATTTATCTATATTTCTTGTTGTAGATATTTTGAATTCTTCAGGTGTTAAGATATGAAAATTTTTAATTAAATAATTCAATAATCTTTCAAAATTCTCGAATTTATTTTTTTCAATATCATGAAAAATTAAAACACGTATTTGATCTTTTTTTGTATGTCCTACTAA
>CACLAY010000012.1 GCA_902604975.1 uncultured Pelagibacteraceae bacterium | reverse complement strand
TCAACTTATATAAATTTAAATGTTTATATAAACTTTCTATAATCTTTTTTTCACAATCTAAAAAATAACCAGATTTGTGTTTAATAATTATAAAATCGTAAAGATATTTGCCTTGAGGAGTTAAAAGAGCTGAAAAACAACTTCTAACTTCTGATACACTTTCTATATTGTTTGTAATTATATTTTGTAAAAATTCTTTAGCATCATCTCCATTTATGTAAAGGAGACCTCTATTCTCAAGAATGTAAATACTATTTCTATTCATATTGTAATACTATAACAAATGATATAAGTACTTTTTTTATAAATGTTAGACCTAATAATCAAAAATGGTAAATGTTATATTGATAAAGATCTTAAAGATGTTGATATAGGTATTAAAAATAGCAAGATTGTAAAAATTGGTAAGTTAGAAGAAGAAACAAGTCAATCAATAGATGCAAGCGGACTTACTGTTCTTCCCGGTTGCATTGATACTCAAACACATTTTAGAGAACCAGGCTCAACAGATACAGAGGATTTAGCTTCAGGAAGTAGAGCGGCAATTGTTGGAGGCATTACCTCAGTGTTTGAAATGCCAAATACCAATCCTGCAACTACAAACAAAGCAGAATTTAAAAGAAAAATAGATTTAGCAAAAAATAGAATGTTTTGTAATCATGCGTTTTATTTTGGTGCAACTCCTACTAATCAAAACGAATTAGCTGATCTTAAGGGTTTAGATGGATGTTGTGGAGTAAAACTATTTGCAGGTTCTTCCACTGGAACTTTATTAGTTCATAAAGAAGAGGATATTGAAAAAGTATTTGAAAGTACTTCTAAAATCGTTGCAGTACACTCAGAAGATGAAGATATTTTAAATCTTAGAAAAAAGTTAAGAGAAAAAGGCAACGTTCATTCTCATCCAATATGGAGGGACGAAGAATGTGCAATTTCTTCTACAAGGAAGATTGTTAAAATAGCAAAAAGATTAGGTAAAAAAGCCCATATACTTCATATTACAACGAAACAGGAGATTGATTTTTTATCTCAGAATAAAGGGGATATAACTTTTGAAATAACTCCACAGCATTTAACAATGTATGCACCAGATTGTTACGATAAACTTGGAACTTACGCTCAGATGAATCCACCAATTAGAGAAAAAAGTCATTACGATAGGCTGTGGTATGCGGTAAGAAATAATTATAATGATACTATTGGTTCAGATCACGCTCCTCATCTTAAAGTCAATAAAGATAAAGAATATCCGGATACCCCCTCCGGAATGCCTGGGGTTCAGACCTTATTACCTGTGATGTTGAACCATGTAAATGAAGGAAAACTAACTTTAGTTCAGCTTATGAATCTTGTTTGTGAAAATCCAGTGAAAATTTTTGGTATTATAGGCAAGGGATATATAAAGGAAGACTATGATGCAGATTTTACAATTGTGGATATGAACAAAATTATAGAAATAAAAAATGAAAAAATTGAGAGTAAGTGTGGATGGTCACCTTTCGATGGACACAAGTTTAAGGGAACTCCAGTTTATACAATCATAAATGGAGAGATTAAAATGAAAGATGGAAAAATCCTTGGTGAAGCGTCAGGCAAGCCCTTGAAGTTTGATAATTAATCTAATCTATCTGGTGAGAATATTGTTATCTATTAAACTTTGTGTGATCTCATCTAAAATTGCTGGATCATCGATTGTTGCTGGCATTTTGTAATCTTCCTTGTCAGCAATTTTTCTAATAGTTCCTCTCAATATTTTTCCTGACCTTGTTTTAGGTAATCTTTTTATAACAATAACAACTTTAAACGCAGCCACTGGTCCAATTTTATTTCTAACCATTTGAATACATTCTTTTGAAATTGTCTCATTATCTTTTTCAACTCCAGATTTTAAAACAACTAAACCAATTGGCAATTGTCCTTTTAATTTATCCGCAATTCCAAGAACGGCACACTCAGCAACTGATTGATGTTCAGATAAAACTTCCTCAATTGCACCTGTCGATAATCTATGACCGGCAACATTAATTATGTCATCTGTTCTTGACATAATCCATATGTATCCATCTTCATCTATGTGACCTGCATCATAGGTTTGATAGTAACCCTTATAATTAGTCATATAATTTTCTTTGTATCTCTTATCAGCATTCCAAAGTGTTGGAAATGTTCCTGGTGGTAATGGTAATTTTACAACTATATCTCCCATTTCATTAGGTTCTGCAATTGAATGATCTGGTTTAATTATTTTTACATCGTAACCTGGAACTGCTTTACATGCTGAACCATACTTAGTTTTCTGCATTTCTATCCCTGTACAATTTGAACTTATCGCCCAACTAGTTTCTGTTTGCCACCAGTGATCTATAACTGGAACATTCAAAAGATTTTCAGCCCATTTTATTGTATCAGGATCAGCTCTTTCTCCAGCTAAAAATAAAGACTCGAATGAACTCAAATCATACTTTGAAAAAAACTTTCCATCAGGGTCCTCTTTTTTGATTGCTCTAAATGCTGTTGGAGCAGTGAATAAAGATTTAATTTTATATTCAGAAATTATTCTCCAAAAAACTCCTGCATCAGGAGTTCCTACTGGTTTTCCTTCAAATAAAACTGTAGTACATCCTTTGAACAATGGAGCATAAACAATGTATGAATGTCCTACGATCCAACCAATATCACTTGCTGACCACCAAACATCATTTTCATCGATATTATAAATATTTTTCATAGTCCATTTAAGAGCAACTATATGACCTCCTATATCTCTAACTATTCCTTTCGGTATTCCTGTTGTTCCTGAAGTGTATAAAATGTAAGCAAATTCATTTGCTCCAATCTCAACACAATCTTTATTTTTGGCATTAACAAGTGCTTCATCCCAGCTGATTTCAAGTGGAGAGTTGAGTTTTACTTCGTTATCTTTCCTTTGAAAGAAAATTACTTTTTCAACTTTATGTTTTGAAAGCTTTAATGCTCTATCAACTAAAGGTCTATATTCAACAGTTCGTCCAGGTTCAAACCCACAGGATGCGGTAATTAAAATTTTAGCTTTACTATCGTCAATTCTGCTTGCTAATTCATTTGAAGCAAATCCACCAAAGACAACCGAGTGTATTGCACCAATCCTCCCACAAGCAAGCATTGCAATAACTGCCTCAGGTATCATAGGCATATAAATTATTACTCTGTCACCTTTTTTAATACCTTGATTATCAAGTGCTCCAGCGAATTTTGATATTTTTTCTCTTAATTGATTGTATGTATACTTTGCTTTACTATTAGTTATAGGGCTATCATAAATTAAAGCAGCCTTCTCACCGTTACCTTTATCAATATGAACATCAATAGCGTTGTAACAGGTGTTTGTAACGCCATCTTCAAACCATTTATAAAATGGAGGATTAGATTTGTTTAAAATATTAGTAGGTTTTTTAAACCAGAAGACATCATCAGATACATTTTTCCAAAATTCCTCGGGATTTTGAATAGATTCTTGATAAATTTTGTTAAAACTATTTTTCATAGTGATTTGTTTTTTGACTCACTTTTATAATGATTTTATGTAACAGGTTGTATTTAATTTTACAAAGTAAGTAAAATCAATACTTTTTAGAGGTCAAAAACTCTTCAATAAAGTAAATTTTTTTGCTATCTAACCCTAACTTTAGGCTAATCATTAGATTAGTCTGTAGTTTAAATTTAAACTAATAAAAAAACTAACTATGAGGGAGTTTTTTATGAAGACAATGAAAATGTTAGCATTAGCGGCAGTGCTTTTCGGAGCAACTACAGCAGCTAACGCAGCAACAGCCTTTTTAGCTACAGACGATTTCGTAGGTATTTCGTTTTGGTTAATATCAATGGGTATGTTAGCAGCTACAGCGTTTTTCTTTATGGAACAGGCTAATGTCAGTTCACAATGGAGAAAATCAGTAAACGTAGCTGGATTAGTAACAGGTATAGCATTTATTCACTATATGTATATGAGAGCGGTTTGGATCGAAACAGGTGATACTCCAACTGTTTACAGATACATTGACTGGTTAATTACTGTACCACTACAGCTAGTAGAATTTTACTTAATTCTTTCAGCAGTAAGAAAAGTTGACACAAACATATTCTGGAGAATCTTAATCGGTTCACTAGTTATGTTAATAGGTGGATATCTTGGAGAAGCTGGATTCATCAACGCTACACTAGGTTTCATAATCGGTATGGCTGGATGGATTTACATTCTTTATGAAATCTTTTCAGGAGAAGCAGGAAAAGTTGCTGCTAAATCTGGAAATAAATCTTTAGTAACTGCATTTGGAGCTTTAAGAATGATTGTTACTGTAGGTTGGGCTATTTACCCACTAGGTTACATTTTTGGTTACCTAACAGGTGGAATAGATGGTAACGCGTTAAACGTTATCTATAACTTAGCAGACTTTGTTAATAAAATCGCATTTGGTTTAATTATCTGGTCTTGTGCAGTATCTAACTCTACAAGAAGAGCGTAGTAACAATTAGTTACGAAATATAAAATAGGGCAAGTTTGATTACTTGCCCTATTTTTTTTTGTGCTTATATAAAAGCAATGGCTAAAATCATATATATTGAACACAATGGAAAAGAGCATGTGGCTGAGGTCCAAAATGGGCTTACTGTAATGGAAGGTGCTGTTCAAAATGATATTCCAGGTATTGATGCCGATTGTGGAGGAAGTATGTCTTGCGCCACGTGTCATGTTTATGTCAAAGAAGATTGGTACGATAAGTTACCAAAAAAAGAAATGGGAGAAGACGATATGTTAGACCAAGCTTATGAACCTAATTCAAAAAGCAGATTAAGTTGTCAAATTATGGTTTCAGATGATTTAGATGGTTTGAGTGTATATATACCGGAGAAACAAGTTTAATGATTAAAACTGATGTTGTTATAGTTGGTGCAGGTCCCACAGGATTATTTTGCGCACATCAACTTGGTATTATTGGATTGACGTGTGAAATAGTTGATAACCTAGATAAAATTGGTGGTCAATGTATAGAACTTTATCCAGATAAACCAATTTATGATATTCCTTCAGTTCCAGAGTGTACTGGAGAAGAACTTACTAATAATTTAGTAAAACAAATTAAACCATTTAAATTTAATTTTCATTTAAATGATAGAGTTCAAGAACTTACAAATAAAAATAATAATTGGATTGTTAAAACAACTAGTGGAAAAAAATTCCAAACACAAAATGTTGTAATTGCAGGAGGTGTTGGTTCATTCGAACCAAGAAAATTTCCGACAAAAAGTGCAGAAAAGTTTGATGGAACCTCAGTTTTGTATTCAATTAAAGATAAATCAATTTTTAAAGATAAATCTGTAGCTATATTTGGTGGCGGAGATAGTGCTCTTGATTGGGCGATAGAACTTTCTAACACTTCCAAGGTCTCTCTAATACACAGAAGAGACGAGTTTCGAGGGACATCTGCGAGTGTAAAAAAAATTAAAGAATTAAGCAAAAAAAATATAATTAATTTATTTACTAAATACTCAATCAAAGATGTTAAAGGAAATGGGTCTTTAGAAGAAGTAGAAATTAAAAGTGAAGAGGGTGAGATTAAAATATTAAAAGCTGATTATGTTTTAGGTTTCTTTGGTTTGATAATGCAACTTGGACCAATAGCAGAATGGGGGCTTAACTTAGATAAAAAAGTAATCCCCGTTAATACTGAAAACTTCGAAACTAATAAGAAGGGAATATTTGCTATTGGCGATATATGTACTTACCCAGGAAAACTTAAATTAATCTTATCAGGTTTTCATGAAGGTGCGTTAGCTGCTAGAGGATGTTTCAAGTATGCAAAACCTAATGAAAAATACAGATTTGAATTTACAACAGCATCTAATACTATAAAAAACAGATTGGGCGTAAAAGAGTGATTGAGCTATTTACAGCTGATACTCCAAATGGTTGGAAAATTAGTATAATGTTAGAGGAGATAAAATTTGATTATAAAATAACAAAAGTTAATTTAAGCGAAGGTGAACAACATAATGCAGAATTCAAAAAAATTAGTCCATTTAATAAGATACCGGTAATTACTGATCACGAAAATAAAAAGTCAATATTCGAGTCAGGAGCAATTTTGATGTATCTAGGTGAAAAAAGTAAAATGTATTATCCAGAAAATAATAGATTAGAGATAAATCAGTGGTTAATGGCCCAAATGGGTTTGATTGGCCCGATGATAGGACAACATCATCAGTTTCATTATTATCATCAAGGAAAAAGTGAATGGGGAGAAGAAAGATATTTTAAGATTACAAGAAAACTTTACGAAGATTTAGATGCAAGACTCTCACAAAGTGAATATTTAGCAGGTAAAGAGTACTCAATTGCAGATATTGCTACATGGTCCTGGATAGCGAGGCATAAAAGACATGATATTGGATTAGAAAATTTTAAAAGTTTATCAAGATGGTATTTAGATATTGCTAAACGTCCTGCAGTTATAAAAGGATTTAAAGTACTAAATAAAGATGCTGAGATAGATTACCCTTAAATATCAGCGTAAACTTTTTCCTCTTTTTCGTGTTTTTCTTGTGCTGCTATACATAAAGTTGCAACTGGTCTTGCCATTAATCTTTTAAGACCTATAGGTTCTGCGGTTTCCTCACAGAAGCCATAAGTTCCATCTTGTATTTTTTTCAATGCTCCATCAATTTTAGAAATTAATTTAATCTGCCTATTTATTGATCTCATCTCAACATTTTTTTCAGTATATGAACTTGCTTGATCAACTATGTCTGCTGAAGCACTATTGTCATCCATGGATGCATTAAATATTGCTTCGTTATTTGTCCTTTTAAGATCTTTTTTCCAGTCCATTAATTTTTGCTTGAAATATGCAAGATGTTTTGCACACATGTATTTTTCAGTTTCTTTTGGAATATATTTTTTAGAGATTTTTACCATACTCAAATTTATGAATTCGGTGAATATATTCATCATTTATTCAGTGTCAAGAATGGATTAATTGTATAAATTAGTAAAAATGGCCATTTATAAAAAGAATATTACAAATCTATTTTTTATTTTTATTACAGCGCACTTATTAATCTGGACATTAGTTCCGAGTTTAACAAATCATAATTTACCTCTTGATACAATCGAGGCATTGGCATGGGGCAGTAACTTAGATTGGGGATTTAATAAGCATCCTCCAATGAGCGCATTACTGCCAGAAATTTTTTACCAAATTTTTGGACCTCAAGACTGGGCTTATTATTTGTTAAGTCAAATTTGTATTATAGTCTCATTCCTTGTAATTTTTAAGTTAGCTGAAGATTTTTTCGAAAAAAAAATATATTGTTTAATATCAGTCTTATTATTAGAGGGAATATATTTTTATAACTTCACTACACCTGAATTTAATGTAAATGTTTGTTTAATTCCTTTTTGGTCTCTTTCAGTTTTTTATTTATGGAGAGGAATTAAGAATAATAAAATTTTAGATTGGTTATTACTTGGTCTATTTGCTGGATTTGGGTTTCTATCTAAATATTTATTTGTCTATTTAGGTTTAGCAATAGATGTTCTTTTAATTTACATGATTTGTACAAAAAGATTGAATTTTAAGTGTCTAGTTTCTTTTGTTCCCTTTATTATAATTTTATTACCGCACATTATTTGGTTAACCGAGAATGATTATGTTACTATTGCTTATGGACTTCTTAGAACTGGATCAGAAGAAGCAAGTATTTTTACCCATATTAAACATCCTATAATATTTTTAGTTAAGCAAATTGGATTATTATTACCATTTTTACTAATGATTTTTGTTTTAATAAAAAAATTTAAAATCAATATTAATTTGAATGATGAAAAATTTTTGTTTTTAGTGTCAATTAATTTAATTCCAATTTTGTTTATTTTTCTTACATCATTTACGATGGGTGTAAAAATAAGAACTATGTGGATGACGCCTTTTTATATAAGCTTTGGCTTATTATTTGTTTATATTTTAAAATCACAAATCAATTTTGAAAAAATGAGAGCTTTTTCTTCAATCTTTTTGACATTATTCTTATTATCTCCAATTCTGTATTCTTATGTTTCAATCTCTCAAACTGATAAAAGAACTGATTTTGATGGTAAAAAGTTAGCTCAACAGGCTAAAGTATTTTATGAAACTGAGGGTAAGAACCTTGGAAAAATGGAATATATTAAGGGTAATGAATGGATTGCAGGAAATATATCTTACCATCTTCCAGAAAGACTAAAATGGATTTATAGTTCAACCGAAGTCCAATTGTGCAACAAAGATATGAAATGCTTAATATATAAATGAAATTTCAATTAAACCAAAAAAACAAGAGACTTTTTTTCATTATCGGAATTGTTGTTTTAATTGAACTCTCAGGATATGGTTTTTTTGCTTCTTTATTTAGACTGATAGGCTCAGTAAGTTAATGAAAATAGTAATTCTAATTCCAGTCTTTAATGACTTTAAATCTGTATCAAAATTAATTGAAGAAATTGATAGCAATATTTCTGATTTAAATGATTCATTTTCAGTAATTGTAGTTAACGATGCATCAACAGATGAAAAAACGTTAGAAACTAAAAATTTAAAAAATATTAAATCACTAAAATTAATAAATATGCGAAATAATAGAGGTCACGCAAGATGTATTGCATCAGGACTAAAACATATCTCAGAAAATGAGGAATTTGATTATGTTATTCCAATGGATGGTGATGGAGAAGATAGACCAGAAGAAATAAAAAATTTTGTAGAAAAGATTAAAAATTATCCAAGTAGTACTATTGTTGGAGAAAGAGTTAAAAGATCAGAAAATTTTATTTTTAAAATTTGTTACTTTTTACATAAAATTATTACTTTCACTTTTACTGGAAAATTTATAAAATTTGGAAATTTCACTTGTCTTACAAAGGGAACTGTTAAAAAATTAATTGAAGAAAAAGCAACTTGGAGTAGTTTTTCTGGTTCTTTGGCAAAAACTGAAAATAATTTAATTAAATCTCCATCAATAAGAGGCTCAAGATACTTTGGCCCTTCAAAGATGAGTTTTTTGAATTTAATAAATCATTCTTTGGCAATTATTGCTGTGTTTAAAACTGGGGTAATCTTTAGATCGATAGCATTTTATGCAATATATTTAATAATTATTGCTGAATATATAAGTGTAATTACTGCAATACCTCTTGCTATAATCATTATTTTTGGTCTGGTTATTTTAAAAATCTCAGGAAGAGAAAATATGACTGAATTTAATAATTCTATGAGTAATATTGAAGACATTGAGAATTTGAAATAAATTAATTGGATAAAATGAAAAATTTTTTTAGAAAAGTAGCTTTTGGTCTAGGTCCAGATGAACAAATACCATCTGATCCTCTAAATTGGGCACAAAGCCAAATTACAGATCAAATACCTGAATTTGCCTTTAAAGGAAAAATTTATTCAGAAAAAGAATTAAGAAAACATTATAATAAGTATGTTTATCAAGACAGAAAAGTTTTAAGAAAAAAATTTAAAAATGATAAAATGGGTTATAAAGCTGCAAAAAATAAAGCTAGAGCGGATACAGGACAAAAATTTTGGAGAAACCTAGAAATTGCCATCAGACATAAAGAAGCTACATCAGGAAGCCACCCAGTACTTGCAAAACTTTGGTATTTTTGGGGTAATCATTTTACAATAAGTGAAAAAGACTTTTTGGCTAATTACTCAACTGGTGCATATCAAAGAGAAACTATAAGAGCTAACATGAACCAAACTTTTGAAAAGTTGGCATACGAGTCAACTATTGCTTGGGCCATGATCCATCATTTAGATAATGCTGAAAATGTTGGTCCTAAATCTGAAGATGCTAGAGCAGAATGGAGAATAAGAAAAAAAAGACCAGCCACAATTAACGAAAATCATGCGAGAGAATTATTAGAACTTCATACAGTGTCCCCAAATTCTGGTTACACACAAGAAAATATAACCGAGTTAGCTTACATCATGACTGGTTGGGCTCCAGACGATAAATATCATAAGACTAAGCTTGAAACTGCAGATGTTAAATTTCAGAGAAAGTACCATCAACCAGGAAAAAAAATATTTTGGGGTCAAAATTTCCCAAAAGGTAAAAAAGGTTTGCCAGCTGCAATTAAATTTTTATCAGAGCATCCGTCTTGTAGAGAATTTATAGCGTACAAGCTATGCAGATATTTAATAACGGATTATCCTACAAAAGAAATGACTGATCCAATTGTTAATGCATGGGAAAAAAGTGGAGGCTATTTACCAGAGGTACACAAAGCTGCTATTGAAGTAGCGTTTAGATTCAACGATGAATATTCAAAATTTCAAAATCCTGAAAATTGGTGGTTACAAATGAGTAGAATGACAGATGCAAAGTGGCCTCCAAAAGAGGAAAAATTTGATAGTTTTTTATTAGGGTATGGTCTTGATCCTTATCAAGCTAAACCACATAAATTTATGAAAGATATGGGTCATCATCCTTATCTCTCTCAGCAGCCTAATGGATATTCAGATATAGCTGA
This sequence comes from uncultured Pelagibacteraceae bacterium, assembly GCA_902604975.1. GTDB lineage: Bacteria > Pseudomonadota > Alphaproteobacteria > Pelagibacterales > Pelagibacteraceae > Pelagibacter. The sequence goes on along the minus strand of CACLAY010000012.1, from coordinate 11,923 downwards.
AGATTGGATGTCTCCAGAACTTATAATAAGAAGACTTTTATATGCTAGACAAGGTTATATTAATTTAAAACCTGATAACAAAAACGATGAATTTTTTAAAAGTGTAGTAGAAAAAAACTTCGATAATTCTGAAAAAATAATGAGCATTTTAAATCAAAATGAAAAAACAATTGATAAGCATATATTGTTATTTAACTTACCAGAGGTTTTAAGAGCATGAGAATTTCAAGACGAGGTTTTTTAAAAGGATCTTTGGCAACATTATTTTTAGCAGGAACAGGTCTTCCAGTTTATTCATCTACAAAAGCTAAAAAAAATCTAGTTGTTATTATGTTAAGAGGTGGAATGGATGCTCTTTGTGCAGTTCCAGTTATTGGAGATAAAGATTTTGAAAAAAGAAGGAAACAATTAATTTTAGATGATACAATTAAATTAAACTCAGATTTTTCATTACATCCTGTATTAGATAACTTCCATGATTTATGGAAAGAAAATAAAGGAGCAATAGTTCACGCAACAAATATTCCTTATACAGAAAGATCACACTTTGATGGACAGAATCTAATGGAATCTGGTGGTAAGGTTCCTTACAAAGTAAAAACTGGCTGGTTAGGAAGGGGGATGAAAGTTGCAGGTTTAAAGCAAGAGGGATTAGCTTTAGCGTTACCAATGCCACTCATTTTAAGAGGTGTTCCTCAAAACAATAATTACTTTCCAACAAAAGGAAAGTTACCAACTGATAAAGTTCTGTCATTACTAAAAGATGTTTATAAAGAAAGATCTGAAGATGAGCTTATCGGAATGTTAGAAATAATCAAATCTAGACCTAAAGAAAGATCGTATGCTGCAGATGATTTATACTCTCTAGCTAATGAAGCAGGAACTTTATTGAAAAAACCAGATGGTCCAAGAGTTGCAGTTTTTGAAGTTGGAGGCTTTGATACTCATGCAGCACAAGGAGGTGTACATGGAACCCATTCAGATTGTCTAAAAGAAATGGATCTAGTATTTGGTACTTTAAAAAAAAGATTAAAAGAAGAATTTGATAACACTTTAATTGTTACGCTAACCGAATTTGGCAGAACAATAAAACAAAATAGTGGATTAGGAACAGAACATGGTTATGGATCTGCTATATTTATGGGTGGTGGTCTTCTTAAAAAAAACCAAGTTTATACTGATTGGCCAGGCTTAAAAAGCAAAGAGTTGTTCCAAGGTAGAGACTTAAATTCAACAATTGATGCTAGATCTGTCTATGCTTCAGCTATGTCTACTGTCTTTGATATGGATTTTAATACAATTAAAGATAAAGTTTTCTGGGGTGAAGACCTACAAAATTTATCTGATAAATTATTTAAATCCTAATGAAAAAATTATTAACGATTTTATTATCACTTTTATTTTTAACTAATTTTGCAAATTCTCAATCCAGATTTGGTGAATTAACTGAGATGAGAGATAAGAAAATGCGTGGTAAAGACGGACAATGGGTCAGACCTCATCCAGGACCTTTCGTTTGGAATCATATAGAAAGTGAAAAAGGTAAATTTTTTTGGGAAGATGTAGATAAATACGTAGTATATGCTCAAGATCACAACCAAACAATTTTAGCAACTATTTGGCCTCATACAAATTGGGATCAAAAATCTTGTAAAAGAAAAAAAGCTAGGAGTCCTTTTGGAAAACGTTTTACAAAATATTTGAGCAAACCATGTTCAATGGGAGATTATAAAACTTTTCTTATAAAATTGGTTGACCGTTATGACGGAGATGGTTCAAATGATATGCCTGGATTAACAAAACCAATTATATATTGGGATGTTATGAATGAACCTGAGTTTGATATGTTTTTTAAAGGAAGTGAAGAAGATTTTGTTGAAATCTTTAATTTTTCTTCAAAAGTAATTAAAGAACAGCAACCAGATGCAGTTATTGTTATGGCTGGAGCTGCAGGTATGTTTCCAGAAAATAAAAAATACTGGAAATCAGCTTTGCCAAAAATTAAGGATCACTTTGATATTGCAAACATTCACCATATAAGTGGTCCAGATGGGCAGTGTGATAAAGAGCTATGGGTAGATGAATTTGCTGATTTATTAAAAAGTGTTGATGTTGATAAACCAATTTGGTTGACAGAGGCTATGACCTGTGGTCCTCCAATAAAAGCTTATGTAAATGCTTTTTTAAGTGGAGCAGAATTAATAATTGATGTAGGTGTGAACGCACCAGGTAAAAAAATGTCAAAGAAAAGTAGAAAAAAATTAAACGAATTTATTTCTGAGTATGATGGTTTTGTATCAATAAAATCTATTTCAAAAAAAGAAGTAGAGTTTACTTATAAAGATGGTTCAACAAAAAATTTAAATTTAAAATAATTAAATTAAGCTCTAATAGTTGGGAGCAAGTAGAAATCTGCAGTATCTATTTTGGATGAATGCTCTCTTCTCATATTCCATCTTTTTTGAACACCAGCACTAGCAAGACTTAGAGTAGATCTTCCATATCGATAGTTCGTATTATCAATAGACTTCATTAAACCCTTGATTTTCTCATCTTTTTCAGAAGAAAATAGGTTCTTGCTACCATCTTCATTAGATAAACCAGTAAGCATTACGCCCGCTTTTTGATAACGATAACCGTTTTTAAAGATAGAGTCTAAAGCAATCAAAGCAGTTTTAACTATTTCAATACTATTATTCGTTGAAATTGCAAAATCTATTGTTTTCGAGTTTGAATAATATCCAAATCTACTTTGAAAAGGACTTGTTCTTACAAAAACAGTAATTGACTTTGCAATTAAAGACTCAGATCTTATTTTTTCTGACGCATTCAAACAATAATTTGCAACTGCTTCTTTTAATTCTTGATATTTTTCAATTCTTTGACCAAAAGAACGAGATACTACACAACTTTTTCTTTTTGATTGAGTTGTCTCAATATCAATACAAGGAACTCCTCTTAACTCCATTGCAGTTCTTGAACCCAAAACATTAGAGTTTTTCTTTATCCATGTATTTGATTTATTCTTTAGTTGTTTTGCGTTATAAATTCCATTTTTATGATAAAATTTTGTTAACTGTCTTCCCACACCCCATACATCATTAATTTCAACTTTTTCCAATATTGGATCAATATTTTCAATTCCTATTAAACTTGTTACGCCTGATTTCTTTTTCTTCGCAATATGATTTGCAACTTTACTCAAAGTTTTTGTTTTAGCAATACCAATACTAGTTGGAATACCTGTCCATTTTAAAACTGTCTCTCTGATTTCTCTTCCAACTTTTTCAACTTCATCATCTGAAAAATTCGATAAATCTAAAAATGCTTCATCAATAGAATAAACTTCAATAGCAGAGTTAAATCTTTTTAGCGTTCGCATCACTCTTCTAGATAAATCTCCATATAAAGAATAATTAGATGAAAAAACTTCAACTTTATTTTTAATAATAATATCTTTTGCTTTAAAGTAAGGTTCTCCCATTTTAATACCTAGAGCTTTAGCTTCAGTTGATCTTGAAATTATACAACCATCATTATTAGATAAAACGACAACAGGTTTTTTTCTTATTTTAGGATTGAATAATCTTTCACAAGAAACGTAAAAAGAGTTACAATCAATAAGCGCTATTTTTTTAGTATACTGAATGGATGACATAAGTTACAACTCCCCAAATAAATATATCCTCATCTTCATTAATTAAAATTCGCTCTGTAAATTCTTTAGAACCTGATGTTAAAAATTTTTTATCTCTTTCTTGAACTAAACTTTTAACAACTAGTTCATCGTGGACATTTGCAATAACTGTTGAGAAGTTTTTTGGCGTTAAACTTTTATCAACAACTAATAGATCGCCATCATTAATTCCAACATCCACCATTGATTTTCCTTGAACTCTTATGATGAAGGTTGCTGGAACATTCTTGATTAAATGAACATTTAAATCGATGTCTTCCTCAATATAATCCGTAGCAGGAGATGGAAAACCCGCGCCAGCTTTATGTAAATAGTAAGGTATAGTTAGCTTCATAAATGTTCTTATTTTGTTCTAATTAATATCCAAGTTATTCAATAGTGTCAATCAGGTTGTATTTTGAGTCTGTAACTGAATCAAAAGTGAATCAAAACGTGAACATCAAAACTATATTTAGTATACTTGTGGATAACTTTAACCATAAATAGTTCAAATATAAAAAATGAAAAAAAACGAAAGCTTAACAGGGAGATGTATTTGTGGTCAGGTTAAATATAGAATTACTGAGAAGCCTTTATTCACCCAAGCATGTCATTGCAAAGATTGTAAAATTATAACTGGGTCCTCTTATGTTATTAATACGAGCGTTCTAGACAATACTTTAACTATAGAGGGTAATATTTCGTCAACTGAACTTAAAGCAGGAAGCGGCGCTACTTCTAATGCATACTTTTGTACCACATGTGGAACTTATATTTATACTGATTATGCTTCAGCTGTTGGTAGATTAACAGTAAGAACTAAAACTTTAGATAACTCAGAAAGTTTCCCACCACAAGTACATATTTTTACAAAAGATAAAGATCCATGGCTAAACCTTACAGATGATGTAATTTGTTTTGAAAAAATGTATGATCCAAAAAAAACATGGCCAGAAGAAAGTTTAAAAAGATACGGAGAATATTTAAAAGTTATTAACAAATAATTTTATTAGGAGATTAAAATATGAAAAAACTATCCTGTCATTGTGGTGCAATAGAAGCAGAGGTTAAGATGCCTTTAGGTGGTATTGAAAAAATCATGCGTTGTAATTGCTCAATATGCAAAAAAAAAGGTTACATTATAGGAGTGCTTGGTCCTGATGATTTTAAACTTACTAAAGGAGAAGATAAATTATCTCTTTATCAATTTTACACTAATACTGCCAAACATTACTTTTGCTCAATTTGTGGAATTCACACTCATAATAGACCTAGAAGTAATCCAAAAATATTTGGTGTAAACGTTGCTTGCATTGAAGGTGTGGAGCCATTTGAAATTGAAGATGTGCCAGTGAACGATGGCAAAAATCATCCTTTAGATCAAAAAAAATAAATTTTTTATGCAATCAATTACTGAGTGTTATAAAAAAGTTAGTAAAGACTGTTTTAAGTTTATAAGATCTCAAGAAACATCTAAAGAAAAATTTAAAAATAAAGAAAAGATGATAAAATCTTTTCTAATTCCAATTAGTTTCTGGATTTCAAATAGAACAAAAAAGTCTAAACCTTACTTAATAGGCTTAGCAGGAGGTCAAGGGACTGGTAAAACAACGATTAGTTCTATTCTAAGAATCATTCTAACAAAATATTTTAAGCTAAATGTTTTTAAAATCTCAATTGATGATTTATATAAAACTCGAAAAGATAGAATAAAATTATCTAAAAAAATTCATCCATTATTAATGACCAGAGGTGTTCCAGGTACCCACGACATAAATTTTATTTTTGATCTTCTAAAAAAAACAAACGGAAAGCAATTCAATCAACAAAGACTTCCTAAGTTTAATAAGGCAATAGATGATAGATTAAAAAGAAAGTCCTGGTATCTAGTTAAAAAGGTGCCAGATGTTATAATCTTTGAAGGATGGTGTGTAGGGGCTAGAGCAGAAAAAAATGCAACTTTAAAAAAATCGATTAATTCTCTTGAAAAAACAGCAGATAAAAATTTAAGATGGAGGAAATATGTAAATGGTCAACTACAAACAAAATATAAAAAATTATTTTCTAAATTAGACTGTTTATTATTTTTAAAAGCTGGAAATTTCAAATTATTGCAGACCTGGAGACTTAAACAGGAGGCGTTACTAAAATTAAACTCAAAAAATAAAGCAAATAATAAGGTTATGAGCAAAAACGAGGTATTAACTTTTATGCAAACTTACCAAAGGGTCACACAAAATATGTTTAAATTTGCTCCAAAATATTCTTCAATTGTATTAAATTTAAATAGAAATCATCAAATTAAATCAATAAAATATAATCTATGAAAATAATTACTTTAATCACTTTTTGCTTAATAGCTTTTATAATACCAGTAAATGCTACAACTTTGAGTGATGCATTAAAACAGACCTACCAGAACAATTTAGAGCTTAAAGCTGAGAGAAAAAATTTAGAAGTTCAAAAGGAAGTCTTAAATATTTCTAAAAGTGATTTTTTTCCAACTTTAACTCTTTCAGGCACTAAAAGTTTTGAGGATACAAATAAACTTACAAATCAAGATGGTACTGATGCTTCTATAACTAATACAAATCCAATGACATCTTCTGTAAAGTTAGAACAAACACTTTTAGATGGTAGTGAACGTGGTACAAAATACGAAAAGAGTAAATTAGGACTAAACTTATCTGAAGCACAACTTATTAAAAAAGAGCAAGATGTTTTTATGAAAGCAATTGAGGCTTATACAGGTTTAATCCTTGCTTATGAAAAATTAAGTATTAATGAAGAAAATGTTAATCTTCTCCAAAGACAATTCGAAATAGATAATGCAAGACTATCTAGAGCTCAAATAACTGCAACTGACTTAGCACAGTCCCAATCTTCTTTATCAGGGGCACAAGCAGGTTATATTGGAGCACAAAATTATATAGTAACCAGCAAATTAGCTTATGAAAATATAATCGGACCAATCAACAGCAATGAAAAATTTAAAAAAATTTATAATTCTGAAGTCCCATTACCTTTAAGTTTAGTTGATGCAAAAAAAATTTCTGAACAAAAAAGTCCCAATCTTATTATTGCTGAAATAGAATACGGACAGTCTGAATTAGATGTTAAAATTGCAAGATCAGATTTATCTCCGACAGCAAAACTTTCACTTGAAAGATCATATACTGATGATCTAAGCGCAACATATGATGAAAGAGAAAAAGATGTACTACAAGCAACAGTAAGTTGGCCTTTTCAATTCGGAGGAAAGAATAAATCTAATATAAATAAAAATCTTCAAGTTAAAGGAATGAAAAAATTACTATTAGAGAATGCTTTTAGAAATAATACCCAAGGTGTTACTGCAGCTTGGTCCACTTTAGAGTCCTCCAAAAGTCTACTAAGAGCTGTACAATCACAAGTTAAGGCTGCTGAAATTGCAAATGAAGGGATTAGTTTTGAATATGAGAGTGGTCTGAATAGATCTACATTTGATGTTCTTCAATCCAGATCAAATTTAATTAATGCTAAAATTAATCTTGCCGAAGCTGAAAGAAATTATTTATTAGCTCAATATAGACTTTTAAAGTCTGCAGGTTTATTAAATAGTGAATACCTAAAACTTAGATAATTAGGGACTTCTAGCCCTAATTTTAAAAAAATATTGCCAATGAGAACAAAATGTGTACATTTAATTTTATGATTCGAATGTTAATAAATGAAAAAAACGAGGCAAAAAATGACTAAAAATAACTTAAAAGTGGTGAAATCCACAAAAGATAAAGAATTGGAAGATAAAGAAAAAAATAAAGCACTAGATGCAGCGATCAGCCAGATAACAGATAGCTTTGGAAAAGGCTCTGTGATGAAGCTTGGAGAGCAAAAAGCAATGGATATTGAGTCCATTTCTACTGGATCTTTAAGTTTGGATTTAGCACTTGGAATAGGTGGATTACCAAAAGGTAGAATTGTTGAAATTTATGGACCAGAGTCGTCTGGTAAAACTACATTGGCATTACAAGTTGTTGCTGAAGCACAAAAAGCAGGCGGAATTTGTGGATTTGTAGATGCAGAACATGCATTGGACCCAGTTTATGCAAAGAAATTAGGTGTTAACACTGAGGAATTGCTTATTTCACAACCGGACACTGGTGAACAAGCATTAGAAATAACTGATACTTTAATCAAATCTGGCTCGATGTCAGTTTTAGTAGTCGACTCAGTTGCAGCATTAACTCCAAGAGCAGAAATTGAAGGAGATATGGGAGATCACCATGTTGGTCTGCAAGCAAGACTAATGTCTCAAGCTCTTAGAAAATTAACAGGATCAATTTCAAGAACAAATACAATGGTTATATTTATTAACCAAATTAGAATGAAAATTGGTGTAATGTTTGGTAGTCCAGAAACAACTTCTGGAGGTAATTCTTTAAAATTTTATTCTTCAGTAAGAATGGATATTAGAAGAATTGGAGCAATAAAAGATAAAGAACAAATTATTGGAAACACAACAAGAGTAAAAGTTGTTAAAAATAAAGTTGCACCACCATTTAAAGTTGTTGAGTTCGACTTAATGTATGGAAAAGGAATTAGTAAAGTAGGGGAACTAATCGACCTTGGTGCCAAAGCTGAGATTGTTGAAAAATCTGGAGCTTGGTACGCTTACAAAGGTGAAAAAATTGGTCAAGGTAGAGAGAATGCTAAACTTTACCTTGAACAAAATCCAAAAGCTGCTGCTGAAATTGAAATGGCTATCAGAGAAAAAGCTGGTGTTATTTCAAAAAAGATTGAGGGTAATCCTTTAAGCGAAGAAAAGCTTGAAGCACAGAAGAAAGAGGAAGAAGTTCCTACTAAAAAGAATTAGCAGATAACTTTTAGTTATTAAAAAAAGGCGCTCTATTGGGCGCCTTTTTTCCCTTCAGAGGTGTAGACATCACATAAAAATGCTGTATTTTAGTCAAATATGGCTAAAACATTAAATGAAATCAGGTCAGCATTTTTGGATTATTTTGAAAAAAATGATCATAAAATAGTTGAGTCTAGCAATTTAGTCCCAAATAATGACCCAACATTAATGTTTGCTAACTCTGGAATGGTCCAATTTAAAAATGTGTTTACTGGACTGGAAAAAAGAGACTATCAAAGAGCTACAACATCTCAAAAATGTGTAAGAGCAGGTGGCAAGCACAACGATCTTGAAAACGTTGGCTATACTCCAAGACACCATACGTTTTTTGAAATGTTGGGAAACTTTTCTTTTGGCGATTATTTTAAAGAAAGAGCTATTGAACTTGCTTGGAATTTAATAACTAAAGAATTTGGTTTAGACAAAAATAGGCTTTATGTAACTGTCTACCATGACGATGACGAAGCTTTTAACTACTGGAAAAAAATTGCTGGTTTAAGTGAAGATAAAATCATAAGGATTGCAACATCTGATAATTTTTGGTCTATGGGTGAAACAGGACCTTGTGGTCCTTGTTCAGAGATATTTTATGATCATGGAGAACATTTAGAAGGTGGATTACCAGGATCAAAAAATGAGGATGGGGATAGATTTATAGAGATTTGGAATTTAGTCTTTATGCAGTATGAGCAAATTTCAAAAGATAAACGAATTAATCTACCAAAACCATCAGTTGATACTGGAATGGGTTTAGAGAGAATTGCTGCATTGCTTCAAGGAACTCACGACAACTATGAAACAGATCATTTTAAAAAAATAATAAACTCTGCTGCAGAAATTTTAAAAGTTGAGCCTAATAACGATAATTTAGCAAGTTTTAGAGTAATAGCAGATCACTTACGAGCAAGTTCATTTTTAATTGCTGAGGGAGTTTTGCCATCAAATGAAGGAAGAGGCTATGTACTAAGAAGAATTATGAGAAGAGGAATGAGGCATTCCCACCTGCTTGGCTCTAAAGAACCAATTTTTTATAATATTTTTAAAACTTTAAAAGATGAGATGAAAGGTAACTACTCAGAAATAGAAAGAGCTGAGTCTTTAATAAAAGAAACATTAAGAATGGAAGAAGAAAAATTTTTAATTCTTTTAGATAGAGGTATTAAAATATTAAATGACGAAATCACTAAAATAGACAAGATATTACCTGGAGAAGTAGCTTTTAAACTCTATGATACCTATGGTTTTCCATTAGACCTGACACAAGACATCCTAAAAAATAAATCATTAACAATAGACAACGATAAATTTCAAAATTTAATGAAAGAAAGCAAAGAACTTGCTAAGAAAAATTGGAAAGGCTCAGGTGACAGTGCGGTAGATGATATTTGGTTTTCGATAAAAGATAGATTAGGTCCTTCAGAATTTCTAGGATATGAGACTGATCAAGCAGAAGGTATTATTTTATCATTACTAAAAGACAACAAAGAAGTAAATGAATTGAATAAAAACGATGAAGGAATTATTATTTTAAATCAAACTCCTTTTTATGGAGAGTCTGGAGGACAGGTAGGAGATACAGGTGAAATAATATCTGGAGACTTTAAGTTCGAGATCACAGATGTCCAAAAAAAATTAGGTGATCTATTTGTACATTACGGCAAAGTTAAATCAGGAAGTATAAAAATCAAAGACAATGTTGAGATGAAAATTGATATTGATAGACGTAATAATATAAGAGCTTATCACTCAGCAACGCACCTTTTGCATGAGTCTTTAAGAAGAGTATTAGGCACTCATGTTACACAAAAAGGATCATTAGTAGCACCAGATAGATTAAGATTTGATTTTAGCCATATGAAACCAATTTCAGACCAGGAAATAGAAAAAATAGAAAATCACGTTAATTCAATGGTACAAAAAAAATCAGAAGTTAAAACAAGGATCATGACTCCTAAAGAGGCAGTAGATAATGGAGCCCTGGCACTCTTTGGAGAAAAATATGGAGAAGAGGTTAGAGTTTTATCTATGGGAGACGAGAAAGAAAGGTATTTTTCCACTGAATTATGTGGAGGTACGCATGTACGAAACACTGGTGACATTGGAAAATTCAAAATTATTAGTCAATCTTCAATTGCAGCAGGTGTGAGAAGAGTAGAAGCACTTAGAGAAAATCAATTAAATAGTTTCTTACAAAATAAAGAAAAATTATCTGACTTATCTACACAAAAAGATGAAGAAATGATTAATGACTTATCAAAACAGATAATTAAATTAGGTGGCAAACCAAATATAGAAAATGAAGATAATAAGATTTTAATTAAAGAATTATCAAAACAACTAGAGCAATTAAAATTTAGTTCAATTTTAGAAAATAATTTAAAAAATATAATTCAAGATGTTAAAATTAATAATATAAGTGTAAGATTTCAAAAAGTTGATGATCTTCCACCTAAAGAGCTAAGAAAATTGGTTGATGCCGGAAAAAAAGAGTTAAAAACAGGAATTGTAATAGTTTTTGCTAGTCTAGAAGACAAAGTAGGTCTTGCAGTTGGGATAACAGATGAGCTTACAGATAAATATGATGCAGTTACATTTGCTAAAACAGGATCTGAAATTATTGGTGGAAAAGGTGGTGGTGGTAGAAAAGATTTTGCTCAAGCAGGAGGCCAATTTAAAGACAAAATTGACGAGGCTTTTGAAAAAATTAAAACTTTAATTTAGTTTTTGTCTCAACTTACCATCTATAGTATCTAAAAATTGATTAGTTGTTAAATACTTTGTCGAAGGTCCTATCAAAATAGCTAAGTCCTTGGTCATTGAACCTTCTTCAACACAATCAACACATACTTTTTCAAGTGTTTCTGCAAACTTTATTAATTCCTCATTTCCATCTAATTTTCCTCTATGAGCCAACCCCCTTGTCCATGCAAAAATAGATGCAATAGGATTTGTTGATGTTTCTTTACCTTGTTGGTGCATTCTAAAATGTCTAGTTACTGTTCCATGTGCAGCTTCAGCTTCCATTGTTTTACCATCTGGAGCAAGCAAAACACTTGTCATTAAACCTAAAGACCCATATCCTTGAGCAACGGTATCTGATTGTACATCTCCATCATAATTTTTGCACGCCCAAATATATTTTCCATGCCATTTCATTGCACATGCTACCATGTCATCTATTAATCTATGCTCATAAGTAATTTTACTTTGTTCAAATCTATCTTTAAATTCCTTTTCAAAAACTTCTTCAAAAATATCTTTAAATCTTCCATCGTATCTTTTTAAAATTGTATTTTTAGTAGAAAGATAAACTGGCCATTTTTTAATTAATCCATAGTTAAAGCAAGACC
>CACLAY010000011.1 GCA_902604975.1 uncultured Pelagibacteraceae bacterium | reverse complement strand
TTTGCTTTTTGCAAAACTTTCATTTGATTTGCACAAGATCCACAATATTCGATCCAAGAACTGATAACTATAATTTTACCCTCAGATTGGGCTTTGCTAAACAAATCTTTATCAAATGTTGTTTTCTTTTCCATTGAATTTGCAGCAAATGCAAAAATACAGAAAATGAAAATTGAAAGTATTTTCATATAGATTAAAAATTACACCCTTAAATAACTAAAGAAAATAATTTATAATGACACATGCATTTCCGATTTAGGCTGAATATTCAATAAAATTCCTTCTCTAGGCTTCAATCTACGAAGCCTAGTATTATAATTAACTTATAATAAGAGAGAGATAGACATGATTGATACAGCATCAGTCATATTTTAGGAGCGCTAATAGTGAATAATAGCTATGTATAATTCATATAGTTTCTTAACATCTCTCTTTACTTATATATCATTTAATATAGAAATTATTTATGGGGTGCCATATGGCTGAGAAATACCCAAGGAACCTGTCCGGTAATTCAGAAAGGGAAAAATGGATCAAATAAACATCTTAAATCAATCATCTGCCATTTTATTAACTTTAATTATTAGTATCATGTTTGTGATAGTTGGCCTTGTATATTCAAAAAAACATCAAGGGTTAAACAATTATTTAGTTGCAAGTAGATCTGTAGAGACTTTTTCACTAACAACTAGTTTAGTTGCATCTGCTCTAGGTGCATGGATTTTATTTGGACCGGCGTCAGCAGCAACCTGGGGAGGAGTAGGAGCTGTTATTGGATATTCTTTAGGGACAGCGTTTCCTCTTTTTGCATTAATTTATTTAGGAAAAAAATTTAGAGATAAATATCCAACAGGAAAATCTTTAATTGAGGTAATTAGATCTAGATTTGGTTCACAGTTATTTAAGTTAATTTTGTTTTTATCTATTTTTTATATGACTATTTTTTTAATAGCAGAAGTTACTGCTGTTTCAATTTTAATTAATTACATTTCAGGAACTGATCTATGGATCACGGCATCAATTGTAATTGTTAGCTCACTAGTCTACACTTTGTATGGTGGTCTTAGAGCTTCAATATTTACAGATAATATTCAATTTATAGTTTTTAGTTTGCTATTAATAGTTGCATTTTCTTATTTAATTTCTTTTAATTCTAATGACTTTAGTTTTGAGTTTGTAAAACAGAACAAACCTTATTTATTAAGTGCAGGTTATTTGCCTAATTTCACTGCAGGCCTAACTTTTTTTATAGCTGTTGCAGCAACTAATCTTTTTCATCAAGGTAACTGGCAAAGAGTTTATGCTGCTAAAAATAATAAAGTTTTAAAAAATAGCTTAATAATTTCTTTTATAATTATTATTCCAATAGTATTCATGATGGGCTTTTCAGGTTTAGTTGCAACCTCCCAAAATCCGAGCGTAGTTCCTGACCTTGCATTCTTTTCTTTATTATTAAAAGATCAAGCCATCTTTTTATCAATAATAATAACTATTTTGGCAATTTCTCTTACAGTCAGCAGTATAGATACACTAGTAAATGCTATCTCTAGTTTGATTATTGTTGATGGAAATAAAATTATAAAATTCAAAGGTAATTATTTAAAATTATCTAAACAAATTATAATTTTTTTATCCTTGATTTCGTTTTTTGTTGCATCAAAAGGATTAAGTATTTTATATCTATTTTTATTAGCTGATTTATTTTGTTGTGCGGCAGTATTAAGTGTATTTTATGGTTTTTACTCAAAATCGTTTAATGAAAAAAATGCATATATTTCAATTATAGTTGGTTTAATTGGTGGAATTCTATTATTTCCTAGTCCCGATTTCTCAAAATCAATACTTGTGGGAATAATATTACCTGCTGATTTTTTTCCAATATTTATCTCACAATCTTTGTTGTTTTGCTCATTTATCGTTGCAACATTTTTACCTGTGGTTACGTGGAAGTTGAAGTAATTTAATTTTTTTTAAATTTTTTAAAAGAGAAGTTTTTTGGTCTTTTTCTATTCTTAAATTTCTTCTTAAAATTAAATTTTTTTCTACTATCAGAATTATCACCTTGTTCTTTAAAGTTATCAGTGTGAAATTTTTTAAATTTTTTATTTTTAAACTTAAATTTTCTTTTGTTATCTCGCCTATTGTTTCTATTTCCACTATCTTTGAGCGATTTACTTCTTTTTTTAATTTTTTTATTTTTTTTGTTAGATTTTCTATCAAAACTTTCTTCTAATTTAAAATTTGGATTTATTAATTTCTGAATTTCTCTCCACATACTACGATCATTATTTGTTAAGAAGGTAAGTGCTGATCCTTCTTTACCAGCTCTACCTGTTCTACCAACTCTATGAATATAATCCTCAGGTACTTGTGGAAGATCATAATTTATTACATGTTGAATTAATGGAATGTCCAATCCTCTAGCAGCAACATCAGTTGCAACTAAAATTCTATTTTTACCAGATCTGAATCCTCTAATTACTCTATCTCTTTTGCTTTGTCTTAGATTTCCATGAATTGCTTCTGCTGAATGAGCATCATATTTTAATCTTTTTACAATTTTATCTGCACCATGTTTTGTTTTAACAAAAACTAATATTGAACCTTGTCTCTCAACTAATTGATTGATTAATTCATGATATTTTTTGTCTGAAGTTATTTGAAAAGTTTCTTGTTTAATTTTTTCTATTGGAGTTGAAACTGATCCAACTGAAATTCTTTCTGGTTTTCTCAAATATTTTTCAGAAATTTTTAATATATTATTTGGTAAAGTGGCTGAAAATAACAATGTTTGATGTTCCTTTGGGATAAATTTTAAAATTATTTCAATTTGAGGTGTAAACCCCATATCAAGCATTCTATCAGTTTCATCTAAAACTAAGTAATTAACTCTTGTTAAATTTAAGCTTTTTCTTTTTAAGTGATCGTTTATTCTGCCCGGTGTTCCAACAATTATCCGAGCTCTTTTATTCAACTGCCTTAGTTGTTTTTGCATACTTTCTCCACCAATTAAAAGAGCATTGCCAATTCTTATATCTCCTAAAGTGAGTTTAGATATTGTACCCATTACCTGGCTAGCTAATTCTCTCGTTGGACATATGATTAAAGCCATCGCATTTTTATTGATGATCAATTTATTTATTAATGGAATTGTAAAAGCTAAAGTTTTACCAGTTCCAGTTTGTGCAGTTCCAAGAACATCTTTTCCCTCAAGTGCAATAGGTATTGCTTGAGATTGAATTGGTGTGGGTGTGATAAAATTTGAATACTTAATTGAATTCTTTAGTTTGTTTACTATGTCTAATTCATTAAAGTTTTTCATGCTTGATTCTTTTAAAGATATATTGAAAATGCTTATATGTTCTAATGCCAATTACAATAAATCATTTATTTAAGTCTTAAGAATGCTTATAATTGACATAAACTGGACACTTTGAAACTTGTAAGAAACCTATATAATTAATATAAGTAAATTAAATGCTCTCTTTTATACTGCCATTTATAGTACTGATTTTAGTAGTTGTTTTCATACATGAATATGGCCACTATTATTTTGCAAAAAGATATGGAGTTGGTGTAACAGACTTTTCAATAGGTTTTGGAAAAGAGTTGATTGGTTGGAATGATAAATCGGGCACGAGATGGAAAATTTGTTGGATACCTCTTGGAGGCTATGTCAAATTTTTTGGTGATAGAAATGTATTTTCTCAAGCTGATCAAGAAGAATTGTTAAAAAAATATAACAAAGAGGATCAAGAAAAACTCTTTGTAACAAAACCTTTGTATCAAAGGTCTTTAATTGTAGCGGGTGGTCCAATAGCAAATTTTGTTTTAGCAATATTTATTTTTTTATTCATATACATGTTTGCTGGAAAAGACTTTACGCCAGCAGTAATTGATGAAGTTCAAAAAGATAGTCCAGCAGAGGTAGCGGGAATGCAAAAAAACGATGTGATACTTGAAATAGACAACAATAAAGTTGAGAGTATTCTTGATGTTTCTAAACTAATTTTAATGTCAACATCTGAGATAGTTGATTTCAAAATTTCTAGATATGATCAAGAGGTATTATTAAAGGTTAAACCAAAAATTGTTGCAGGTGTTGATAATTTAGGAAATAAAATTAATAAAAGAATAGTTGGTATTAAACTAAGTCCATATAATAATGAAATAAATCATAAACGATTAGGGCCAGCAAATGCATTAATAGAGTCTGTTAAAGAAGTATATTTTGTAACTACTTCATCTCTTAAATATATGGGTTCAATGCTTACTGGATCTGGAGATAGTTCCCAGTTAGGTGGCCCAATTAGAATAGCAAAGATTTCAGGACAAGTGGCTGAATTTGGAATATTGCCATTTATTAGTATGATGGCCTATATATCGATAAGTTTAGGATTAATTAACCTTTTTCCAATACCACTTTTAGATGGGGGCCATTTAATGTTTTATGCTTTTGAAAAGGTTTTAGGAAAGCCATTAAGTCAAAAAACACAGGAAGGTTTTTTTCGAATCGGAATGTTTTTATTGTTAACTTTAATGTTTTTTGCAACATTCAATGACCTTAAAGATTTAGGCATATTTTAAAGGGATTTTTGAACGTTAAAAAAGCTATATAAATCAATACTTATTTACAACTATATATTGTGGTAAATCTAATTAGAGACACAAAAAAAAAGCTTGAATTATCAACGATTTTGTTAAGTATATAAATATAACCTTTAAAACCGGAGCTAAAATGAACAAAAAACAACTTATAGCAAAATTAGCAGGGTCATTAAATCAAAGTAAAGCTGATGCTGAGCGTACATTTGATACGATTACCAACACTATTTTGGACGCTTTAAAAGGCGACGATAATGTTAAAATTGCTGGTTTTGGAACATATAAAGTGGCTAAAAGAAAAGCCCGAATTGGTCGAAATCCAAGAACTGGAGAGCAAATCCAAATCGCTGCTTCTCAAAAGGTAAAGTTTTTACCTGCAAAAGCGCTTAAAGAAGTTTTCAATAAATAAACTTTTTAAACAGCCTTTATTAAAAATTAAAATTTAATAAAGGCTGTTTCTTTGTAAGCATACGGTGTACTACATGCAAATACTGCATATCTCTTTTAAATAACAATCAATAGTTTTTAGTTTTATTAAATCTATAACAACCTCTTTAATTAAACGGAGGTGAAATGGTTAAACTTTTAAAAAAACTGGCTGGTCCATTAGTAAGTTTATTTTTCTTACTAAATATGACTAGCACAGGTTATGCTGAAACTACAGTTTCAGCTGAAGTTGGTTTCATATTCAATACATTTCTTTTCTTGGTTTGTGGTTTCTTAGTAATGTTTATGGCAGCAGGTTTTGCCATGCTCGAATCAGGGATGGTAACATCAAAAAGTGTATCAGTAATATGTGCCAAAAACATCGGATTATTTTCAATAGCTGGAATTATGTTCTGGATGGTTGGATATAATTTAGCATACGGAATTCCAGAAGGTGGATACATAGGAAGCTTTACTCCATGGTCTGATGCAAGTTCAGTGGATACTGGATATGCAGATGGATCTGATTGGTATTTCCAAATGGTTTTCTGTGCAACGACAGTTTCAATTGTATCTGGAACATTAGCTGAAAGAATTAAATTATGGCCGTTCTTTTTATTTGCGGCTATTCTATCAGGAATTATCTATCCAATCGTCATGGGTTGGCAGTGGGGAGGTGGCTGGTTAGCAGCTGCTGGTTTCTCTGACTTTGCTGGTTCAACACTTGTTCACTCAACTGGAGGTGCAGCAGCATTAGCTGGAGCAATTCTTTTAGGAGCTAGAACTGGTAGATTTGATAAATCTGGAGCAGCTAAACCTATGAAGCCATTTGCAGCGTCTTCTGTACCATTGGTAACAGTTGGTGTATTTATCTTATGGCTAGGTTGGTTCGGATTTAATGGTGGATCACAATTAGCGATGGGAACATTTGATGATGCAGTAGCAGTATCAAATATTTTCATTAATACAAACTTAGCAGCCTGTGGTGGTGTATTAGCAGCTGGTGCGATAACAAGATTAATGTCAGGTAAAACTGATGTCATTCAAATGCTTAACGGAGCAATTGGTGGTCTTGTAGCAATTACAGCTGAACCATTAATGCCTTCACCGCTAGCAGCAATTCTTATAGGTGCGATAGGTGGAATAATAGTTGTCTTCGGAACTAAATTATTGTTCTCACTAAAAATCGATGATGTAGTAGGAGCAGTACCTGCTCACTTGTTCGCTGGGATTTGGGGAACTTTAGCAGTTCCACTAACGAACGGTGATGCATCATTCGGAGCGCAGCTTCTAGGAGTAATTTCAATCAATGCATTTGTATTTATAGTATCTCTAATAGTATGGGGAATTATGAAAGGTACGATGGGTATTAGATTGAGTAAAGAAGCGGAAAGACTTGGTACAGATGTTACAGAGTCTGGAGTGATCGCATACGCAATAAGAGACTAAAAAATAACTATCTCTCTCTCTATAGTTAACAAAAGGCCCCTTAAAAGGGGCCTTTTTTTAATAATTTTTAATGAAATCTAAAACCTCTGCAGCATGGCCCGCTGCCTTAACGTTTCTCCATTCCTTTATAATTTTATTTTTCTCAATAATAAAAGTACTTCTTACTGTGCCCATAAATTCTCTACCCATGAATTTCTTTTTGGCCCAAGCTTTATAAGCTTTTAAAGAAGTTTTATCTTCGTCTGCTAATAGTTCAAATTTTAAGTTAAGTTGTTTACTCCATTTTTCATGACTTTCTAAACTATCTTTAGATATTCCAAAAATTGTGCATCCAAGTTTCTCAAATTTACTTAAAAGTTTATTAAAATCATTTGTCTCAATTGTACAACCGCTTGTATTATCTTTTGGATAGAAATAGATGATGATAAATTTTGATTTTACTTTATTTAATTCAACAATTTTACCTGAGGTAGATAATAATCTAAAGTTCGGTGCTTTCATAATTTTTTTAAACTTTTACTGAATTTTATCTAAAATGAAATTAGAAACTTTAGTCACAGTTAAATTTTTCATACCGTTTCTGTCTCTATTCCAAGTGTTATCTTTATAGTTATCGGGAGTAATTGCTAAAATTTTGCTATATTTAAGTTCGCTCACTGGATCATTACAAACTAATCCAAAACTTTTGACACCTAGTGCAGCAGCCACATTCACGGGTCCAGAATTATTTCCAACATAAAAAGAAGATTTTTTCATTATACCCATAATGTTAGCTAAATCATATTTTGAGCAATTAATAAAATATTTATTTTTTGATAAATTTATGATTTTAGATGCCATGTGATCATTCTTTTTGCTACAAATTAAATAGACTTTTTCGAAAAGTTTTTTTTCAAATAAAATATCTGCTAATTCAACGAATTGTTCTTCATACCACATTCTAAATTCTTCACTTGAGTCAATCCCAAAAGAGATAATTTTTTTATCAATTTTTTTTATATCCATATCGATATCATCTCTTTCAAAATCAATTTTTAATTCTGGAAATATATTTTTAATTGCAATGTTATTTAGTAATAATAATTTTTGAGATTGATCAGAGTAGCTTAATTTCCAATCTTCTTCATCGAAAAAGTTTTTACAAGTTAACCATTTTTTTTGATTACCCAATCCTGGGCCAATTATATTTTGGACGCCAGCAAATTTTGCTGCTATGGCAGGTCTACTAATTTTATCTAATACATATAAATGACTAAAATGGCCATTTTTTAAAAATTTATAAAGTTTAAAAGTATCTACCCAATAATTAATATTCTTTCTAAATTTATTGTACTTAACATTTTCTATGTAATCTAAATCCTTTAAAATTATTTTTGCTCGCGTTCCTTCTCTAGTAATTAAAATAATATTTTTTTTATGATGTAAACTAATAGCCTTGATATATGGTAATTGCCATATTAAGTCTCCCACTTTTGTGTGCGAGTAAACAATACAAATATTTTTATATTCCATTAATAAGTTTGTTAATTTTAAATATCATTATTTAAACATTTCAGTATTTGTCCAGTTTTTTGTTTATTATCACTTTAAGAGAAATTTCTTAAAATAAATTTATTAAATCAAGATTTATAAATATTATGTATTTATAAAATTACAATTAGGTGTTAATAATAAGTATTTTAAAAACCAAAAAAAATTTTATATAAAAATATGAAAATTAAATCTTCAAGAGATCTAGTGACAGAGGCTTTAAATGAAATTAAAACTATTTCACCTCAAGAGGGTTTAGAAAAAATAAATAATAAAAGTTGTAACTTAATAGATATTAGAGACATAAGAGAGTTAGAAAGATTAGGAAGAATAGAAAACTCTTCACATGTGCCAAGAGGCATGTTGGAATTTTGGATGGACCCTGAAAGTCAATATTTTAAAGACGGTAAAATTGATATGAATAAAGAAATGGTTTTATTTTGTGCTGGTGGATTGAGATCAGCATTAGCAACTAAATCTTTACAAGAAATGGGTTTCACAAATGTCTGCCATATTGAAGGTGGCTTTGGAGCGATGCAAAACTCAGGTTTTAAAGTAGTAAAATAGCAACTCTTTTAATCTAACAAGTTAACTCTTTTAGCGTAGAACATTCTTATTATCCAATAAATAACTAGACCTAAGGGACCAATAAAATAAGTTGTTATTATTGGAATGGAGACTATATATTTAGACATAAATAGTTTTTGACTATCTTTCATTATCCACGCTCCACAGAATAAGTTTATTGCTAAAAAGTGTGTCCAGAACATAATTAGAAAAGCTTCAGCTTCAAAAAGATTTCTCAAGTCATACAGACCAAGGTACAACGTAAAATTATAATCAAAATCATATCCAGAAATGTAGAAATAATAACCCAGATAAACATATACAGCCGTTAAAATAAAAAATGGAAACACAGAAGTAACCAATAATCCACAAATCTTTGACTGTGGAAAAATAATCAAAATTAACCAGAAGGGTATTACACCTATATTTAACCACAAATAAATCATCTCAATGGTAAAAAAAGCTGCTATTTGTTCAATCATATTTTTTTTATATTATATTAAATAAATCAATGATTCCCATAAAAAATAAAAAAAAGACTTTAGAAGTAACCGTTGATGAGATGACGAATTTTGCACTTAATTATGTAGAAAAATTTGCACCTTCTAAACAACAGTTAAGAACTTATCTATTAAAAAAATACTTAACATCAAGAACTCCCAATATAAAAAAAAATGATGTTTCTAATCTTATAGATATTGTTCTTGTGGATTTAGAGAAATCAAAGTTTATAAACGATAAGTTTTATTCAGAGTCTAAAGCAAAAAGTTTAATACAAAGAGGATCATCTATAAACAAAATAAGAAATTACTTAATGAATAAAGGCGTGGGTGAAAAATATATTAAAAATACAATTGAACAAATAAAAGATAAGAATGAAGATCAGGATTTTTTTTCAGCCATAAAAATCTGTAAAAAAAAAAGAATTGGACCATCAAGACAAGAGGATAATCGACCTTTGTTTTATAAAAAGGATATAGGAGTATTAGCTCGTTCAGGTTTCGATTTTGAAGTTTCAAGAAGAGTTATGGATCTTGAAAAAGATGAATATTTAAAAATAATTAATCTTCTTTAGTTTTTTTATTTTTTTCTTCTAAATAGTATTGAATTTTATTTCTTATATAGTTTTTAACCATCACAAATACAATTAAACCAAATATTGTTACAGATACAATTATAATTAAAATTATTCTTAATTGTTCGCTCATTATAAATTTTTACTTCTCTTTAAAATTATACTTGGATTTTTAAAATCTTTTTTACCATACGTAATTTCATTGCCATTAAAATCTGTTACTATTCCACCTGCGTTTTCAAGTATAGCGTGCCCTGCAGCTATATCCCATTCGCAAGCTCTTGGCTCAGCAACATATCCATCAAATTCTCCTGCAGCTATTACACAAAATTTAAGGGAGCTTTTCATTCGAACGTATTCTGTTACACCTAAATCTTTATGTTTTTTTTCAATTTCAGGTTTAAGTTTATTTGAATATGAAACTACTTTTATTGAGCCTTTAGGAGTAATTTTCTTACAGTTTAACTTTATAGTTTTGTTTGAAGTAAATTCATATGATTGATCTTTTCCAAAACTATAAAACATCCTTTTTTTTGCAGGCACATTAATTAAACCGGCAATAGCTTTTCCATTTAATATTAATCCAGCATTAATAGTGAATTCCTCACCATCATTTATATAGTCGTATGTCCCGTCAATTGGATCAACTAGCCAGAAGTTTTTTAAATTATTTTTAGATTTATTGTGTGAAGTTTCCTCAGAAACAATTGGTATATCTGGCGTCAACTCTAACAATTTTTTTGTGATAATTTTATTTACCTCAAGATCACCATTGCTTACAGGGGTATTATCAGATTTAATCTCTTTATTTAAACCTTTCTCTCTTAGTTTAATAGACAATTCACCAGCCATTATAAAAGTGTCAATTAAATCTTCGACAACACTCCTTATTTTACTTTCATCCATTATTATCAATTCTCTCGAGTTCTATATTATTTGCATTTATTACTTTTTTTCCAACATTTTGGAAATTAACAGTTACTTTATCGTTGATAATTGACTGAACTTGACCAATACCCCAACTTTTATTTGCTGGATTAATAACTTTGTCACCTGGTTCAAAATCTAAAATCATTTAATTTAACTTATAATGGAAATAAGTATAAATACCATCAAATGAATTTAGAAACTAACTCATTAGGATTTAATAAAAAACCGTCAGAAACTACAGTGGTGGTAGCCATGTCTGGAGGCGTAGACTCTTCAACAGTTGCTGGGATGATGAAGCAAGAGGGTTATAATGTAATTGGAATTACTTTAAAACTTTACAATGATGGCAAAGAAGTTGCTGCTTCAAAACAATGCTGTTCTGGTCAAGATATTATGGATGCAAAAAGAGTTGCTCATAAATTAGATATTGAACATAAGATTTTATATTACCAAGATAAGTTTAAACAAGGTGTTATCGATAACTTCGTTGAAAGTTATTTAAAGGGTGAAACACCAATACCATGTGTACAATGTAATCAGACAGTTAAATTCAAAGATTTGTTTGAATTTTCAAAAGATTTAAATGCTGATGCGCTAATCACAGGTCACTACGTAAAAAGTTTAACAGAGAATAATTTAACTAATATGTATAGAGCTATTGATGAAAATCGAGATCAAAGTTATTTTTTATTTAATACCACAAGGGAGCAATTAAATTATATAAGATTTCCACTAGGCGGACTTCTTAAAGACAAAACGAGAGAAATTGCAAAAAATCTGAATTTGAATGTTGCTGATAAACCAGATAGTCAAGATATATGCTTTGTACCAAATGGAGATTATGCTTCAGTAATAAAAAAATTTAAACCAGAATCTTACAAAAAAGGAAATATAAAAAATTTGGATGGTAAAGTTGTGGGAGTACATGATGGAATAGTTAATTTTACTATTGGACAAAGAAAAGGAATTAAAGTTTCGAATGAAGAGCCATTTTACGTAATTAGAATTGACGCTGAAAAAAATGAAATCTATATAGGCCCCAAAGAAGAATTAGCAAGAATTGATATTAATTTAAAAAACTCAAATTTACTTACCAATAAAGAGGAATTTAATGAGAATATATTGGTTAAAGTCAGGTCTACTGGCAAGCTTTTAGATGCAAAAGTAAATATAGAAGATAATGATAATGTTAAAGTAAGTCTCCTAAAACCAGAATATGGAATATCTCCAGGCCAAGCTTGTGTATTTTACAAGAAGGACCAATTTGGTCATAAGGTTTTAGGTGGTGGTTGGATTAAAGATTAAAAATTTTATTTCTTTTTATTTTTTTTTCTTGCTCGTCTCTTTTTAGAGCCCATTTTTCTTCGGCCTCTATGTTTTTTTGGGTATCCCATAATCTCCTTAGTTTTACTATTTTATTGACTTATTTGGTGGATATAGCATTGTCCAAACAACATAGCAATTTTTTTATGAGTAATTCTTTTAAAACATTTTTAAAACATACTGCTAAAGATTTCCATAATCACTCAGTAAATCCACCGGTTGTAAGAGCATCTACAATAATTTTTAAATCCATGAACGATATTAGGAAAACTCAGAACAAATATAAAAAAGATCCACGGGGAGGATATTTTGATTATGGAAGACAAGGCACTTCAACGACGCACATTTTACAAAAAATACTTACAAAATTAGAGGAGTCTTATCATGTCTTTTTAACTCCTACAGGATTTGGATCTATTTTTTTAGCTATTTTTAGCGTTGTAAGACCAGGCGATGAAATTATAGTCGCTGATCCAGTTTACAATCCAACTAGAGTTCTTACACAAGATTTTTTAAAAGAATTTAATATTAAAACTACATTTTATAATCCTCACGATTTAAATTCGCTTAATAAAATAATTAATAAAAAAACTAAATTAATTTTTGTTGAAAATCCAGGAAGTAACTCATTTGAATTTCAGGATTTATCAAAAATAATATCAATAGCAAAAAAAAGAAAGGTTTTGACAGCAATTGACAATACTTGGGCAACTCCATATTTTTTTAAACCAATGAAACTAGGTTTTGATATGTCAATTGTATCTGCCACTAAGTATTATTCAGGACATTCAGATGTAATGGGAGGAAGTTTAGCAGTTAACAAAAAAGTTTTTAAACATGTAGAGAAAACTCAAAAAATAATTGGTTTGAGATTAGGTCCTGATGATGCATATTTAATAACAAGAGGTCTTAGAACCTTAGATGTAAGATTAGATAAACATCAAGAAAACGCTAAAAAAGTCGCAGCCTTTTTATCAAAAAATAAAAAAGTAAAACTTTTATATCCATATCTGAAAGGTTCGCTTAATTACAAATTATGGAAAAAATATTACTCTGGTGCCTCTGGATTAATGGGTCTTAAAATTAAAACAAAAAATAAAAAATCTGTAATAAAGTTTGTTAATTCATTAAAATTGTTTGGTTATGGTTATAGCTGGGGAGGCTTTGAAAGTTTAGCGTTACATCAAAGTAAAGCAGAGAGAGGTAACAGGATTTACTCAGATATTAAAGATGATGAAACAATTGTAAGGCTACATGTTGGTCTCGAAGATCCAAAAGATTTAATTGAAGATTTGCGAAAATCGCTTAAATTCATTAAATGAGTTCTGAAAAATTTTTCACTACAAAAAAAGCATTAATTACTTTGGTAGCAGCATCGTCTGTAGTAATTGTTTCACTTGGAATAAGACAGACTTTTGGATTATTTTTTTTTGATTTTAATACTGACCTTGATATTTCTATCTCACATTTTGGATTTGTAGTTGGATTGCAACTTTTGATGTGGGGAGTTTTTAGCCCTGTATTTGGATATATAACTGATAAGTATGGAGGTGCAGCAGCAATCTTTATTGGTTTTTTATTTTACTTAGCAGGGTTGTTACTTTTCTATTCAGGATTAAATACTGGATATTATTTTACATTAACAATTGGTTTATTAATTGGAATAGGTTTAGGCGGGACAGCAATAAGTATTCCTGTATCAGTAGTTGCAAAGCATTTTCCTGCCTCAAATAGAACAATTGCTACAGGGATTGTAACATGCGCAGGTTCATTTGGATTTTTTGTGTCACC
This sequence comes from uncultured Pelagibacteraceae bacterium, assembly GCA_902604975.1. GTDB lineage: Bacteria > Pseudomonadota > Alphaproteobacteria > Pelagibacterales > Pelagibacteraceae > Pelagibacter. Next base: position 11,862 of record CACLAY010000011.1, on the reverse strand, counting down.
ATTACTGGTTAGATATTCTTTAATTGAAATAGGTTGGGAAATTACTATTTTATATTTCTGCTTTTTATTAGGTATTGGCTTAATTGTTTCATTATTTGTTAGTACTCCTAAAATTCCAACAGGAATTAACAAGCAAGATAATAAACAAACAGCCTCAGAGGCTTTAAGAGAAGCTTTTACTAATAAAAGTTTTATATTTTTAACACTTGGATTTTTTGTCTGTGGTTGGCATATCGCATTAGTAGCTACACACATTCCAAAATATATGATGGATAAAGGGATGCCCGATTGGACGGCAGCAATGATATTAGCATTAGTTGGAGTATTTAATATGATAGGAACTCTCGGTAGCGGCTATTTGGCTACTAAGTACAGTAAAAAGAAAGTTTTAAGTGCCATATATTTATTAAGAGGAGTTTCTTTAATTTATTTTTTATTTCTACCACCAAGTATATTTAATTCTGTTGTATTTGGTGTAACGTTTGGACTTTTATGGCTTTCTACTGTTCCACCAACGAACGGTTTAGTAGGGCACATTTTTGGAACAAAACACTTAGGTCTTTTATACGGTATTGTATTTGTTAGTCATCAGATTGGGTCTTTTCTTGGAGCTTATCTTGGGGGAGTTTTTTATGAGATGTATGGAAATTTTGATTATGCATGGTACGCATCTATCGCATTATCAATTTTTGCAGGCGTGATACATTTACCTATTATAGAGAAAACAATTGAAAGAGCTCAACCAGCATAAACTTAAATTTAATAAATATTTAGAAAAACTTTATCAGTCTAATAAGCCCCTTATTATCTATAAAGTTGGCGGGGGGTATAATATTTATACGGATTTTTCAAAGAAGATAACGCTTAACAAAAATAATATTGCAAAATTTTTAGATAGCTTTTCTTCGAAAAAATATAGAAAAGAAACCGACTTATATGTGGGATTTTTTGGTTATGAGATTTTATGTAATCTTTTAAATTTATCTTTAAAAAATCAAAAAAAAATGAACTTCTACAAAGGTATTTTTTATAAGCCTGAGACTTTAATCAAAATAAGAAACAAAATTATAATACATTCAAATTTAAAAAAAACTGAATTTAAAGAAGTTTTTCATAAAACTAAAATTCTTAGCCCTTTCAAAGTAAATATAGAATTTAATAAATACCAAAAAATATTTGATGCATTTTCTAGAAAAATTAGAGAGGGAGAAACTTATCAAATAAAAATATGTACAAAATATAAGAATAAATCGACTATTAATTCAGTAAATTTCTTTTGGAAACTAATGAAGATTAACTCATCGCCTGAGTCATTTATGATCAGAGATAAAGATTACTCTATAGTTAGTTGTTCCCCTGAGACTTTAATCAATAGAGTTGGCAATTTTATTAATACTAAACCTATTGCTGGAACTTTAAAAAAAAATAAATATACAACAAAGTCTAAAGCTCTCAAATTCTTTAGGAATAACAACAAAGAAACTAAAGAGCATAATATGATTGTAGATCTTGAGAGAAATGATCTATCTAGAATATGTAAACCAGGTACAGTAAAAATTAAAAAGCAAAAATATGTAGAAGAATATAAGCACCTATATCACTATGTAACTAGTATTATTGGAAAATTAAATCAAAAAACATCTGTTAAAGAAATAATTAAGTCAATGATGCCAGGCGGATCTGTCATTGGTTGTCCTAAAATAAGAACATTGGAATTACTTAATTCGCAAGAAAAGGAAGATAGAAATATTTTTACTGGGAGTTTTGGGTATATAAAATTTAATGAAGATATGAGGTTTAATATAATTATTAGATCAATTTTAAATTATAAAAATAGATCAGAAATATCCGCAGCTTCTGGAGTTGTGTTGGATAGTAATTCAAAGAAAGAATTCAATGAAAACTTTATCAAAGCAAAATCACTTTTGGAATTATTTAAATGATTTATATTATTGATCATCAAGATTCATTTACTTGGAATGTAGTTCATCAATTTTCTGAATTTGACGAAGTATATTGTTCAAATTACTTCAATATAAATAAAAAATTATTGGATAAATCTAAAACAATAGTATTTTCTCCTGGACCAGGATCACCCAAAGATTACCCAACATCTATAAAGATTTATAATAAATACAAAGGAACAAAAAAAATTATTGGCATTTGTCTTGGTTATCAATTGATCTTACACAGTGAAAATGGAAAAATTATTCAACAAAAAAATATTTATCACGGTTTTCAATCAACTGTAAAAGTTACAAGCAATCATTCTATTTTTAAAAAAAATTCAATTTTTAAAGTTGGCAGGTATCACTCACTTAAGCTAAAAGAACCTTTTATAAATGAAAACTTTAATATCACTATGAGATGTAATAAATCTGATATAGCAATGGGTTTCGAAAATACTCAAGATGATGTATATGGATTTCAATTTCACCCAGAATCTTTTTTGACAAATAATGGTAAAATACTTATTAAAAAAATCTTATCAGCGTAAAAACTTTAAAGAAATTGAGTTTGATGATCTGTGGAATAAAGATGGAGTTTTTACAACAATGTGGATCTATAATAAACCACCTAAAATTCTTTTTTTTAAAACACACATTGACAATTTAATAAAATCATTAAAGGCCTATAAGATCTATGAAAAAGGAATAAAAAGTAAAATATTAAAATTAATAACTGAAAATATAGATAAAACAAAATCTTACAATCATTTACTTAGAGTTGCTTTAAATAAAAAAACTATTTCAATATCTCTTAGAGACAGAGTTAAACCTAAAAAAAAATTTGGCATTAAATTAGTCTTCTATGAAAGAGTGAAACCTGAATACAAAAATTTAAAATACAAAAAAATTCTAGGTTTTCTATCTAAAATGAATACTTCAAAAGAAGACATCGCTTTATGTGTAAATGATAAAATATTTGAAACTGGAACTTCAAATTTATTGTTTGTTAAAAAGAATAAAATTTATTCACCAAAAAATAAATATTATAGAGGAACAAATTTTAAATTTTATGAAAAAAAATTTAATATAATTAAAAAAGATATTTATCTAAAAGAATTAAATCAATTTGATGAAATCTTGCTTGTTGGTTCTGGTAAAGGTGTTGTTTCTACAAGTTATATCGTCGATAGCAATTGGAAGAGAAGAAAAAACAAAATATTTAATTCAATTTACAAAACTTTTGAAAAAGAGTTTAAAAAAGAAAAATATATTTACAATTAAAAAATGAGAGATCCTAATAACCCATGTTTATTTTGTAATATATCCAACAATGATTTCGAACTAGAGAATGAATTGGCCTACGCAAGCTATGATACTTACCCAGTTTCAAAGTATCATGCTTTAATTGTTCCAAAAAGACATGTAGAAAATTATTTTGAACTAAACAATGAAGAAGTTCTTGCTTGTGATGCACTTCTAAAAGAACTTAAAAAAAAACTTGAATATAAAGATAATACAATCGAGGGATTTAATGTTGGATCAAACTCTGGCAAAACTGCAGGACAATCAATTAATCATTGCCATATTCATCTGATTCCAAGAAGATCGGGAGATGTTGAGAACCCACAAGGCGGCGTAAGAAGCGTAATTGCCTCAAAACAACATTATGTGCGTAAAACCAAATAATAATTACGATTATAAACTGTTGAAATGTCATTATATCGCGGTTGATCTATTTAAATAAGTGTACTAGAAATCTTATGCGGAAGGAACAAATTCACAATGATATCAACTAATCCATTTTTAATACTGACTGAGACTGTACCACCATTTTTGATGCAATCTTTTGTTATTTTAATGGGTTTATTAATTCTAGTTGGAACAGTTATGGATATTATTCATAAAAAAAATGTGAAGTATTTCTTTAATAATGCAAAAAAGGCAAAATTATCAGCTACAAAAACATTATCAACAGGAGAGAGAATATCTGTAATTTCAAAAACCATAGCAAGCGACATTGCTACTACATCAGAACTTGGAGCAGGCAAAAGAAGAGTGGCGCATGTAATGGGAATGTATGGAACAATTTTGTTTTGGGTTGGATCAGTTGTGATGATATTTTTTTATACTACCCCAAATTCAGTAACACCTGCTTTTTGGCCAATCATTTGGCATGTTGGTGCGGCTTTAACAGTTCTAGGTGGAGGTTGGTTTTGGTTTTTTTTAAGAGTTGATGTCTACTCCGAAGCTCAACCATGGTATAGAATTATCCAAGCAGACTTATTTGTACTTGCATTGATTGCATCCTCATTGTTCGGATTAATTTGGTCATATCTTCAATCTTTAAACTTACAAGGCAGATGGGATGATTTTGTATTTTTAGCTTTATTTATAGTTGCAAATTTAGTTTTATTTGGTGGTGTATATTGGTCTAAATTCGCTCATATGTTTTACAAACCAGGTGCCGCTTTACAAAAAAATTTAGCTGAAGCTGATGGATCTAGAGATAATCTTCCACCTGAAGCTGACGCTCCTGAGCAATTTGGCCTAGGTATAAAAAGAGAAGAGCCAAAACATTATTAATATGATAAAGAATTTAAAGGAGAAAATATAAATTATGTCAACTTTTGTGTACATGACTAGATGTGATGGCTGCGGTCATTGTGTGGATATTTGTCCATCAGATATTATGCATATCGATGAAACTATAAGAAGAGCGAAAAATATTGAACCAAACTTTTGTTGGGAATGTTACTCATGTGTTAAAGCATGCCCTAACCATGCAATTGATGTAAGAGGATATGCAGATTTTGCTCCAATGGGTCATAGTGTAAGAGTTAGAAGAGAAGAGGAAAAAGGAACTATTTCTTGGAGAATAAAATTTAGAAACGGAACTGAAAAGAATTTTGTGTCGCCCATAACTACTAAGCCTTGGGGTAAATTTATTCCAAAATTAGCTGAGGGAGATAAGCCCAATCAAGGAGAAATTAATTCTCAAATATTATATTCAGAGCCAGAGGGATTAAATACAAATAAAGAATTACCAAAAGTAGATAAGAGTGCTTTTAAAAAAGGAGTTTATTATTAATGGCTAGAAAAACTATAGTAGAAAATTGCGATGTTTTAGTTGTTGGTGGCGGAATGGCTGGGACTGGTGCAACTTTCGAGGCTAGGCATTGGGGTAGAGATTTAAAAATAGTTTGTGTTGAAAAAGCAAATATAGATAGAAGCGGTGCAGTTGCTCAGGGACTTTATGCAATCAATTGCTACATGGGAATGCAATGGGGTGAAAACCAACCAGAGGACCATGTAAGATATGCAAGAAATGATTTAATGGGATTGGTCAGAGAAGATTTAGGATATGACATGGCTCGTCACGTAGATTCAACTGTTCATATGTTTGATGAATGGGGTTTGCCAATGATGAAAAATAAAGAGACAGGTAGATACCAAAGAGAAGGTAAATGGCAAATAATGATACATGGTGAAAGTTATAAACCAATTGTTGCAGAGGCAGCAAAAAAATCAGCAGATAAAATTTACAACAGAATAATGATCACCCATTTATTAATGGACGAAAATAATGAAAATAGAGTTGGTGGAGCAGTTGGATTTAATATGAGAACAGGTGACTACCACGTATTTAAATCAAAAACAGTTATTGTTGCTGCTGGAGGAGCTTCACATATTTTCAAACCTAGAGCTGTGGGCGAAGGAATGGGAAGAACCTGGTACGCTCCATGGAGTAATGGATCGGCATATGCATTACCTATTGCTGCTGGAGCTAAAATGACTCAAATGGAGAATAGAATTGTTCTATGTAGATTTAAAGATGGGTATGGTCCGGTTGGCGCTTATTTCTTACATTTAAAAACATATACACAAAATGCTAACGGTGAAAATTATGAGAAAAAATGGTACGAAAAAACCAAAGAATTAGTTGGAGAGTACATTGATCATCATCCTACTCCTACATGTTTACGTAACCATGCTTTCATTCAAGAAACAATGGCTGGTGGCGGACCAATTCATATGGTGACGAAGGAAGCTTTCCAAGATCCACACTTAGAAACAGTTGGATGGGAAAATTTCTTAGGTATGACAGTTGGACAAGCAGTTGTATGGGCTTCACAAAATATAGATCCAAAGTACACAAACCCTGAGTTAACAACATCGGAGCCTTATGTTATGGGTTCTCACGCTACATGTTCAGGAGCATGGGTGAGTGGACCAGAAGATTTATCTCCACCTGAATATTTCTGGGGATATAACAGAATGACAACAATTCAAGGCTTATTCGGTGCTGGGGATACTGTCGGTGGAAGCGCCCATAAATTCTCATCTGGATCATTTACTGAAGGAAGATTAGCTGCAAAAGCTGCTGTAAAATATATAGAAGATCAAAAGGCAAACGATATTAAAGTAAGTGATAAACAATGTGACGATTTCAAGGAAGTTATTTATAAACCGTTAGAAAATTATACAGTTGGAAGAAATGAAATAACGGGTGGAACAGTTTCTCCAAGCTACATTTCTCCAATTCAAGGTTTACAAAGACTACAGAAAATTATGGATGAGTATGTAGGCGGGATTAGCTACAATTACATGACGAACGAAAATACTCTTAAAAAAGGCCTAGAGCTACTTGCATGGCTTGAAGAAGATTTAGAAAATATTGGAGCTGAGGATTATCACCAACTTATGAGAGCTTGGGAGCTAAAACATAGAACAATTACATCTCAATGTGTAACAGAACATACTTTGTTCAGACAAGAAACTCGTTGGCCAGGTTATTATTATAGAGGGGATTATATGAAATTAGATGATGAAAATTGGCATTGTCTCACCCTATCTAGAAGAGACCCTAAAACTGGTAAGTTTGCTATGGAAAAAGCACCTGTTTATCACATAGTTGATGAAAAAGAGAAAAAAGAAGCTTCTTAAATTCAATAGATCATAGAAATGGCTTTATTAGATAAATCCGATGAGGAAATTATTAAAATAGCCGAACCTATTTGGACAAACTTAGTTAAATCATCAAACATAAAAGATTACGGTGGATTTACAAGGGATCTGTCATCACAAATGATGTATGGAGCTAATGAGGTTGAACTTGGCAAACAATGGGCAGGAAATAAATTGATTTCGAGTTTAACTGAAGGATGTGAAGCAATAGGGTGTCTGAGAAGAGGTTTATATATAACTATCTTATATAAACAGACTAGCACAGAGATACCAGGTGACTTTCTTGGAAGATTAGTTCTTGGAGAAGAAGGAGAAGAGGTAAAAGTCTTCGGGGCAACTATTTTCTAAACAGATAAAATAATATTTGCATTTATCACAACCTGTGGTATTCCGCGAGTATGTTTCAAATAATAAATAATAATATAAAAAAATTACCTTTATTCTTTGAAAATCAATTAAGCAAAATAATTAAATCTTTTTTATACCTTTTTATCTTCTTTGCTTGGGGTATTATAATTCTTAGCACAGCCCAAAATTTTATCTAAAATTATTCATATTTATTGACTTTGTATTCTTAGAGGAATAGTTACTTCATATGGAGTATTTTCTTCCAATAGCACAAGTTGAAATTAATTTACTTTTTATCTTCGGTTTAAGCTTAGTAGTAGGAATTTTGTCTGGCTTGTTCGGGGTTGGTGGTGGATTTTTAATGACCCCTTTTTTAATTTTTTTAGGTGTTCCACCTATTTATGCTGTACCTAATGAAGCAAGTAACATCCTTGGAACTTCTGTTTCAGGTTCCACTACACATTATCTCAAAGGGACACTTGATTATAAAATGGGTTTCATGATTGTAATTGGTGGGATAGTAGGAACAGTTCTAGGAATTATAACTTTTTCATATTTTAAAGATATTGGAAAAATTAATGTGGTTATTTCTCTTGCTTATATGTACATCCTCGCAATTTTAGGAACTTTTATGTTAATTCAAGGTGTTTCAGAAATTGATAAAGCTAGAAAAAAAATTACTGAGAGAAAAAAATTGCATAAACACTATTGGATACATGGATTACCTTTGAGAATGCGTTTTAAAAAGTCACAACTTTATGAAAGTGCATTCACTCCAATTATAATAGGTTTAATAGTTGGTTTCATTGCTGCTATAATGGGAATAGGTGGTGCTTTTATTTTAGTTCCAGCTATGATTTATATTATTGGAATGCCAACAAAATTAATTCCAGGAACATCACTTTTCGTTACTATATTTATAAGTGCAATCGTAACAATTTTGCATGCTTTAAATTATGGGACAATAGATTTGATTTTAGTTTTTGTTTTAATTTTAGGATCAATAATAGGTGTTCAGTTTGGGCAAAAAATTGGAGAAAAAATTGATAGTTCTGAATTTAAAACCATTTTAGCAATATTGTTGTTATTAGTTGGTATAGCAATTGCTTATGATACTTTTATTAAAGATGAAAAGACAGTGAGTACTATGGTTGGTAATCCTGACAATTTAGGACCACTTAGTGAATTTATACTAAACTTTTCGAAAGATATGCCTATATTTTATGGTCTAACCTCTGTGCTTCTTGCGGTTGTACTAGGAGTTGCGGCTGCAATGATTAGAAGAGTTTACTCTAATTGGGACGATAAAAGATTAGCTAAATTAAAAAAGTAATTAAGCGCTTCTATATAATTTAGTCATAACAAATTCTTTATGACCGAGAGCCTCTGCACAAGTTAATCTTCCATTAGCAACTCTTAAAGTTGATTTGATTAACTCATCTCCAGCTTGACTTAAATTCATTTCTCTAGATAAAATTTTTGATACATCAACATCAATATGTTCACTCATAGTTTTTGCTGTAAGAGGATTTGCTGTCAATTTAATCACAGGTTCAATAGGATTCCCTATGATATTCCCCTGTCCAGTTGGGAATAAATGTATATTAAAACCACCTGCAGCTTGTAAAGTAACACATTCTGCAGCGGCTGAAGAAGTATCCATGAAGTACAATCCCGCACCTTTTGTTGGTTCCTCGGCTGGCTCTAAAACATCAATAAATTGACATCCTCCAATTTTTTGAAAATTACCAAATGCTTTTTCTTCAATAGTGGTTAATCCACCTGCAATATTTCCTGCAGTTGGTTGACTTTCTGACAAATCATCTGTTGCTTCTTTAAGAATAAAATCATTGTAATCGTTCCATGTTTTTTTAAACTTTGCTTGAGCCTCTGGTGTTTTGCCTCTTTTTTCACAGACTGTTTCAGCCCCAGTAAGCTCAGAAGTTTCGCCAAAACATAAATGTACACCAAGAGGTTCTAACTTATCCATAAGATTTCCAACAGTTGGATTAGATGCTAATCCTGACGTTGTATCAGATTCTCCACATTTTACCGAAATCCATAAATCACTCATTGGACATTCCTCTCTTTGTTTTTCTGATGCCCACATTGAAAATTCTTGTGCTTTTTTTGAAACTTTTGCAATGGTATCTATATCTCCAACACCTTCGATACTAAAACCCTCAACTGGTTTACCTGTTGTTGCAATTGCATCTACAATTCTTTTTGTCCATTTTGGTTCAATACCAACAACTATGACAGCTGCAACGTTAGGATTTTTTCCTGTACCAATCATTGTTCTAAAATGAAGTTCTAAGTCTGCACCAAATTGTAATCGTCCGTAAGAATGAGGTAGGGCTATTGTACCTTTAATGTTATTTGCTACTGCTTCTGCACATGCATTTGAAATATCGTCTACGGGAAGAATAATAACGTGATTACGTGTTCCAGCACGACCATTTTCTCTTTTATATCCTAAAAAACTCTTTGGAATTTCCATTTATTACCACTTTTTTGTTTTTACGTTATGAACATGTACATGTTCACCTTTTTTAATACTTTTAACTACTTTTCCAATATCATGTCCGTATTTTAAAATAGTATCTCCCTCATTTAGATCTATCATTGCAATTTTATGGCCTAAAGGTATTTCATCTTTTGATTGTATTGAAACAGACTTGTCATTTTCCATAATCCAACAATTACAATCTTGATCTGGGGTTATTTTCTCTATAACAACTACGCCAACGTTATCTTTTTCATCGTGTATTATTATATCTGTATTTGACATTGTGACGATTTCTTTATTTGAAATTCGCTAAATCTTATATATTAATCGAGCACTTTGACAATTAAAAAAAGAATTAGAAAGGCTGAACTATGACTAAAATGACAACTGAAGAAGCATTTATAAAAGTTCTTCAAATGCACGGAATTGAACACTCGTTTGGAATAATAGGATCAGCTTTTATGGCAATATCTGATTTATTTCCTAAAGCAGGAATTACATTTTGGGATGTGGCACATGAAACTAACGGTGGTTTAATTGCAGACGGATATACGAGAGCCACAGGAAAAATGTCAATGGTGATTGCTCAAAATGGGCCAGGAATTACAGGATTAGTTACACCAATTAAAACAGCTTACTGGAACCATACACCTTTATTATTAGTAACTCCTCAAGCAGCAAATAAAACTATGGGTCAAGGTGGATTTCAAGAAGTAGAGCAGATGAATTTATTTAAAGATATGGTTTGCTACCAAGAAGAAGTCAGAGACCCTTCAAGAATGGCAGAGGTATTAAATAGAGTAATAGAAAAAGCATTTAGAGGTTCTGCACCAGCACAAATAAACGTCCCAAGAGATTATTGGACACAAGTAATAGATATTGATTTACCACCAATTGTAAGATTTGAAAGACAAGGCGGAGGAAAAGAAGCTATTGATAAAGCTGCAAAGCTTTTATCTGATGCAAAATTCCCAGTTATATTGTCTGGAGCAGGTGTGGTAATTGGTAATGCAATTGATGAATGTAAAAAGTTAGCTGAAAAGTTAGATGCTCCAGTATGCAACGGATACCAACACAATGATAGTTTTCCAGGAAGTCATCCTTTAGCAGTGGGGCCATTAGGATACAATGGATCTAAAGCTGGTATGGAATTAATTTCAAAAGCAGATGTAGTTTTAGCATTAGGAACAAGATTAAATCCTTTTTCAACTTTACCTGGATATGGAATTGATTATTGGCCAAAAGATGCAACTATTATTCAAGTAGACATGAACCCAGACAGAATTGGTCTTACCAAGAAAGTAACAGTTGGTATTTGTGGGGATGCTAAGATGGTTTCACAACAGATTTTAGAAAAACTTTCACCAACAGCTGGCGATAATGGTAGAAATGATAGAAAAAATTTAATTCATCAAACAAAATCAGCTTGGTTACAAACTCTTACAAGTTTAGATCATGAAGATGATGATCCAGGGACAGTTTGGAATAAGGAAGCTAGAGAAAGAGACGCAGATAGAATGTCCCCAAGACAAGCTTGGAGAGCAATACAAGCTGGAATGCCAGATGATGTAATTATTTCAAGTGATATCGGAAATAATTGTGCAATAGGTAATGCATACCCAACTTTTGAAAAGCCAAGAAAATATTTAGCACCAGGTTTGTTTGGTCCATGTGGTTACGGTTTTCCATCAATACTTGGAGCAAAAATAGGATGTCCAGATACACCAGTAATTGGTTTTGCAGGTGACGGTGCTTTTGGCATAAGCATGAACGAGATGAGTTCTTGTGCTAGAGAAGAATGGCCTGCAATTACAATGGTAATATTTAGAAATTACCAATGGGGAGCAGAAAAGAGAAACTCTATTTTATGGTTTGATGATAATTTCATTGGAACAGAATTAGATCCTGAGCTAAGCTATGCCAAAGTTGCTAATGCATGTGGATTAAAAGGTGTTGCCGTTAAAACAATGGAAGAAACAACTAAGGCAATTAAACAATCCTGTGAAGATCAAAAAAAAGGAATTACAACATTCATAGAGGTAATTTTAAATCAAGAATTAGGTGAACCATTTAGAAGAGATGCAATGAAAA
>CACLAY010000010.1 GCA_902604975.1 uncultured Pelagibacteraceae bacterium | reverse complement strand
AGATACAAATAATATTAAGACTGTAACTGTTAAAAACAGCAATGATTACGAAATTTTTGATCCAGATTCTTTAAAACTTTTATACACATTACCAAAAGAAAGTTTCTCAATAGTAACTGGGGAAACAAATAGAGTTTTTCTTACTAAAATTAAAAACATTTATTATTCAGATATGGAAAAAAATACTAACAATGTTGAAGAATATTCTATTAAGGCAAATAACGATATTATTAATGATATTTATACATCCTATGACCTATCTTTAAATTCAAAATACAAGGTAAAAATATTCAATCAAACAATTGATAGAGTTAAAAATTATTTTAGATAATGTTGAATATTGATCTAAAGTTATTTGAGAAAAATCATAAAAAGGGTAAAAATCAGGTTCTTTACTATGCGATAAAGTCAAGTGGCTTAAAAGAAATAGAAAATTTAATTAATAACTTCTTAAATGTAAGAAATAGCTTCGTATTCGAGTCTGTAGAAAAAGGTTTCATAAAAGGTAGATATACAATTTTTGGTAAAAATCCTGATAAGATTTGGGAATTTAATAATAATAGCTGTGTTTTAAATTATGGAAATAAAAGAAAGAAATTAAGAGGAACTCCGAAAGATAATATTGAGAAAATAATCGAAAATTTTAATTTTAAAATACCAAGTGAATTACCACCAATTAGCTCAATTATTTCAGGTTATTTCTCTTATGACGCAATAAGATATATTGAGAAAATTCCAAATAGTACAAAAAATGACCTTAAAATTCCTGATGCAAGAATTTTGAGACCAAAAAATCTAGTTGTTTTTGATAATGTTAAAAAAAAATTATTTTTTATAGTTAATTGTTTTTTTGATGAAAAAATCAAAAATTATCAAACTAAGTATTATCAAATACAAAAAGAAATAGAAGAAATGATTTTTTTAGCAAATTATAATTACAAAATAAATCAGTCAAAAACCAAGATATCCAAACCAAAAGTTAAATCAAATATCACAAAAAAGAAATTCCTTAGCAATGTTTCAAAAGCTAAAAATTACATTAAAATAGGAGATATTTTTCAAGTTGTTCTAAGTCAAAGGTTCGAAACTGCTCTTAATAAAGAGCCAATAGATATTTATAAAAAATTAAGAATTACTAACCCTTCCCCTTTCATGTATTTTTTTAACTTTGAAGATTTCCAAATTATAGGTGCGAGTCCTGAGATACTTGTGAGACTTAGAGATAATAAGATTACTATTAGACCTATAGCTGGCACAAGACCTAGAGGCAAAAATAAAAAAGAAGATAAATTTTATGAAAAGGATCTTTTAAAAGATAAAAAAGAGCTTTCTGAACACTTAATGCTTCTTGATCTTGGAAGAAATGATACTGGAAAAGTTTCTAAAATTAACTCTGTTAAAGTAACCGAAAGTTTTAAGATAGAGAGATATTCACATGTAATGCACATAGTCTCCAATGTTGAAGGTGTATTTAATAAAAAATTTGGCAAATTTGACACATTATTATCTGGTTTTCCTGCTGGAACAGTATCAGGTGCTCCTAAAATAAGAGCTATGGAAATTATTGACGAATTAGAAACAACGAGGCGAAAAGTTTATGCTGGTGGTATTGGTTATTTTTCTGCAAATGGCGATTTTGATACTTGTATTGCACTTAGAACGGCAATTTCAAAAGATAAAAAATTTTATGTGCAGTCTGGAGCAGGAATTGTTGCTGATAGTAAACCAATTAATGAATTTAAAGAAACAGTAAATAAAGCAAAAGCTTTAATTAAGGCTTTGGAGTAAAAGATGAAAATAATTTTAATTGATAATTACGATAGTTTCACATTCAATTTATATCACTATCTTTCATCATTTTCTAAAGTAGATGTTTATAGAAATGATAAAGTAGATCATCATTCTATTTTAAAAAAAGGATATAATAAAATTGTAATATCTCCAGGTCCTGGAAACCCCAATCAATCTGGAAACTGTTTAAAGATAGTAAAAAATTTATATAAAAAAATGCCAATACTTGGTGTTTGCTTAGGTCATCAAATTATTGGTCAAGTATTTGGTTCAAAGATAATTCAAGCTAAAAAACTTGTACATGGAAAAACAAGTAATATTATAAATAAGAAAATTGGTATTTTAAAAAATTTACCAAAAAACTTCTTAGCTACCAGATATCATAGTTTAGTAATTGATAGAAAATCCTTATCTAAAGATTTAAAAATTACATCTAGTACATCTGATGGGACAATAATGGGTGTTATGCATAATGAATATAAAATCCATGGAGTTCAATTTCATCCTGAAAGTATCAAAACAAAATATGGTTTAAAAATTTTAGAGAACTTTGTAAAAGAGTAAAAATGGATCATTTTTTAGAAAAGCTTAGAAACAAAATAAATTTAAATTTTGATGAGAGTAAAAATGCATTTAAGGTTTTAATGAATGGTGAGGCAAGTGATCAACAAATTTATGAATTTTTAACTTTATTGTCAGATAAAGGTGAGGTTTCAGAAGAAATAGCTGGAGGTGTATATATATTGAGAGATAAGTCAAAAAGAGTTAAAGCTGAAAATTGCATTGACACTTGCGGTACTGGTGGAGATGGAAAAGATACTCTAAATATTTCAACAGCATCAGCGCTTTTGTTAGCAAGCATGGGTGTAAAAGTTGCAAAGCATGGAAACAAAGCAGTTTCATCAAAATGTGGGTCAGCTGACGTTCTTGAAGCCTTAAATATAAATATCAACTTGGAACCAAATCAAATCGAGGAGCAGATTAAAAATAAAAATTTTGGCTTCATGTTTGCTCCAAATTACCACTCAGCAATGAAATATGTTGGTCCAACAAGAAAAAAAATAGGAAAAAGGACTATTTTTAATATGATAGGTCCATTAAGCAGCCCAGCGCTTGTTGAAAGGCAGGTAATTGGTGTTTTTGATAATAAACTTCTAAAAGTTTTTGCAAATGCACTAAAAAATCTAAATTTAAAATTTGCATGGATTGTAAATAGTGAGGATGGTCTAGATGAAATATCACCTTACGCTAAAACTAATGTTGTGCAACTGAAGAACAATGAAATATCTGAGTTTATAATTGATCCAAATGAGTTAAATGTTAATGCTGATAAATTTGAAAATTTAGTAGGAGATGATGCTAAATTTAATTCTGATAAAATTTTAAATATTTTTCAAGGTGAAGATAATGATTTTTCAAAAGCAGTATGTCTAAATGCTGCAGCAGGATTAATAGTTTCAGAAAAATATGATGATTTTAAAATTGCTTATAATTATACCAGAGGGTTTATTAAATCTGGAGCTGCATTCAAATATGTAAAAAATATACAGAATGTCTGAAAATATTCTTCAAAAAATAATTGATCAAAAAAAGATTAAAATTGAAAAATTAAAACGTGAAATTGATATTGATAGCTTGATAGAAACAATTAATGAAAAAGATGTTTTTTTTGATTTCAAGAAAAAAATACAAACCAATAACTCAGAAAATAAGATATCTGTAATTGCTGAAATAAAAAAAGCTAGTCCATCTGCAGGTATTTTGATAGATGATTACGATCCAGTAAAAATTGCAAATATATATAACTCTAAGAATGTTACTTGTTTGTCTGTATTAACTGAGGAAGACTTTTTTTTAGGAAATTTATCTCATATTTCTGAAATTAAAAAAAAAATTGAGTTACCCATTCTTTGTAAAGACTTTTTTGTTGATAAATTTCAAGTTCCTTTAGCTAAAAGTTATGGTGCTGATGCAGTCCTGATCATATTAGCTGGTATTTCTGAAAAAACTGCTGATGAAATTTACGAGGAGGCTTTAAAGCATAATATGAGTGTGATTGTTGAAGTTCATTCAGTTGAAGAGGCAGAAAAATCAGTAAAATATCCGGGTGCTTTAATTGGTATAAATAACCGAAACCTAAAAACTCTTAAAACTGAGATAAATACAACTTACGACATATATGATGTTGTTTCTAATCACTCTTCCCCTCTAATTTCTGAGAGCGGTCTAAAAACAAAAAATGAGTTGCTTGATATAAAAAACAGGACTTCAATAAGCACTTTTTTAATTGGTGAATCACTTTTAAAAGATTTAGAAAATAATAATATTTTTTCCCTTTTATAGAAATTTTCCACGATTTATAATGCTTTTTAGCTGTTGTATAAATTGAGGAACTTTTATAGAACATCGATGTACTTAATTTGTTCTATGTTAACTAAAAAACAAAAAAACCTGCTTCTGTTTATTAACAAAAAGTTGAGATCTACAGGTGTGTCCCCTTCATACGAGGAAATGAAAGAATCGTTAAATTTAAAATCAAAATCCGGCATTCACAGACTTATTAGTGCACTAGAAGAAAGAGGCTTCATTAAAAGATTAGCCCACAAAGCGAGAGCATTAGAAGTAATTAAGTTACCTGAAACTGCATCCGCAAACGATATTTATAACAGTTTTTCTCCAAGTATTATTAAGGGAGGATTAGATGAGGAAAATTTAAATAATTCTAACGATACAGAAATCCCTGTTCTTGGAAAAATTGCTGCAGGAACTCCAGTTGAAGCTATACAGAATGAAGTTTCAAGAATTCCACTGCCAGCGAATATTGAGAAAGATGGAGAATTTTTTGGTTTAAAGGTCCAAGGGGATTCTATGATTGAAGCAGGAATCAATGATGGTGATACTGTTATTGTCAAAAAAGCAGATACTGCAGATAATGGAAAAATTGTAGTAGCTTTAATTGATGATCATGAGGCTATGTTGAAAAGAATTAGAAGAAAAGGTAAAACTGTTGCATTAGAAAGTGCAAATAGAAATTACGAAACAAAAATTTTTGGCCCAGATAGAGTGAAAGTTCAAGGAATTCTTGTATCTTTATATAGAAACTTTCAGTAAAATAGTCTAAATAAATTCCATGAAAAAAGTAGCAACTAGATTTGCTCCTTCTCCTACCGGTCCTCTTCATATTGGTGGGGTAAGAACAGCTCTATTTAATTGGTTATATTCAAAAAACAAATCAGGTAAATTTTATTTAAGGATAGAGGATACTGATAAAGAAAGATCTAAGGAAGAACATAGAATTCAAATAGTTAACTCTCTAGAATGGATGGGAATTAAACACGATGGTGAAGAGTATATTCAATCAAAAATGATTGGTGAACACGTAACTATTGCTAAAAGATTATTAGAAAATGGAAATGCCTATAAATGCTTTTGTAGTGAAGAGGAAATAGAGGAACAAAAGAAAAGAGCTAAACAAAAAAAAATTCCTTATGTGTATAATCGAAAATGGCGTGATATTTCTGAAGATCAAGCCCCAAAAGATATAAAGCCAGTTATAAGATTTAAAAGTAAAATAGAAGGCACTTCTCTATTAAAAGACTTAGTTCAAGGAAACGTAGAGATTGAAAATAATACTATTGAGGATTTTGTTATTTTAAGAAATGACGAAACACCAACATATAATTTGTCCGCCTCAGTTGATGATCACAATATGGAAATGACACATATTATAAGAGGAGATGATCATAAAATTAATACTTTTAAACAAATACAGATATATGAAGCACTAGGATGGGATATTCCACAATTTGCTCATATACCTCTTATTCATACAATAGATGGTAAGAAACTATCAAAAAGAGATAATGCCTCAACATTAGAAGATTACTCAAAAATTGGGATTCTACCTGAATCACTTAGAAATTACCTACTAAGGTTAGGGTGGTCTTATAAAGATAAGGAAATTTTTAGCTTAGATGAAAGTATAAAACTTTTTAATTTAGAAGGAATAGGTAAATCACCTTCAAAACTTGATATGAGTAGAATTCTTTCTATGAATGAATATTACATTAAAAATAGTGAAGAAAATATATTGTATAAAAAGTTAAAAGAATATTGTGAGATGTATAAAGATAGAATTAAAGAAGATAAAGAAAATACAATAAAGAGTTCATTAACATTTTTAAAAAATAAAGCAAAAACACTTGAGGATATATTTAACAATTCTAAATACATATTAAATGATAAAGTTATTTTTAACGACAATGATAAACAGCTGATAAATGATGAAGCAAAAAAAATAATACATTTATTTAAAGAGAAGATTTCAGAATTAGAAGTTTTTGATAAAGAAAATTTAGAACAAATTATAAATGCGTTAATAAAATTGAATAATACAAATTTTAAGGGCATCGGGCAGCCATTACGAATAATGTTAACAGGATCTAAATTTGGTCCAGGAATATATGATATAATATTATCTCTTGGAAAAAACGAGGTAATAAAAAGATTAGGAAATATAGGATAAGATAATTTTTGATGCTTCTTCAGATGAGGAGCTAGGAGAAGTCAAAGTTTCAAGAGTTTTTTTTATTTCATCTTTTTGTTTAGCAATTAAATCTGGTTTTTTTAGAAAATAGTAAACACTTTTAAATATTTCATCAGCATTACATTCAGATTGTATCAACTCAGGAATAACCTCTCTATTATTGATAATATTTATCATATTAACAAATTTTATATTTAATAGAAATTTTGCTAAATAAAAATTAACAAAATTCATTTTATATATAATTATTGATGGAACATTCATTTTACAAACTTCCAAAGAAACTGTTCCAGATTTTACTACTGCAAAAATTGATTTTTTTAAAACAGCAGTTTTAATTTTATCGTCATTAATAATTTCTAGATTTTGTATTTGTTCTTTTGAAATATAACTCGATATACGTTCTTTATTTTTATCAGTTGCATGAAATATGAAATTATAATTGGGATCCTTGATATTCATTTTTTTAATAAAATTAATTAGAATTGGCATATGATGGTTTATCTCTGAAGTTCTGCTTCCAGGAAAAATTGATATAATTTTTTTTTTATCTAAAAATTGGTCTATTTGGATATTTTCACTAATTTTTTTATCTAACAAAGGGTGGCCTACAAAAGTGTTGGTTAGTTTTTCTTTATCAAAATATTCTTTTTCAAACCTGAAAAGTAGTAAAATATGGTCTAAAAATTCCTTCATTTTCTTTACCCTACCCTCTCTCCATGCCCAAACTTTAGGGGCAATAAAATGAATTATTTTTATTTTTGGGTTTTTTTCTTTGACTAGTTTTGCCACTCTTAGTGTAAAATCGGGACTATCAACACTAAATAAAAGATCTGGGTTAAATTTTAAGACTTCATTAACTGTATCTTTTATTTTACGTTTTATTTTAAAAAAATTTAATAATATATCGGTAAAAGCTATATAGGTTATTTCTTTTTGGTCATAGATTGTCTTTATGCCTAATTTTTCCAAGTTTGTTCCACCAACACTTAAAAACTCTAAATCAGCTTTTTTTGTTTTTAACTGTGATATTACTTCTGACGCTAATTTATCCCCCGAAGGTTCACCTGTAAGAACAAAAATTTTTTTCATATAGCGATGAGAAAGAGTTTATTCTTGTTAGCATATTTAATACAGGCTTCTTTATTTAATATAATATTTTGATTTGATTTAATAACAATTCCCTTGATGCCAGCCTCATTACAATCTTTAAATGTATCAATTCCTATTGTGGGTAAATCTACCCTTAAATCTTGTTTTGTTTTAGGTAGTTTTATTAAAATACCTTTTTTTATTTTTAATTTAGTAACAGATTTTATCATTACTTTTGTGCCTTTTCTTGTTTCTGTAGAAATAATTTTATTGTCCCTTATAATCACTGCTTGAGTATGATTGTGCGAATTTATATTTTTTAATTTTTTAATTCCTTTGGCTAATTCTTCTTTTTCCAGCAAAGTTGGTTTAATTTTTGTATAAATTCCTTTCTTTAAAGTTAATTCTGGATTGAAAGTATTCAATTTAATAACTTTAATTTTATTCTCAGACAAAATTTTAATTAAAACTTTTAATATTGCTGCGTCACCTTTTTTTGACGCTTTAACTATTCTTGGAATGTAAAATAGGCCTCTTAAGTCTAATTTTAGTTTTGATATTTTAGGTTTAACTATATTTCCAGCAAATATGACCTTTTTACATTTTTGTGCTTTAATAAGATTTAAAATCTCGCCAAATTTACCTATGTTAATGAAAAAACTATTCTTATTTTTTTTAAATTTGTTGTTTTTTGTAAGATCTATGATGAAATATTTTATCTTTTTTTTCTCTATTTTTTTAATAATTTCATTTGGTAGATCTTTTTCTCCTAAAAAAAGTCCTATCATTATTTGTTAAGTGGAAGTGATATTGGTCTTTTTTTGTCTGAATTTATAAAATTAATTATTTTTTTTATAAATTCATTTTTTTTAAGATCATTATTAAGTTGTTCTAAGTTTTCTCTAAAACTTGAAGTTTTAAATATTATTTCATAAGCTAATTGTATTTTTTTTATATTATCATTTGAAACTTTCGATCTTCTCAATCCAATAAGATTTAATCCCATTAAATTGTTTCTATTTCCCATTGATAAACCAAATGGAATGACATCGCTCAAAACTCCAGTCATTCCTCCTATCATTGCAGACTCACCAATCCTAGAAAATTGATGTATCGCACAGCTTCCACCAACTATTGCATTGTTTTGAATACAAACGTGACCTCCAACCTGAACGTTGTTAGCTAACACAACATTATCTGATATCATACAATCGTGTGCCACATGACAATAAACCATAAATAAATTATTATTACCAATTCGAGTTACCCCACCTCCTTGTTCTGTACCAGGATTTATATTTACATACTCTCTAAACTTATTGTTATTACCAATTACTAATGAATTTTTTTCTCCTTTATATTTTAAATCTTGTGGAGGAGTTCCAATAGATGAGAAAGGATATATTTGATTATTCTCTCCTATCTTTGTATTACCAACTATATTTACATGCGAATGTATAACTGAGTTAGTTCCTATTTCTACCTCTGGACCTATGATACAATAAGGTCCTATATCAACATTATTTGAAATTTTTGCTTTTGTGTTGACTATTGCTGTTTTATGGATCACAGGTAATAAATAACAAATTTAATATTTAATACTTATCAACTATTACTACTGATTATTACTTTCTATCAACAATAGTTGCAGACCATTGTGCATCTGCCATTTTTTTCTCACCCACAAATGCTGTACCTTTATACTTCCATACTCTACCATGAGATCTTATAGCTTCAATTTTTAACTCTAAAACACAATCTGGAATGACGGGATTTCTAAATCTGGCTTTTTCAATGGTCATTAAAAAAACTAATTTATTGTCATATGTGGCTTTATCTAATCCATTTGCTGTTAACGCAGCGGCTGCTTGTCCAAAGGCCTCGACTATTAATACTCCAGGCATTACTGGCTCGTCAGGAAAATGTCCATTAACAAAAAAACTATCTTTTTTTACATTTACTATTGCTGTAGCTGAAAAAAGTTTTTTAATATCTCTTAGCTCATCAATAAGAAGCATTGGTTCTCTATGGGGCAATAATTCTTTTATTTCTGCTTTATTTAAATTTGTCATTTTATCTATTGTCTTTTAAAAAAATCCTTATATTTTTAGCAGGATACCCCATCACCTTACTATTTGAAGGAATATCTTTTATTACTCCACTTCCGCCTCCAATTTTAACATTATCTCCAATTTTTAGATGTCCTGATATCCCAGCCTGTCCACCTATCATAACTCTATTTCCAATTGATGAACTTCCAGCGAATCCAACTTGTCCAGTAATTATACAATTTTTTCCAATTTTAACATTGTGAGCAATATGAATTTGGTTATCCAAAAAAGTTCCATCTCCTATAATAGTATCTGACAGAGAACCTCTATCGATTGTATTATTGCATCCTACTTCGACATGATTACCTATAATCACTTTACCAATATGAGGATATCTTATATTTTTATTAGTGCCTGGATAAAAACCAAATCCTTTTTTCCCAATAATAGCACCATCAAGTATATTAGTATTATCCCCGACAATAGTATTTTTTAAAATTACATTACTTCCAATTTTACAATTATCACCAATTTTAACATTTTTTTCTACAATGGTGTTATGGCCAATTGAACAGTTTTTTCCTATTTTTACATTTTTCCCAACTAAGATATTTAATCCCGCATCTAATTTAACATAATTTTTTTTTACCAAAGGTGTTGCGCTTGAATCAAAGCAATCTTCTAAAGCCTCAGGATAAAATAAATTAGTAACTTTTGAAACAGACAGTAAGACATTACTTACCTCAATAAAATTTTTTTTTTTTGGTAATAGGTTTATATTTTTCTTTTCTACTATTATAAGATCTGATCTAGTCTTTTTTAAAAAATGAAGATATTTTTTTGAATTAAAAAAACTTATATCATTTTTGTTTGCAAGATCTAAATCCTTTATATCATTTACTCTAAAATTTTTATTTTTTTTATCTAAATTTAAGCAAGAAAGAATATCGTTAATTCTTACAATTTTTCTTTTTTTAAAAAATTTATTCTCCATACTTAAAAATATTACTTGTTTGTTTCGTTGTTTAATAACTGAATTATATTATCAGTTATATCTAATTTTTTTTTACCGACAATAATATTCTTTTTTGGGATAACTAAAGAAATAGAATTTTTTTCAACATATTCTGTTATTATAGGGTTCAAAAAATTTAATATTTTTTTGGTATTCTCAATTTTTATTTTATTAATATCATCCTCAGAAATTTTTTTATCAGATCTATATTTTTTCACTTGCTTTGAAAGTGTTTCTAATTTTTTTTCAAATTCATCTTTATTAAGAATATTTTGTTGAGCAATTAATGTTTTTTCTTTTTTTATAAGCTCTTGTTCTATCTTGTTGTATTTTGATATGTATTTTTTTTTAAGATCTTCAAGTTGTTTATTTAAAGTTATTCCAATGGCAGACTTATTAATAATAAAATTAACATCTATATATACAATTTCAGCTTTTGAAGGTAGTGAAAATATATTAATTAGAAAAAAAAAAATAATTATTTTTTTCATTTTAAAAAGATGTTCCTATTCTAAACCGAAATGATTCAGTTTTGTCTGAAGGTTCGCTTGTTAAAGGAATTGCATAAGAAAATGACAATGGGCCAACTACAGTAAACCAATTAACAGATACACCTGTTGCTGATCTAATTTTACTAGATTCTAGTGAACTATCGTAATCTACCTCTCTTAGTGTTGCGGCATCTAGAAAAAGATTTAAATCAATATTTTCATATCCACTAAGAATATTTGGAAGTGTAGTATTAAAATTTATTGCTGATCCGAAATTACCACCTACATATTCATCGCCGTCTTTTGGGCCAAATTTACCTGTCTCAAACCCTCTTAATTTACTAGTTGGTATATATACTCTTCTTGAAACTCTAACATCATCATCAATTGAATTAACTGCTTTTAAAAAGAATTTTCCAGATAATATTAAATTGTCTGTCAATGAATAGTATTTAGAAAGATTAAGTGTATTGCTTACCGACAAATCATCTGAATAAATTGGTAAAACTTGCTTAAAACTCATTTTATACCCGTCTGTAGGTTGAAAATTTTGGTCTAATTTATTTAAAATTAAGTTATAAGTAAATAAATTCTCTAAATAATCACCCTCTTGTTTCTTTTTATATGCCGAAGCTTCGGAGGATGTCTCTAACTTTTCATAATAGGTTGATATGTCTAGGTTTACATAAAAATCATTGTATTGTTCAAAGCCTGTACCTATACCAAAACCTGTTCTTGAAGTTTTAAATCCACCTGTAGCTAAGAAGTCTGAGCTTGTACTTTCTATAGTTGTATTAAGAGATCTATCTGAATTTTTAAAATTTGGGTTAACCACTGAAAATTTTCCTTTAATTTGGTCTTCAGATAGCATTAGATTAGTTGATAGTTTTATTCCTTTTCCAAGGTAATTTTTTTCTTGAATACCACCAGATATAGTTGCACCAGATGTTCCAGTTCCTGCTCCTGCAAATATCTCACCTGTTGGACTCTCTTCCACAAATATATCAATAACTTTCTTTTGATTGTCGGTATTTGAATCTTTTATTTTAGAATTAACAGACTTAAATATTCCTCTTGATCTAATGTTATTTATTGATTTATCAAATAGCATAGTATTAAAGGCATCACCCTCGTCGACAATAAGAGAGTTCCTAATAACTTTTTCCTCTGTTATGAAATTACCATAGATATTGATTTGCTCTACAAAAAATTTTTCTAAATCTTGAAACTTGAATAAAACATCAATTTTATTATTTTCCTTAACAAAAAAATCGTATTTTGTATTTAGGAAAACAAATTCTTTTTGTAAAACAATTTTGTCTATCTCTTCGATTATTTTATCTATTACTTTTTGTGAATATTTTTCTCCTTTAAATTTTATTAATTGATTTTGAATATCCTTAAAATTCTGATCATTAAAATTGTCACCAATGTCAATAGATATATTATTAAAAAAGAATTTATTACCAGCATCAATATTGAAATTTAACTCAAAATATTCATTATTGATATTTTTGGCGTAAGATGATTTTATATTTACATTATAATAACCTTTGTTTTGAAAAAATTTCTTCAAAAGCAATTCATCATTTTTAATTTTTCTTTCATCTAGATATTTATCAGATGTTATAAACTTCCAGAATCTTCCTTCTTCGGAAATTATGATATTTCTAAGTTTTGAATCTCTAAAAATTTTATTCCCTTGAAAATTTATTTTTTTAATTATCGCTCGTTTTCCAAGGTTAAAATTATAAATAATATTTACAGAATTTTTTTGATTATTTATTACTTTCGTCTCAATTTTTGCAAAATAAAAACCACTTGCACGAACTATATTTAATAAAAGATTTCTTTGATTTGTGATGCTACTTTTCAAATAAGGGTATTTTTCACTTTTCTTACCTATCTCGTTAAGTTTTTCTAAAATAGACTTATTTTTTATACCAT
Source organism: uncultured Pelagibacteraceae bacterium (assembly GCA_902604975.1). GTDB lineage: Bacteria > Pseudomonadota > Alphaproteobacteria > Pelagibacterales > Pelagibacteraceae > Pelagibacter. Next base: position 15,994 of record CACLAY010000010.1, on the reverse strand, counting down.
TGATTTTAATAGATTGTATTATTGGGTTTTCTGTGATTGAAATTTTAATAACACTTCCATCTACATCGATTTTAATATCTTTAAAATAATTCGTATTATAAAGTTTTTTAATAGATTGGTTTAAGTCTTCACTCTCAATGTTGTCATTTAAATCTAAGCCAGAAAACATTATTATAGTTTCAACAGCAAGTCTCTCATTTCCCCTAATTCTAATTTCATCATAAATTTCTGCTTTGGCAATAGTGTTAAAAAATAATAAACATATTAATAAAGTAATATTTATTTTTAAAATTTTTATTAATTGTGTCATTAATCGATATTTTTTTTAATGTAATTATTTACTTTATCTACCATAGATTTAATTTGATTTATATTATTAGGCTTAACTTTATAATATTTTTTGAAATATGACTTTTTTAGAAATTTAAGCATGAATAAATGAATTGAAATATATGATATTTTATCATTTAAATAATATCTAACAAGTTCATCGTTTATAGAAACTAAAATTGTTTCAAAAAAGGTATCGTTAAACTTATATTTAAGTATCTTTAAAAGAGGAAAGTTTTTAAAATTTGGTTTTATAAAGTTTAATCCATTAAATCTATTATAGTAAAAAATGTTTTTATCATTTTTTTTTATATTACTCTTTAAAAACAATGCATTAGTTATTGGAATTTCCATAGTTGTATCATGAGCTAAGAATTTAATTAATCCATTGTTGAAATGAACAATAGCATGAACGTAAGATTTTGGATGAATAAGTATTTGAAATTTTTTTATATCTAAATCAAATATCTTAATTGCTTCGATTACTTCAAAAATTTTATTCATCATGGTAGCTGAATCTATTGAAATTTTTTTTCCCATTTGCCAATTTGGATGCTTTAAAGCAAATTTTGGTTTTATATTTTTAATTTCTTTTAATTTTTTATTCAAAAAAGGGCCACCTGAGGCAGTTAAATAAATTTTTTTAATATTTTGGTATTTTTCACTTTTTAATAAAGACCAAATAGAAAAATGTTCTGAGTCTAATGGTATAAAATTTGTATTATTTTTTTTAAGAGATTTTTTTATAAATTTCCATCCACATATTATTGACTCTTTATTTGCTATTGCTAAATTTTTAGAATACTTAATAGTATCCAATGAAGGCTCTAAACCATCTATACCTGATATTGCATTAATAGTTAAAAAAGATTTACCTTTATAATTTTTTAAAGCTTCCTTAATTGAAAAAAAAACCTTAATCTTTTTTTTGTCAAATTTGTGTTTATTCATGTAATATTTGTCTTTATCGAAAATAACTATTCTTTTGACATTAAACTTTAAAGATTGCTTATAAATTTTATTTATATTTTGATTTGTTGATAAAAGTTTAACTCTAAAAACACTTTTATGTTTGTTGACAACTTTTAATGTTGTGTCCCCTATGGACCCTGTTGAACCTAGTAAAAATAAATCTCTTTTCATTAATTATGAAATTAAAACTATACCTAAAGGTATACTAAATAAAATACCATCTATTCTATCTAAAATTCCTCCATGACCAGGCAAGATATAGCCTGTATCTTTAACATTAGCTTTTCTTTTTAAAAATGAAATAAATAAATCTCCTAATTGAGATATTAGAGAAATTAATAATATTAAAAAAAATATATTAATTTTAAAAAATAACATATCGCTAAAAAAAAAATAGAATATATATCCAGAAATCATGGACAAAACAAACGATCCTATTACACCTGAGTAGGTTTTGTTTGGACTAATTTTAGTAATTTTTTTTCCACCAATAATATTACCAAAAATATAGCCTCCCATATCAGTTGTTGAACAAATTATTATTAAAAAAATTAACGAAAATGTAAAAATTTCATCACCAGAATACATATTAAGAAAAAGCAATAGAGAAAAATTTGTCATAAAGATTAAAATTAAAATAATAAATACAAATTTAAAAAAATTATTTTTAAAAATTTTGTTGAAAATTGAATTAAATTCATAAATAACAAAAAAATTAATCAATGTTAAAAATGATATAAAAATTATTATATTATTAAATGATAAATAAATGACCAATAACAAAATTATCGATGTAAAAATTCTTTTAGACAGCTGTTTCACTAAATTCCACCAAAATTTCTTCTTATTTTTTTAAAATTTTTTATAATATAATTAAAATCTTTTTTGCTAAAATCTGGCCATAGTTTTTTAACAAAAAAAATCTCTGTATAAGAAGATTGCCACAATAAAAAATTACTAAGTCTAAATCTATTTCCTGTTCTAATTAATATTTCAGGATCAGGCATATCTTTTGTATACAAGTTTTTCGATATATTTTTTTCATTTATTGGTATACTTTGCTTATTTAATTTTTTTACAGTTTTTATTATTTCTTCTTTAGATCCATAATTTAGTGCAATATTTATTTGAATTTTTGTGTTTCTTAAAGTTTGTATTTCTGCTTCTCTTAGTCTTTGTTTTAGTTTTTTTGGAAATTTTCTTATATTTCCAATTATTTTAATTTTTATATTTTTTTTTAATAAGTTTTTTAATTCCTTTTTTATGTATTGTTCCAGAAGATACATTAAAAAACTAATTTCTTTTTTTGGTCTTTTCCAATTTTCTGTTGAAAAGGTGAATAATGTTAAATATTTGATATTATTAGAGATTGCTTCAGCAATTATTTTCTCAACAACTTTGACGCCTTCATTGTGTCCATAATTTCTTGATTTTTTTTTTTTTATTCCCCATCTTCCGTTCCCATCCATGATGATCGCAACATGTTTAGGTGAACTCATATAGTCATTATTTCATTTTCTTTTTGGGAAACTCTTTCTTCTATCACTTTTATTTGATTATCAGTGTATTCTTGAATAATATTTTCTTTCATCTTTACTTCATCTTCAGAAATGTCTTTATCTTTGAGTAACCTTTTTAACTCATCGTTTGCTTCTCTCCTGATATTTCTTATAGAAATTTTACACTTTTCACCCATTGATTTTATTATTTTTTTAATTTCTATTCTTCTTTCTTCACTTAAATCAGGAACAGGCAATCTAATTAATTGTCCATCTATTTGTGGATTCAATCCTAATTCTGATTTTTTAATTGCTGAGTCTATCAGTGTTACATTATTTATGTCCCAAACCTGAATATTTATACTTCGAGGCTCGGGTGTAGTAATACTTCCAAGTTGATTTATCGGCATTTTTTGCCCATAAACGTCAACTTTTATCATATCTAACATACTTGCATTTGCTCTACCTGTTCTCAATGATCCTAATTCATTTTGGAAAACTTCATAGGTTTTAAGCATTTTAGTATTGTATTTTGTTTCTTCAAACATTATTCACCAATCTTTATTCTAACGAAATCATTTATACTAAAATTAGAGATTTCAAGACTTTTCACAACATCTTTGACTTTCATCTTTGTATCCATTACCCAGTCTTGTGTCATTAAACTATTTTCATCTTTGAATTTGTTAATCTTACCTAAACTAATTTTTTTTACAATTTCCTCTGGTTTTCCAGAGTTTTTTAATTCTTCAGCGATTAACTCTATTTCTCTATCAATTATTTTTTGGTCAATTTCATTTGGGTTTATAGCTAAAGGGTTGGAAGCTGCTATATGCATTGATATTTGTTTTCCAAATATATCAATTTTATCTGATATTTCTTTTGTATTCAACGATACTATTACTACTAATTTAGAGACATTATCTTTAATAACTGAATGTTGATAAGCAAAATTTCTTTTGTCATCAGCTGCTAGAGTTTTTGCTCTTCCAATAGTAATTTTTTCACCAATTTTAGCAATTAAAGCAACTAAATTTTCTTGAACCGTTTTATTATTTTTCATTTTAGATTTTTGTAATTCTTCAAGTTTTGAAAAATAAGTATTATTTAATTCACTTATTTCTTTAACAAATTTTAAAAAATCATCGTTTTTTGCTACAAAATCAGTTTCACAATTTACCTCTATAAAAGACATTTTTTTTTCGTCACCTGATATTACAACAACTCCCTCTGTTGCATTTCTAGACATTTTTTTTGAAGCTTTGGCAATACCTTTAATTCTCAATATTTCTGCAGCTTTATCTAAATTGCCTTGTGACTCTTTAAGTGCTGCATTGCAATCTTTAAAACCTGCACCTGTTGATTTTCTTAATTGTTTTACTTTTTCTATGTCACTCATTTTGTTTCCTATGCTAATTATTTAATTTAATTAATCTTTGTCTCTACTTTAATTTCTTTAGAGTTTTCTGGATTTGAAACTTCGATTGTGTCATTAACTTTTTTTTCATTTTCATTATTACTAGTTGTATTCGGTAAATCTTTTTTTGCGTTAAGAATTGTTTCCTTTAATAGAGTACAATATAAATCAATAGATCTTCTTGCATCATCATTTCCTGGAATAGGAAAATCTATACCGTCAGGATTTGAATTAGTATCTAGAATTGCAATTATAGGTATACCTAATTTTACAGATTCCTTAATAGCTAATGATTCATAATTGGTGTCAATTATAAATACTAGATCAGGTATTTTTTTCATAGTAGATATTCCACCTAAAGATCTTTGTAACTTATCTCTTTGGCCACTCATTTTTAATAATTCTTTTTTAGTGAAACCTCTATTTTCTGAGTTTAAATCTGTCTCAATTTTGTCTAATTTTTTAATTGAATTAGATATTGTCCCCCAATTAGTAAGCATTCCACCAAGCCATCTATAATTAACAAAATATTGATCTGTTTCGTTTGCAAGTTCTGCGATTGCTTCAGAAGCTTGTTTTTTAGTTGAAATAAATAAAATTTTGCCGCCTGTTGAAATCGTCGAATAAACTTTTTCTAATGCAACTTTGGTTAACTCTAGAGTTTGAGTGAGGTCTATAATGTGAATAGAGTCTCTTTTTCCAAAAATAAATTTTTTCATTTTTGGGTTCCATCTTAAAGTTTTGTGGCCAAGATGAACGCCAGCTTCTAATAATTGTTCTATTGTGAGATTTGGTATTTTCATATTTTTTCCCGGTTGTGCCACCACAATTACTGCCTAAAAAAGGACCGGAGGTATAAAACCAGAAATTGTGTGCGTATTAATTTATGGAACTAATTACAAAAAAAAGAAAAAAAAACAAGTGTTTTTTAAATAATTTCTATATTTTCATCATTTCTCAATAAATTAAGCATTTTATGGTCTATTTTTCTTTTTTCATTTAATTGAAAAGACATAGTTTTTTTGTCTGTTTCAACATTTATAATAACATTAGTGTTACCTACTTCCATACTTAATTTATTAATCTTTTGAACATCTTCAATATTTTTAATTTTAATTTTTATTTCCTCTAGAGGCTTGTTAATTACTTCTTTCAAAGAAATAATTTTTCTAATATTGATTTTTTTTTGAGCTTTGTTTTCATCAACGAAATTTTTTACTAAAGTAATCATAACGGAATTTCCCTCAATAAGGATTTCTCTGTTTGATTCAAAAACATCTGAAAATACAAAAAGTTCAAAAACTCCTGATAAATCAGAAAATTTAATTATTGCGTATGAAGTTCCTTTTTGCGTTTTTTTATCCTGAACCTTAAGTATTGTAGATGCAATATTTGAGCTTAGGATATTTTCATTTGTATTAAATTCCTCATAATTAATTATATTATATTGATTAAAGACTGATTTATATTGATTGAGAGGGTGATCTGAAATAAAGAAACCTAGTGTTTCAAATTCTTTTGATAGTTTATTGTCTAAATTCCAATCTTCTATCTTCTCTATAAAAGAATCATCATTTTCCTCATTAAACAAATCGATTTGGTTTGCCGAATTATTTTCAAAAATATTTTTTGATTTTAAAATAACATTAGGTATTGAATTATGCAAAGCTTGTCTATTAATGTTGAGACTATCAAACGCTCCTGCTTTAACCAGTCCTTCTAGCTGTAATTTGTTTATATATTTTGGGTTAACACGATTAATAAAATCGTTTAAATTTTTATACTCCCCGTTCTTAGTTCTTTCTTGTATAATTTTTGAAATCGCTTCAAAACCTACACTTTTAATGGCCCCTAAAGCGTAAAGAAAATTTTTGCCATCAGAGGAGAAGTCAGCATTACATTTATTAATATCTGGACGAATTATATTTATGTTCAATCTTTTAAGTTCCTCATAAAATTCGCTTAATTTTTTTTGGTTTGAAAGTTCCATTGACATAGAAGCAGCAAAAAACTCATGCGGATAGTATGTTTTTAAAAATGCAGTCTGATATGCTATTATTGCATACGCAGCAGCATGACTTTTATTAAATCCATATTCTGCAAAAGGCTCGATTTTTAAAAAAATTCCAGCTGCAATATCTTTGCTAATTCCATTATTGTAAGCTCCCTCAACAAATCTTTCTTTTTGTTTTTCAAGTTCTGCTCTTTTTTTTTTACCCATAGCTCTTCTTAATATGTCTGCTTCACCTGCGCTAAACCCAGATAATACTTGAGCAATTTGCATAACTTGCTCTTGATAAATAATCACTCCATAAGTTGGTTTTAAAATCTTCTCTAATTTAGGATGTAAATAGTCAGGTTCTCTGTTTCCATGTTTGCAATCGTTATAAATTGGAATATTGCTCATAGGACCTGGTCTATATAGAGCAACTAATGCAATAATATCTTCCAAATGATTAGGTTTCATGTTGATTAAAGCGTCTTTCATTCCAGAACTTTCCAATTGAAATAATCCAACCGTTTTACCACTAGACAAAAGGTCAAAAACTTTTTGATCTTCGTAATTAATAGTTTCAATTTTAAAATTTGGGTTTTTATTTTCTACAAGTTTTTGAGTCTTGTTAATTACTGTTAACGTTTTTAAACCCAAAAAGTCAAATTTAACTAATCCAGCATTTTCAGCTGAATACATATCAAATTGAGTAGAAGGAAGTAATAAGTCGGCAGCAGAATCCTTATACAATGGGACAGTTTCTGTTAATTTTTTATCTGCTATGACAACACCAGCTGCATGAGTTGCAACATTCCTATTTAACCCTTCAAGTTTTAAAGATAACTCTATTAAACGACTAACTCTTTTATCCTCATTAATTAATTTTTGTAATCTTGGCTCCACATTGATACTTTCTTGCAAGGTTAATGGCCTAGATGGATCAAATGGTATCATTTTACAGATGCTATCTATAAAACCATATGGCAGTCCTAATACACGTCCAACATCTCTTATCACCATTCTAGCCTTAAGTTTTCCAAATGTTATAATGTGAGCAACACTATCCTTATATTTAGTTGTTAAATATTTAAAAACTTGGTCTCTTTTTTCCTCACAAAAATCAATATCAAAATCAGGCATAGAGATCCTATCCGGGTTTAAAAATCTCTCAAAGATTAAATTAAATTTTATTGGATCTAAATCAGTTATAGATAGACACCAAGCAACTAGTGAACCTGCGCCTGATCCTCTTCCTGGTCCAACTGGTATATTATTATCTTTCGCCCACTTTATATAATCTGAAACAATTAAAAAATATCCTGAATAATTCATTTCAGTTATAATTTTTATTTCATGATTTAACCTTTCCTTATAAGTTTCTTTGATTTTTATATTATTTGATATTTTTTTTTTTAGCTCAGGTTCAGTTTTAAATTTTTCTTCCAAACCTTCAAAGGAGTCATTTTTTAACTTATCGTCAATATTTATTGTGTCTGAGCTAATGTTAGGCAGTATGGGTTTGGAGGGAGTAGGTCTAAAATCACATCTAAAGGGTAAATTATAATTATTCTCTAATGCTTCAGGTAGATCTTTAAAAATCTCACACATTTCCTCTGATGATTTAAAGTAGTGATTATTTGTAAGTTTAAATCTTTTTTGATCATTTATATAAGTTTTTTGCCCTATACACATTAAAGCATCATGAGCCTCATGCATTCCCTTATCTAGATAATAAACCTCATTACTAGCTATAATAGGTATTTGATATTTTTGAGAGAGGCTCAAATTAAAGTTCTCAAGTTGCTTTTCATTTTGATCTCCATGTCTTTGAATTTCTAAATAAAAATTTTCTTTGAATTTTCGATTAAGAATTGTAACCAATTCATCTAAATCTTCAAATAATCCTTTATTAAATAGTTTTCCAATTAAATTATTTATTGAACCAGACAATAATATTATACCTTCGTTATATTTTATTAGATCATCTATGGAACAATGAGGTTCATCATTATTATGATTTTCTAAATAAGCTTTAGATGAAAGTTCAATTATATTTTGATAACCATTAGAGTTTTTAGCAATTAGAGGAAGTGCACCGTACATTTTATTAAATTTAAATTGAATTTGTGATCCAATTATTGGTTGTGTCCCAACAGATGAAATATTTTCTGAAAATTCTAAAGCTCCTGATAAATTGTATGTGTCACTCAAACCAACTGATTGAATCTTATTTTTTTTACAATATTCTTTTAGGTCCTCGATTTTTAAAGCACCTTCACAAATTGAATATTGTGAGTGGATCTTAATTTGATTAAAAGATTTTTTTTTAAATTGGGGCATTGGTAAATTTCATATTACCATTATCCATTGTAATTTTACAATCAGCCATATTGGCAAAATATCTATTGTGAGTTGCAAAAATGATTATTCTATTTTTATTTATTAGATTAAATAGAATTTTAAATATAAGTTTAGCATTATCTGAGTCAAGACTACCAGTAGGCTCATCAGCTAATATAATATCAGGATTATTAATTAATGCCCTTGCTATAGCAATACGCTGATTTTCACCTCCAGATAATTCGTTGGGAAAATGGTTTATTCTGACTGACATACCTACTTTTTTTATTAATTTTTTTGCAAGTTCCCTAGATTTTTGCCTGTCATTAGAAATTAGTAAGTTGGGCAAGTAAACATTTTCTAAAGCTGTAAAATCTGACAATAAGTTTTTGTCTTGATAGATAATTCCTATATTCTTTGCTCTAATTAAATCATTTTCAACTTTATTATTTGATTTTATTTTATTGCTGTTTATTTCAATTGAACCTGCTGTTGGGTTATCGATCAATGATAATAAATTGAGCAAAGTTGATTTTCCTGATCCTGAAGGTCCCATAATAGAATAAGTTTTTCCAGGTTCAAAATTAAATGAAATATCATCTAAAACTTTTATAGATTTGTTTTTCTCATATTTTTTTGTCAAATTTTTTATTTTAATAAAATTATTCATACTTAAGAGTTTTAACTGTATCTAAAGAAGATGCTTTCGAAGCTGGATATATCGATACTAAAATTGTAGTAAATATTGAACAAAGAGAGATTATTATTATTGAATTTATATTTATTTCAGAAGGCAACGTATTTAAAATATAAATATCTTCTGGGAAAAGAGAAATACCAAATATATTTGAAATAAATTGTCTTATACTTTCTACATAAATAGAAAAAAGGGTGCCAACAACTACTCCAAATAATGTCGCCGATGTTCCTATAAAAAAACCTACCAAAAAGAAGATTTTTTTTATCGATTTGCTTGATACCCCAATTGATTTTAAGATACCTATATCCCTTGTTTTGTTTTTAACTAAAATTGTAAGTCCAGATATTATATTAAAAGCTGCAACAATAATTATCAAAGAAAGAATTATAAACATTACATTCCTTTCAACTTTTAAAGCTGAAAATAATGATTTATTCATATCTGACCAAGTATAAACTAGTGAATCTGGAAATTGTGTTTTTAAATTTTTTTTATGAATTTCTATATTTTTTGGATCTTTAAAATAAAATTCTAAGAACCTATCTTCTTTATTCTTATTAAAAAAACTCTCAAGTGTTTCTAAATTTATATATGCAATATTTTCATTATAGTCTGACAAACCACTGTCAAAAATTGATACTATTTTAAAGTTTTTTTGTTTGGGAAGTGTGCCTACTAAAGTTTGTATTCCTGCAGGAGACATAACTGTAATAGTATCACCTATTTCAACTTTTAAATTAAAGCTCAGTTCTTTACCAATTGAAATATTATTTTCATTTAAGTTTTGCGATCCAAAAAATTCCTTATTTTTAACTATTTGAAGATTTCTATAATCACTTTCTAAATATCCTTTTAAAAAGACACCCTTCGTAATATTTTTATTCAATATTACTGCTTCTCCATCATTTGAAACTATATTTTTTGCCAGATCTAAATCTTGAATATATTTCAATGGTTTATTTTCTGCTTGAACTACCGCATGAGCATTAAAACCTACAATTTTAGTTATTAGTTCAGTTCTAAAACCATTCATTACTGACATAACAATGATTAGAACTGCAACCCCTAATGAAATGCCTATAAAAGAAAAAATTGAGATAATGTTTAAAAAACCATCATTTTTTCTGGTCCTTAAAAACCTAAATGTAACTTCTCTTTCTAACTGTGAGATCAATTTGATTTAGCTTTTAAAATTTGTAACACAACTTCTTCGATATTTAATTTTTGAGTTTCTCCATTAATTTCTTTAAACTCAAATAAATCTCCATCAGTTTGATTTCCCAAAATCAACTGATATGGAATGCCAATTAAATTAAATTTCCTGATTTTTGCAGAAATATTTTCTTCAGTATCATCTATGATGGCATCTATATTTTTAGACTTTAAATATTCAAATATTTTGTTCGATTTTTCTAAATTTGATGTATCATTTTTTTTAATCATTGGAATTATTGCACAATGATAAGGAGCAACTGATATTGGCCATTTCATTATTCCATCTTTATCGTTATATTTAGCCTCAATTATGGCACCTACCAATCTTGATACACCTATTCCATAAGATCCCATTTTAACAAATTCTTTTTTACCATTAAAATCTACTGCAGCATTCATTGGTTTTGAATATTTATCTCCAAAATAGAATATATGACCTACCTCTATTCCTTTTGTATTTACTCTAAATTCTTCTGGAACTACTTTTTCAAATTCTTTCTGGTCAAACTTCTCGTCTGTAACAGAATAAAATTTTTCATATTGCTGTCGTAAATTAGTAAGCGAATTTTTTTCTAATAAAGTAGATGAGCTATTCACATCAAATATCCTTTTATCTGTGTATATTTTACTTTCCCCAGTATCAGCAAGAATTATGAATTCATGGGAAAGGTTTCCACCGATAGGTCCTGTATCTGCTGCCATTGGTATTGCTGATAAATTTAATCTTTTAAAAGTCCTTAAATATGAGAGGAAAAATTTATTATATGAAAAAAGAGCTTCATCGTCATTTAAATCAAAAGAGTAAGCATCTTTCATGTAAAATTCCCTACATCTCATAATTCCAAACCTTGGTCTTAATTCATCTCTAAATTTCCACTGAATATGATATAATAGCTGTGGGAGTGATTTATAAGATTTAATACTTGATCTAAAAATTTCTGTTACAAGTTCTTCATTGGTAGGTCCATACAACATTTCTCTATTTTGACGATCTTTAATGCGCAACATCTCTTCTCCATAATCATCATATCTTCCACTTTCTTTCCAAATTTCTGATGATTGAATTGTTGGCATTAGAATTTCCTGAACACCAATTCTATCCTGCTCTTCTCTGACAATTTGCTCTATTTTTTTCATAACTTTGAAACCGAGTGGTAACCATGAATAAATCCCTGCTGATGATTGCTTAATCATTCCAACTCTTAACATAAGCTGATGAGATTTAATTTTGGCTTCTGTAGGATTATTTTTAAGAATTGGTACAAATGATTTTGAAAAATACATTTTATTATTTAAATTCTTACCAAGTTTATATTTGTTAGTGGTTTTTTCCCAGTTTTTTCTTTTGAAAATTTACGACAAGTTATTTTAAGAGCATCTATGAGATTATCTTGTTGTTTTGTGTTGTTTAATGAAAATGTTTTAACTGTTCTTTCTATTTCTTCCTCTAATCCATAGATAAACTCATCATTCTCATATACCGGTAGACCTCTAAAAGTTACTAAAGGTTTGTTGTGAATGTTCCCTTTTGGTGTAATCATAATTGTAGCTTCTAAAAATCCATTTGATGAAATATTTCTTCTTTCTTTTATTGATCTAGAGTCTTCTTCTACTGGAACATTTCCATCTAAATAAACTCTTCCACTTGGTGCTTTGTCATAGACTTCTGGTTTTTCTCCAGGATACAACTTAACAATATCACCATTCTCTACTTGAACTGGGTATTTAACTTGCATTTCTTTAGCAAATTCAATGTGCTCTATCATGTGTCTGTGTTCTCCATGAACTGGGATAACAGCTTTTGGTTTAATCCAATTATACATGTCTCTAAGGTCTTCACGGTTAGGATGGCCAGAAACGTGAATATATTCATTGTCTTCAGATATAACCTCAATACCTTCTTTGACTAAATTGTTATGTAACTTATACAATTTCTTCTCGTTTCCTGGTATAATTTTTGAAGAAAAAACTACAGCATCATTTCTTTCTATATATACATCTGGGTGAGTATATTTAACTATCCTATTCATAGCTCCCATTGGTTCACCTTGACTTCCAGTGCACAAATAAACAATTTTTTCTCTAGATATATTTTTTGCATCTCTTGAATCTATAGGATCAATAACATTTTTAAGATATCCACATTGTCTTGCTGCTTTAAATATTCTGTGCATCGATCTTCCAACTAGTGAAATATGTCTTCCTGTTTGCTCTGCACAATAAAAAACAGTTTCCATTCTAGCTACATTAGATGCAAATGAAGTAACGATTATTCTTTTTTTTAATCTTTCAAAAACCTTAAGTAAATTTTTGCGCACATCAAGTTCTGACCCTGCTCTACCTGCACTAAATACATTTGTAGAGTCACAAATCATGGCTAATACACCTTCGTTGCCTATTTCCTTTAATCTTTCAGAGTTTATGTTTCCACCTATCAAAGGATCTGGATCGCATTTCCAATCTCCGGTATGAAGTATATTTCCAGCTGGTGTTTGTATTCTAAGACCATTAGGTTCTAATATTGAGTGAGTAAGCGTAATAAACTCTATTTTAAAGGGATCTAGATTAATTGTACTATTAAGTTCTACTATTTTTAAATAACCAGTTATATCAATTTTTTTTTCTTTAAATTTTTCAGTAATTAATACTGATGTAAAAGGTGTAGCAAAAATTTTACATTTTAATTTTGGCCAAACATGAGCAATAGCTCCAATATGATCTTCATGTGCATGTGTTAGGACTATGCCTAGCAAGTCATCTTTTTTATCTATTATAAATCCTGGATCTGGATATATGATATCAACACCAGGTACTGTATCATCTGCAAATGTAACACCAACGTCAACAATAATCCATTTTTGATTGTCTGGCTTGCCATATGCAAATAGGTTCATGTTCATTCCTATTTCACCTGACCCTCCTAGAGGACAAAATAATAATTCATCTTTCATATTTTTTTAATTTATAGCTACTCTTAAAATACCTTTAATTGTTAAATTTTTATCAATCGTTTTAATACCTTTAATTGATGATTTAAATAAGTGTGCAAATCCACCTGTAAGTATAATTTTAAATTTCTTTCTAGTTTGTTTTAAAATAAGTTTAATTATATTTTCAATTAAACCTGTATAACCGTGATAAAAACCAGCTCTTACAGCAGTTTTAGTGTTTTTACCAATGACATTTGCTGTCTTTTCAAGCTTAATTTTAGGTATTAAAGAGGCTTTATCTATTAAATTTTTCAAGGAAAGTTCTACACCCGGCGCTAAAACACCACCGATATAATCTTTTTTAATAACAATATCAAAATTGGTAGCCGTTCCAAAATCAACTATAATATAATTAAACCTACTATCAATAACTGCAATCGCATTAGCTAAACGATCAGAACCAATTTGTTTTCTATTGACTTTTATATTTATAAATTTTTTTAAATTACATTTTTTTAATTCAACACAATTCAATTTAGTAATTTCTTTAATGCTTTTTTTTATTATTTTATAAGAGTGAGGGGCTACCGAGCTAAAGAGTACTTTTTTAAGTTTAAAATTATATTTTCTTAAAAATAATAATTTTTTGTCAATAAATTTTTTGTTTAAATCTTTCTTATGAATTTTAATATTTTTGATTAATTTTAAGTTATTATTAAATAAGCAAATTTTAATTGCAGTATTTCCAATATCTCCAATTAAATACATATATTAAACTCCAAAAGAGTGTAAGTTTTTTTCATACAGCAATTTAATTTCTTTAAATAATTCAAGTCTATTTAATTTTTTATTTGTATAATTATTTAAAAATGTGGTTGGATAATTATTAATTTTTGGACTACTAGAAACATTAATTCCAATTCCTACAATTAAGTATTTTCTATTCTGCTTAAAAATTGTTTCTTGTAAAATTCCACAGACCTTTTTTTTATTTATTAATATATCATTAGGTTTTTTTATTAGAATTAAAGTGTTTATTTTTTTATAGATTATTTTTTTAATTATTTTTAAATTTAAATTTATTATTTTTGATAAGGATATTTTTTTACTAATTTCAAAGAAGACTGATAAAAACAAATTACCTTTTATAGATATCCATTTATTTTTTCTTTGTCCTCTACCTTTTGTTTGTTGATTTGTTAAAATTATTCCCCTTTGATTACCTTGCTTAATTAATCTTAGTGCTACGTTGTTAGTACTTTCAACTTTTTTGTATAAATATTTTTTTAATTTCATTAGATCATAGTAATTTTAGATACTATTTCTGTTATGCCGCTCGGATATATAAAGTATGCTAAAATAAATATTGTTGAAATAGCCAAAGTAATTTTTAATCCTAGATTATGTGATGTTTCATATTCTTCTTTTTCTGGATCAAAATATATTATTTTTATAATTCTTAGATAATAAAAAGCTGCTACGACGGTTGCTAGTAATCCAACAATTGCTAAAAAATACATTGACTGCTCTATAACAGCTAAGAATACATAAAATTTCGCAAAAAAACCTGCAAGCGGGGGTATTCCTGCTAAAGAAAATAAAACTATCAACAATGAAAAAGACAAAATTGGATGTTTTTTAGAAAGTCCAGATAAGTCCTCTATATTCTCATAATATTTATCATTTCTCTTAAGCATAAATAAGCAGCTAAAAAAGGCTAAATTCATTACCAAATAAATAGATATATAAATAATAGAACTTTGTATTCCTTGGTTGCTAACTGTTGCTAATCCTGCCAACGCATAGCCCATATGACTAATTGAACTATAAGCAATTAATCTTTTTAAGTTTTTTTGACCTATCGCTGCCACAGCACCAAATATCATTGAAGCTATTGAAATAAATACAATAATAGTTTGCCACTGATCATTCATATTAGCAAACGGTGTATACAAAAATTTAATAAATACAGAAAGTGCAGCTATTTTAGGAAGTATGGCAAAGAATAATGTTACAGATGTTGGAGAGCCTTGATAAACATCTGGTGCCCACATATGAAAAGGTACAGCTGATATTTTAAATGCAAGACCAACTAAAATAAAGACTATCCCAAAAGTGGTACCATAATTAAATTCAGTAGAGTTTATAAGTATTTGATCAAAATTTGTACTTTCAGAAAATCCATACATTAATGAACACCCATACAATAACAAACCAGATGATAATGCGCTAAGAACAAAATATTTTAGTCCAGACTCTGTGGAAAGTAAATTATCTCTATTAAAAGATGCAAGAACATACAAAGCTAATGATTGTAGTTCGAGACCCATATAAAAAACAATTAAATCATTTGAGCTTATCATTATCATCATTCCTAAAATACTGCTTAGAATGAGGATTGGGTATTCAATTTTATTTAAATTGATAACTTGGATATATTTGGATCCAGTTAGCATTACAAAAATTCCAGATCCAACAAGTATAATCTTCATATAATTAGACAAATTGTCTATTAAATATGAATCATTGAATAAATAAATTGTGTCTAATGAGCTGAGATTTATTATTAGAGCCAATAAAATAATTAACGATATATTT
>CACLAY010000009.1 GCA_902604975.1 uncultured Pelagibacteraceae bacterium | reverse complement strand
CTCCGTATGGATGTGCATCAGCTCTCTCTAATTCTTCAGATATTTTTTTTCCATTATTTAAAGTAACGACAACTTTTGCTCCAAATGATTTCTTTTTTGGATCTGGATGATGATATTTTTTAGTCCATTTTTTATCTTCATGTGTTGTTATAGATTTCCATATTTTTATAGTACTTTTTCTATTGGCTCTTGATTTTGTATATGATCTTACATGATGCCAGTCCGCATCTTCTAAGGCGACTGCAAATATATACATTATCGAATGGTCTAAAGTTTCTCTAGATGCATTAGGGTCCATCTTTTGCGGATCATTTGCACCAGTTCCTATGACGTAATGTGTATGGTGGCTGGTATAGATATCTATTTTTTTTATATTTTTTAAATCTGAAATTCTTTTATTTAATTTTTTACCTATATCTATTAATGCCTGGGCTTGATATTCTGCTGAATATTCTTTTGTGTACGTTTCTAGGATAGCTTTTTTTGGCTCATTTTTTTTTGGTAATGGCACATTATATCTTGCACTTTTTCCATCTAATATTCTTGCAATTACACTGTCTTCTCCCTCATAAATAGGACTAGGAGCTCCTTCACCTCTCATAGCTCTATCAACTGCTTCAATTGCTAATTTACCTGCATGTGCCGGTGCATAAGCTTTCCAGCTTGAAATTTCACCTTTTCTAGATTGTCTAGTAGAAATAGTTACATGAAGGGCCTGTTGAACAGCTTGATATATAGTTTCTGTATTTAATTTTAACATTGAACCTATGCCTGCAGCCACACTTGGTCCTAAATGAGCAATATGGTCAATTTTATGTTTGTGAAGACAGATTCCTTTAACTAAATTAACTTGAACTTCATAAGCTGTAATAATTCCTCTTAGAAAGTCTGCTCCACTTTTTTTTAGCTTTTCACCAACAGCTAATATAGGAGGAATATTATCACCCGGATGGCTATAATCAGCTGCCAAAAAAGTATCGTGAAAATCTAATTCTCTAACAGCAGTCCCATTTGCCCACGCTGCCCATTCAGCATCAAATTTCATTCCAGAATTAATACCAAATATGGTTGAGCCTGATTTTCTTAAATGGCCTTTGGCCATTTCTCTAGCCGATATCACTGGTTTTCTGTTTAATGAGGCGATAGCAACAGATGCATTATCGATAATTCTATTAATTGACATTTCAATTGCATCATTATTTAATTTTGCCTTATCAGAGGCAATTTCTGCAATTTTCCATGCGAGCTGTTTCTTCTTTGGAAGATTGATTTTTGATGGATATACTCTAACCGTGTTTAACAACAAAATAACTCCTTACTTATAATTTTGTTTTAATAGTTAAAATAAATTAATCAATATTAAAGATATTTAGAGATAATTTTATCAATATCTACAAAGTCTTTTATTAAGTGATTATGATAAATTTCATCAATTTTTTTTTCTGTATATCCATCCTCTAACAGAATCATTGGAATTTCAGCTGCTTTAGCAGCATTAGCATCTGACTCACTGTCCCCAATCATAATTGATCTATTTATATCACCGTCAAGAATTTCTATAATTGTCGTTATATGTCTTGGATCAGGCTTACAATACTCAAATGTATTATAGCCTGCCACATATTCAAAATAATCATAAATTTCAATTTTTTTTAAAAGATCAACGGCCAGATGTTCAGTTTTATTTGTACATACAGCCATAGATATATTTTTTTTTTTACACCACTTTAAAAAATCTTTTACACCACTAACCAAAGTACTCTCATTTAAAATATTTTTGCTATAATACGAAATAAATTCATCTGTCATTTCATTTTTAATTTTTTCATTAATAGAACTTAATTCTTTTTTAGCTTGGCTCCAAATTGATCTTCCAATCATGGCACCTGCACCATGGCCAACAGCACTCTTTAATTCATCTAATGATTTACTTGGATAACCAAACTTCTTCATTACGTGATTATGTGCAAGCATTAAATCTGGGGCAGTATCAACTAGGGTTCCATCTAGATCAAATACAACAGTAAATTTTTGAGTCATTTAAAAGTATTATTAAGAAATAAATTGTGAATTAATTTAACTAATACTCAAATATATAAAAATATCAATGAAACAAATTTATTTAAAAAATATTCAATCTAAGCTTAGAAACAAATTTTTAAAAAAAGGTGTAAAAATGATTGCACCCGAAACTGTTTTTTTTTCTAAAAATACAAAAATAGGCAAAAATGTAACTATAGAGCCATACGTTGTTATTGCTGACAAGGTATCAATAGGAAATAATGTAAAAATATTATCTTTCTCTCATTTAGAGGGTGTAAAAATTGAAAACAACATTAGTATTGGACCCTATGCAAGGTTAAGACCAGGAACAATTCTTAAATCGGGAACAAAGATTGGAAATTTTGTTGAAGTAAAAAAAAGTGTAATAGGAAACAATTCAAAATTAAATCATTTATCATATATTGGAGACTCTAAAATAGGAAAAAGAGTAAATATTGGAGCAGGAACAATAACATGTAATTATGACGGAATTAAAAAAAGTAAGACAATAATCAACGATGATGCTTTTATTGGGTCTAATTCATCTTTAGTTGCTCCTATCAAGCTGGAAAAAAAAAGTGTAATTGGTGCTGGGTCAGTTATAACTAAAAAAGTTTCTAAAAAAGCACTAGCCTTAACCAGAGCTGAGCAGATTGAAATTAAAAATTATAAAAGAAAAAAATAAATGTGTGGAATAGTTGGAATAATTAGTTCTAAAGAGGTTACTGGAAGAATATTAAACTCATTAAAGAAACTTGAATATCGTGGCTACGATTCTGCCGGGATAGCTACATTAGTTGATGGAAATATTAATGAAGTCAAATGCGAGGGCAGGGTTGAAGTATTAGAAAAAGATATTACTAAATTTAATTTAAAAGGTGACATTGGTATTGGACATGTGAGGTGGGCAACGCATGGCAAACCAAGTAAAATTAATGCTCATCCACATTCATCTGAACATGTATCGGTAGTACATAATGGAATTATTGAAAATTCAACGATATTAAAAAAATTTTTAGAAAAAAAAGGTTATGAATTTAAATCACAAACAGACACTGAAGTAATAGCTCATTTAGTTACTGAATATTTAAAAAAGAATTCAATAAAAGATACAATAATAAAAGTTCTCAAAAAACTTCATGGTAGTTTTGCGCTTGGAATAATATTTAAAGCTCAAAGTAATCTCATGGTAGGTGCGAAAAGAGGATCTCCATTAGCCGTAGGTTATGGTCCAAATGAAAATTATATTGGTTCAGACTCATATGCGCTTAAATCTATGACTAATAAAATTTCTTATTTAGATGATGGAGAATTTTGTATTGTTAAAAAAGATCAAATTGAATTTTTTGATACGGAGGGTACTAAAATAAATAAAAAAGTGATGAATTTATCAAAAGATGAAATTGACTATGATAAAGGTGATTACAAATATTTTATGGAGAAAGAAATTGACGAACAACCATCAACAATTACTGCTTGTATAAATGAGTACATTGATAAGCATAACAAGCAAATCAATATTTATAATTTCCCATGGAAAATAAGTTCAATTGACTCGGTAATGTTAATAGGTTGTGGAACAGCTTTCCACTCATGTTTGATGGCGAAATACTGGATGGAACAAAATACCAATTTAGATGTTAGTGTTGATATAGCCTCTGAATTTAGATATCGAAAAGTTAAATTTAAAAAAAACTGCCTTTATATTGTTGTTTCACAGTCTGGAGAAACAGCTGATACTCACGCAGCTTTAGATTTATGTAAAAGAAACAAAATGAAAACTTGTGCAGTTGTGAATGTTATAGAAAGCTCAATTGCAAGAGATTCTGATTTAGTGTTACCAATCTATTGCGGACAAGAAGTTGGCGTTGCTTCAACTAAGGCATTTATTGGTCAGATGTTAGTGTTGTATATTTTATCGACTAAAATTTCTTTTGATCAAAAATGTATTTCCCGAAAAGAATATCAATCAAAGATAGATAATTTACTAACATTATCTGATGCTGCAAAAAAAACGTTAAAACTAGATCAAAAAATTTTAAATGTTGGCAAAACTTTTGCTGATGCAAAAGGTTCAATGTTTTTAGGAAGAGGTTATTCTTTTCCTATTGCTTTAGAGGGAGCATTAAAACTTAAAGAATTAGCATATGTTCATGCTGAAGGTTACCCAGCTGGTGAAATGAAGCATGGCCCACTAGCTCTTATTGAAGAAGGAATGCCTGTTGTGGTTTTAGCTCCAAGAGATGAACATTACAAAAAAACAATTTCAAATATGCAAGAGGTAATTGCTAGAGGTGCTAAAGTTTTATTAATAACTAACAATAATAAAGATGAAGTAATCTCAGAAAATATTTGGGAAAAGATTGAAGTGGATCAGCTTGATGATGAATTAATACCTTTTTTAATGACTATCCCTCTTCAAAAACTAGCCTTTTATTCAGCTTTGGAAAAAGGATATGATATAGATAAACCTAGAAATTTAGCAAAATCTGTCACTGTTGAATAATATATAAACTCTGCTAGAACACTTGTAGGTTGAATATGAAAAAATGGAAAGTAAATAGTTGGAGAAACTTCCCTGTTAAACACATTCCTGAATACAAAGATCAGGATGAATTAAACATAGTTTTGAGTAAATTAAAAAACTTTCCTCCCTTAGTCTTTGCAGGTGAGACAAGACATCTTAAAGATCAGTTAGCTAGCGTTGTAGATGGTAAAGCATTTTTGTTACAAGGTGGAGATTGTGCCGAGAGCTTTGCAGAGTTTCATCCAGATAATATAAGAGACTATTTTAAATTAATGTTACAGATGTCTCTGGTACTCACATATTCGGCGTCTTTACCTGTTGTTAAACTTGGAAGAATTGCTGGACAATTTTCTAAGCCAAGAAGTGCACCAACAGAAAAGATAGGAGATATAGAACTTCCAAGTTATCTGGGAGATAATATTAATTCTATAGAATTTACTGAAAAAGGAAGAGCTTATGATCCAAAAAGATTATTTAGAGCTTACTCACAATCTGCTTCAACTTTAAATTTACTGAGAGCATTTTCTAATGGGGGTTTTGCCGACTTAAAAAACGTTCACATGTGGAATTTAGGATATATTAAATCTGCTGCGCAAGCCAAAAAGTTCAAAGAATTAGAGGATAAAATTGCTGATGCTTTAGCTTTTATGGAGGCGTGTGGAATTACATCTGACTTTAATAGAAGACTATACACTGTTAATTTCTGGACTTCTCATGAAGCGCTACATTTACCATTTGAAGAGGCTATGACTAGAGTAGACTCTACAACTGGCGAATATCATGATACCTCAGCACATTTCGTTTGGATTGGTGATAGAACAAGACAAATTGATGGAGGACATGTTGAATTTTGTAAAGGAATTGAAAATCCAATTGGAATTAAATGTGGACCAACCTCTAAACCTGAGGAAATAGCTAAAATTTGTGAATTAATTAATCCTAAAAATGAAAAAGGGAAAATTACTTTAATTTCTAGATTCGGTCATGATAAGGTAGAAAAATATTTACCAAAACTAATTAGAGGAATTAAAAAAGAAGGTTTAAATGTGATCTGGTCATGTGATCCAATGCATGGAAATACGATTAAATCAACAACTGGATTTAAAACAAGACCTTTTAATAATGTTTTAAATGAGGTTAAAAATGTATTTGGTGTGCATCAAAGCGAAGGTTCTTATGCTGGAGGTCTTCATATTGAGATGACTGGCCAAAATGTGACAGAATGTACTGGTGGAGCCCAAAAAATATCAGACACTGATTTATCAAGTAGATATCATACTCAATGTGACCCAAGACTTAATGCTAATCAAGCCCTTGAGTTGGCTTTTTTAATATCAGACGAGATTAAAAAGAATACCTTGTATGCTAAAAACGGTATTAGAGCGGCATCTTAATCATTTAATTTTTTAAATTAATTATTATATTTTAACTATGTACCCAAACCAAAAAGTAACATTCATCAAAGACTGGATATTGAATTACGTTAATTCAATGCCAAAAAAAGCCGAGTCTTTAGTAATTGGAATATCAGGTGGAATAGATTCTTCTGTTTCAAGCACGTTAAGTGCGATGACAGGACTTAAAACTATTGTTTTATCTATGCCTATAAAACAAAAAAGTGCACAACATGATTTAAGTTTAAAGCATCAAGAGTGGTTAAAACAAAATTTTAAAAATGTTGAGGGTATTACAGTAGAACTTGATAGCCTTTTTTCTACATTCGAAAATACATTAAAAGATTTTAATAGTTTGCATGGAATGGCAAACTCTAGAGCGAGATTAAGAATGACTACTCTTTATCAGGTTGCTGCAGCAAACAATGGAATAGTGGTTGGTACTGGAAATAAAGTTGAAGACTTTGGTGTAGGTTTTTACACAAAGTACGGTGATGGTGGAGTTGATATATCACCAATAGCTGATTGTAATAAAACAGAAGTTTGGCAGTTAGGTAAAGAGTTAAAAATTTTACAAGAGATTATAGATGCTCCCCCAACTGATGGTTTGTGGGATGACGGTAGAACTGATGAAGGCCAATTGGGTTTAAGTTATAAAGAACTTGAAGAAGCAATGGAAAATGAAAATTCAAAAAATAGAGAAAAATATATCCAAATAAGAAACGCAAACTTGCATAAAATGGTTCCTATTCCAGTTTGCAAGATTCCTAACTAATCAAATAGATTCACAAATCTATAATTTAAGTATATTCCTAGAAAAATGAATAAAGATATTTTTTTAACAAATAGCTATGGTGGAAAAAAAGAAAAATTCCAACCAATTGATGTAAATAATATCAAAATGTATGTTTGTGGCCCAACAGTCTATGATGATCCACATATAGGTAATGCAAGACCATTAGTTGTATTCGATTTACTTTTTAAAGTACTAAAGTGCAAATATGGTAATGACAAAGTTACATATGTAAGGAATATTACAGATATTGATGATAAAATAATACAATCCGCAAAAGAGAAAAAAATCTCAATCAAAGATCTAACCACTAAAATTGACAATAATTTTCAAGAAGATTGTAATTATCTTATTTGTGAAAAACCTAGTTTTCAACCCAAAGCAACAGAAAACATTAAAGAGATGATAGAGATGATCAGAATTTTAATTGAAAAAGATTTTGCATATGAAAGTGAGAATCATGTCTATTTTGAAGTTAATAAATTTAAAGATTATGGAAAATTATCTAATAAAAAAATAGATGATTTAATATCTGGATCTAGAATAGAGGTATCAAGTAACAAGAAAAATGCTGAAGATTTTGTATTATGGAAACCCTCAAACGAAGATGAGCCATGTTGGGCATCTCCTTGGGGAAAGGGTAGACCGGGCTGGCATTTAGAATGTTCAGCAATGTCAAAAAAATATCTTGGTGATAAATTTGATATTCATGGAGGCGGTAGAGATTTATTATTTCCACACCATGATAATGAAATCGCACAATCATGTTGTGCCAACGGAACTAAGACTTTCTCTAATTATTGGGTTCACAATGGATTTATTACGCAATCAAATGAAAAAATGTCTAAGTCACAAGGTAATATTTTAAAAATAAGAGATTTTAAAAAAAATGTTAATGGTCAGGTTTTAAGATTAGCTCTTATGAGTGCACATTATAGACAGCCATTAGATTGGAATGATAAACTTTTAGAAGAAAGTCAGAAAACAATTGATAAATGGTACAACGGCTATATTAAATTAGATAAACCCAAACTAATCTCTGATGATGATCTTTATCCTTTATACGATGATTTAAATACACCAAAGTATATAGCTAACCTTCATAAGCTATATGAAAAATCACAATCAGGGAATTTAGAAGATAAAAAAGTATTTGTATCAGCATGTAATTTTGCAGGACTGTTAACTGAAACTAAAGAAGAATGGAATAATTTTAAAAAAAATAAATCCACTTTAAGCAAAGAATTAATTATATCAAAAATTAAAGAAAGACATAAGGCTAGAGATGACAAAAATTACGAATTAGCAGATAAAATCCGTAATGAGCTTTTGGAAAAAGGAGTTCAAATAGAAGATAAAGATGGTAAAACCTCGTGGAAATTTAAATAATGACAGATAAAATATATATTTTTGATACTACTTTACGTGACGGTGCACAGACTCAAGGAGTTGATTTCTCTTTAGATGATAAAGAAAAAATCTCAGTAGCATTAGATAATCTAGGAGTAGACTATATAGAAGGTGGTTGGCCAGGAGCAAATCCAACAGATACAGAATTTTTTAATAAAAAACATTCTTTTAAAAATTCAATATTAACTGCTTTTGGGATGACTAAGAAGTCTGATCATAGTGCTGAAAATGATCCAATGATTTCATCATTAATAAATTCTAAAGCAAATTCAATTTGTTTGTTTGGAAAATCTTGGGATTTTCATGTTGATGTTGCTTTGGGTATATCAAAAGAACAAAATCTAAAAAATATTAGTGAAAGTGCAAAACACATTATTAATTCTGGAAAAGAATTTATGTTTGATGCTGAACATTTTTTTGATGGTTATAAATCTAATAAAGAATATGCTTTAAGTTGTATTAAATCTGCATTTGACCAAGGAGCGAGGTGGATTGTTCTTTGCGATACTAATGGTGGAACATTGCCTCATGAAATATCTAAAATAGTTGCAGATGTGTCAAAACACATTCCAGGTAAAAATTTAGGTATTCATGCACACAATGATACAGAAAATGCCGTTGCTAATTCATTAGTTGCAATTCAAGCTGGTGTTAGACAAGTGCAGGGAACTATTAATGGTTTAGGAGAAAGATGTGGCAATGCTAATTTAATGTCACTAATTCCATCTTTATATTTAAAACACGAATTTTCTAATAATTATGAAATAAATATAAATGATGAGAATATTAAACATCTTACACAATGCTCAAGACTTTTAGATGAAATTTTAAACAGAAAACCAAATAAACATTTACCTTATGTTGGCGCTGCAGCATTTTCGCATAAAGGCGGAATGCATGTTTCGGCTGTACAAAAGGATCCAAAAACTTATGAACACATTGATCCAAAAGAAGTTGGAAATACAAGAAATATTGTTGTTTCAGATCAAGCTGGGCAATCAAATATTTTGTCTAGATTAGAAACTATAGGAATTGGCATAGAAAAAAATGATCCAAAAATAAAACAACTCTTAGAAGAGGTTAAAGGAAGAGAATTTATTGGTTATAGTTATGATGGCGCAGATGCTTCGTTTGAATTATTAGCTAGAAGAATAGTAGGAGAAATTCCAAGGTATCTAATCATTAAAGCTTACGATGTGTCTGTTAAGAAAAATTCATCTGGAGAAATTGTTTCATCAGCTAAAGCTGAATTAGAAGTTGATGGGGAAACAATTGTTTGTGAAGGTGAGGGTAATGGCCCAGTAAATGCTCTTGATAATGCAATTAGAAACAACATAAAAAAGATTTCTAAATATTCTGATTATCTTAAAGATTTAAGATTAGTTGATTATAAAGTAAGAATATTAAATACAGGAACAGAAGCCGTAACTAGAGTTTCAATTGAAAGTACAGATTCTCAAGGTAAGAATTGGTTTACAATAGGTGTATCACCAAATATTATTGATGCTTCATTTAAAGCATTAATAGATAGTCTTGATTATAAGTTATTTAAAGACAATGCACCAGCAAGTGCTTAATGAATTTCAATAATATTTCATTTATTCTTCACAAGCCTCAGCTATCTGAAAACATAGGGCTATGTGCAAGGGCTATAAAAAATTTTGGTTTCAAGAATTTATCAGTAATAGATCCAAAACCAATATTCCCAAATGACAAAATTATAGCAACTTCTGTTGGAGCAAAAGATATAATAAAAAAAACTAAAGTTTATTTAAATTTAGAAAAATCATTAGCCAAAACTGATATTTTAATTGCAACTTCAGCAAGGTTTAGAAATAAAAATATTAAACATATTTCATTAGATGACTTAAAAAAAATAAACCTTACAAAGAGAGTTAGTTTTTTGTTTGGTTCAGAAGCTTCTGGATTAACAAATAATGAAGTAAGTTATGCTGATTATACATTACAAATTCCAAGTAATAATAAATTTAGATCGCTAAATTTATCACATAGCTTAGTAATTGTAGCTCAAGCAGTTTCAAACTTAATATCAATAAGTAAAGTTAATTTTCAAAAGTCAAAAAAAATACAAACAGCTACTAAGAAAGAAATATCTATTATGCTTAATTTCTGTCTGTCCACTTTAGAAAATCAGAATTTTTTTAAACAAAAAGCTAAAAAACCAATAATGATAGAAAATTTAAGGAGTATTTTTTATAAAATGGAACTCTCAAAAAAAGAAATACGCATTTTATCAAGTGTATTTGCCGGTCTAGCTAAAAAACCTTGATTGACAAAAATATTATGATGTCTATAAACCCCATTACCACAATATGACAAAACGATTAAACTCAAAACATAAAGTAGATAGAAGACTTAAAGTTAATTTATGGGGTAGACCTAAAAGTCCTTTTAATACTAGAGCTTATCCCCCAGGTCAGCACGGACAGACAAAATCATCTAAACCATCAGATTACGGAATTCAACTTCAAGCTAAACAAAAACTTAAATGTTACTATGGTAACATGAACGAAAGGCAATTTCGTAATATGTATAAGAGAGCCATTATGAAAAAAGGTGATACTGCAGAAAATTTAATTGGATTACTTGAGAGAAGGTTAGATGCAGTAATTTATAGATCAAAATTATCAAATACTATTTTTTCGTCTAGACAATTAATAAACCATGGGCACGTTAGAGTTAATGGTAAAAAAGTTAACATATCCAGTTACCAAGTAAAAGAAGAAGATAGTATTGAAATAAGAGACAAATCTAAACAATTAGCTTTGATAGATATAGCTCTAGCAAACAAAGAAAGAGAAGTTCCTGAGTATTTACAACTAGATGAAAAAAATAAAAAAGTTAAATTTGTAAGAATTCCAAAATTTGAGGAAGTTCCTTACCCTGTTGTGATGGAACCAAACCTTGTAATTGAGTATTATTCTAGATAATTAATCTTTAAGATTTAAAGTAACCTTAGCTTTTCTTTTTAAATTCTATTCCATTGTCTTCAAGAAGTTTTACTAATTCACCACTTTCGTACATTTCTTTAACAATATCACATCCGCCAATGAATTCATTTTTTACATATAGCTGCGGGATTGTAGGCCAATCACTATAAACTTTAATTCCTTCTCTAAGATTTTGATCAGCTAAAACATTTACACCTTTAAAATTCACTTCAAGCATTTTTAATATATTTGTAACAGCCATAGAAAATCCACACTGAGGGGCGTCTGGTGTTCCTTTCATGAACAAGCAAACTTCGTTACTTTTAATTTCATTGTTAATTAATTCATTTGTTTGATTATCCATTTAGTTCTCCTTTGTTTTAACTGCTAGTGCATGTAATTCGTTGCCCATTTTTCCTTTAAGTGAATTATATACCATTTTGTGTTGTTGAATTTTACTCTTTCCTGCAAATTGCGACGAAATTACTGTAGCTGAGTAATGATTACCATCTCCTGCTAGATCCTGAATTTCTATCTTAGCATCTGGTAATGCCTCTTTTATTAAGCTTTCAATTTCTTTTAAATCCATTGCCATTAGTTAACCATATATTCCTTTAGCCATTTTTTATAGCCTTCTTTGATATCATCAATTGATAATTTTAGATCATTTTCATATGTAATTTTATCACCTTCCACTAAACCTAATTTATCAAAATGAATGGATTCTTTTTTAAGCATATTTTCAACATTTTCTAAATTTTCAGGTTTAATTTCAATTATATATCTTCCTTGATCCTCACCAAAAAAATACTCAAATTTATTTACTAAGCCCTCTAAAGGAAATAATTTTACACCTTTACCACTCTTTATACCCATTTTAGATATAGCAGTTAAAATTCCTCCTAAAGACACGTCATGACAGGTTTCTATTAAATTTTTATTTTTCAAATTCAAAATACTGTTTCCATTTTGTTTTTCGTTGAATAAGTTAACTTCTGGTGGAGGACCATTAAATTCAGTCAATATATTTCTTGCAAATATTGATTGATCTAAATGTCCTTCGGTTTTACCAATTACAAAAAGATAATTACCTTCATCTTTTAATTCCATTGTCATCATCTTTTTGTAGTTAGATAATAATCCTATACCTCCAATTGAGGGTGTGGGCTTAATTCCTTTATCTTTTGTTTCATTATAAAAAGAGACATTTCCTGAAACTACTGGGTAATTTAAATATTTAGATGCCTCAGCAATACCTTCAACACATTCAACAAATTCACCCATATTTTTTTCCTTTTCTGGATTACCAAAATTAAGGCAATTTGTAATTGCTATTGGTTTTGCACCTACAGAAATCATATTTCTCCAGCTTTCACAAACTACTTGTTTGCCTCCAGTTAATGGGTGTGCATAACAATAAGTTGCTGATGAGTCTACAGATGCAGCAACAGCTTTATTTGTGCCATGAACTCTAACAACGCCAGCATTTCCTCCAGGTTTTTGTATAGTGTCGCCCATAACTGTATGATCATACTGGTCCCAGATCCATTCTTTATCTGCAATATTCGGATCAATTAACACTTTCTTTAAACAATCACTAAGTTTTAAAGATTTAAATCGATCTTTTGAAAATTTATTTTCTTTTGGAAGTTTTGTTTTTATCCATTTTCGATCGTACATAGGTGCATTCTCCGCTAAAAAATCAATTGGTATTTCAGCAACTTTTTTATTCTTGAAAAACAATTCAATATTTTTACTATTTGTTGTTTTTCCAATTACTGCAAAGTCTAAGTTCCACTTATCAAATATTTTTTTTGCCTCATTTTCTTTTCCTTCCTCTAAAACTATAAGCATCCTCTCTTGGCTTTCTGATAGCATTATCTCATAAGGTGTCATATTTTCCTCTCTACAAGGAACTTTTGTTAAATCTATTTCAATACCTAAATCACCTTTAGATGCCATTTCAATACTAGATGATGTCAAACCTGCAGCACCCATATCCTGAATTGATATTATTGATTTACCAGCCATTAGTTCAAGACAAGCCTCAAGAAGAAGTTTTTCTGTGAATGGATCACCAACTTGAACAGTGGGTTTTTTTTCTTCTATTTTGTCATCAAAAATAGCAGATGCCATACTTGCTCCATGTATCCCATCTCTTCCTGTTTTTGAGCCAACATAGATTACTGGTTTGTTAATTCCAGCAGCTTTTGAATAAAATATTTTATTTTTATTAACTAAACCTAATGTCATTGCATTTACTAAAATATTTCCATTATAAGATTCATCAAAGCAAGTTTGACCAGCTATTGTAGGAACACCAATGCAGTTACCATATCCACCAATCCCTTTAACAACTCCTCTTAATAGATTTCTTGTTTTTTCATTGTCTGGTGATCCAAAATGAATAGAGTTTAAATTGGCAATGGGCCTGGCACCCATTGTGAATACATCTCTCATAATCCCACCAACACCTGTAGCTGCCCCTTGATAGGGCTCAATAAATGAAGGATGGTTATGACTTTCTATTTTAAATACAATTGCATCATCATCTTCAATATCTACAACTCCAGCATTTTCTCCTGGGCCCTGAATTACCTGTTCACCTTTGGTGTATAATTTTTTTAAATGTCTTCTGGATGATTTGTAAGAGCAATGCTCATTCCACATTGCTGAAAAAATACCTAATTCAGTAATATTTGGTGTTCTTTTTAAAAGATCACAGATTTCCTTATATTCATCACTTTTTAATCCATGCTCAATTGCTATTTTTTCGTTAACATCAACCATTATAAGCTTTCAATTAAATTCTCAAAAAATAATGATCCATCTTCACCTGAAAGAAATGGATCAATCATTCTCTCTGGATGAGGCATCATACCTAAAATATTTTTATCTTTATTAAATATTCCAGCTATATTTTTTAAGGCACCGTTTGGATTATTTTTTTCATCATCATTTCCTTTATGGTCACAATAAGTAACAGCAATTTGATCATTATCTTCAATTGATTTTAACTCATCTTCTGAGCAAAAATAATTTCCTTCGTTGTGAGCAATATGGAGTTCTAAAACTTCTTTTTTAATTTTTTTAAAATATTTGTTTTCTTTATTTTTAATTTTTACGAAAACATTTTTGCAAATAAAGTTTAAGTATTTATTTTGTTGAAGTATTCCTGGTAACAAACCTGTCTCAGTGAGTATTTGAAAACCATTACAAATTCCAAGAACTAATCCTCCTGAGTTAGCAAAATCAATTACAGATTTTATTATTCTTGATTTTCCAGCAATACTTCCACATCGAAGGTAATCTCCGTAAGAAAATCCTCCAGGTAGTACTATTAAATCACTTTTAGGTATTTCTGCATCATTATGCCAAACCATTTGATTTTCAAAACCAAATTTTTTCAAAGCCACATCCATGTCTCTATCACAATTTGAACCAGGGAATATAATTACAGATGATTTCATTAAGTAGTTACAAGATTTTATAATCCTCAATAACTAGGTTTGCTAAAAGCTTTTTACACATTTCCTCTACTTGTGATTTAGCTTTATTTTCATCACTCTCATTTATCTCAATATCAAAATATTTACCTTGTCTA
Source organism: uncultured Pelagibacteraceae bacterium (assembly GCA_902604975.1). GTDB lineage: Bacteria > Pseudomonadota > Alphaproteobacteria > Pelagibacterales > Pelagibacteraceae > Pelagibacter. Next base: position 18,259 of record CACLAY010000009.1, on the reverse strand, counting down.
ACCTCTGAAACATTATCAAAAGTCATTCCATTTAGAGTTTGCTGAATTGCTTTACCTTGTGGATCTAGCACTCCATTTTTTAAAGTGACTATTACTTTTACTTTCATTTTTTCTTAATTTTTACTGCTTTAGGTTTAGGATAAGTTAATGGTCTTATATTTGATTGTTCATGTAATATATTAAGCCTAATCGCCACCTCTTGGTATGCTTCAACTAAGTTTCCAAGGTTATTTCTAAATCTGTCTTTATCTAGTTTTTTATCTGTTCTCATGTCCCAAAGTCTGCACGTATCAGGACTAATTTCATCAGCTAACATAATTTCTCTTTTACCATCAGCTTCAAATCTTCCAAATTCGACTTTAAAATCTACTAATTTAATTCCAACACCTCTAAACATGCCTTGTAGAAAGTCATTTATTCTTCTTACTTCTTCATAAATAAAATCTAATTCGAAAACATCCATCCATTTAAATGCTAAAATATGTTCTCTGCTTACAAGAGGATCTCCAAGATCATCATTTTTTAAGCAATATTCAACTAGTGGATAATCAAGCACTGTCCCATCCTCTATTCCCAATCTTTTTGTCAAAGAACCTGTTGCAATATTTCTAACAACAAATTCAATTGGAATAATTTCCACTAACTTAACAAGTTGTTCCCTCATATTAAGTCTTTTTACTAAATGATTTTTAATACCAACATTGCTTAATTGAGTAAGAATATGTTCTGAAATCCTGTTGTTTAAAATTCCTTTTCCTTCAATGACATCTTTTTTTTGATTATTAAAAGCGGTTGCATCATCTTTGAAATGTTGAATTACTAAATTTTTATCATTGCTAGCATAGATTATTTTAGCTTTACCTTCGTATAACTTTTTACCTTTTTTCATTATTTGAAGACCCTATTAAAAATTAAATTAACATTCTTAAAGTGTGATGAATAATCAAATATTTTTTTCATTTTCTTGCTTGATATTCTAGATGTAATGTTTTTGTCACTCATCACAACATCAAAAAGATTAAGATTATCTGCTATGCATTTTTTGGCATGTGCTTGAACTATTCTATAAGAATTTTCTCTAGTCAAACCTGATTTTGTCAGTTCTAACATCAACTCTTGGGAGAAAATTGTACCTTTTGTAATATTAAGGTTATTAAGCATTTTTTTTGGATAGACGATCATCTTATCTAATAAGTTTGCTAACCTTATTAATGCAAAATCTAAAGTTATATTAGCATCTGGACCAATATTTCTCTCAACGCTTGAATGTGAAATATCCCTCTCATGCCAAAGGGCAATATTTTCTAGTGCTGGAATAGTATGACTTCTAACCATTCTTGCTAATCCTGTTAAATTTTCAGACAATATTGGATTTTTTTTATGTGGCATTGCACTAGAGCCTTTTTGTTTTTTTGAAAAAAATTCCTGCAATTCATAAACTTCAGTTCTTTGTAAATGTCTAATTTCAATTGAAACTCTTTCAATTGATCCTGCTATAATTCCTAAAACTGAAAAATAATAAGCATGTCTATCTCTTGGGATAACTTGTGTAGATATTGGCTCAACTTTTAATCCCAGTTTTTTAGCAACATGTTTTTCCACATTAGGATTAATATTGGCAAATGTTCCAACAGCACCAGATATTGCACAAGTTGATATTTCATTTATTGCACTAATTAATCTTTTTTTATTTCTCTTAAATTCTTCATAATATGAAGCTAATTTAAGTCCAAAAGTAATTGGTTCTGCATGAATACCATGACTTCTACCCATACATGGTGTGAATTTATATTTTTTAGCTTTAGATTTTAAAACTTTTAATATTTGATCAATATCCTTTATTAAAATATTTCCAGATTGAACTAACTGAATGTTAAAACTTGTATCTACTACATCTGATGAGGTCATTCCTTGGTGTAAGTATCTTGCTTTAATACCTACTTTTTCAGTAACTGATGTAAGAAATGCTATAACATCATGTTTTACTTTAGCTTCGATATTATGGATTCTTTTAACATTAATTTTAGCTTTTTTTCTAACAGCACTTGCAACACCTTTTGGAATTGTACCTAATTTTTCCATTCCTTCAGCTGCAGCAATCTCTACATCTAACCAGATTTGATATTTATTATATTCTGACCAGATATACGTAAGTTCTTTTCTAGAGTATCTTGTTATCATTAATTATATGGAGGCCTCTTATAACCTTTAACAGATTCTGTAAAAATTTCATAAGAGTCTTCTGTTATTCCTATTGTATGCTCAAATTGTGCAGATAAAGACTTATCCTTTGTCACTGCTGTCCATCCATCATTAAGAACTTTTACATCTAATTTACCTACATTTATCATAGGCTCTATTGTAAAGGTCATACCGGGTGTTAGTTCATGACCTGTATTTTTCTTACCATAATGAAGAATATTAGGTTGCTCATGAAAAGTATTGCTAATGCCATGTCCACAAAAATCTCTTACTACTGAAAATCCTCTTTCTTCAACAAAGGATTGAATTTCATAACCAATATCTCCTAATTTTATTCCTGGTTTTAGAATTTTAATTCCTTTCATCATTGACTCATACGTTGTTTCAATTAAGTTTTTAGCTTTTACTGGAATATCTCCAATGGTAAACATTCTACTGGTATCACCGTAGTACTCATTAACTATTGCAGTTACATCAATATTAACTACATCTCCTTCATTTAAAACTCTATCAGAGGGAATGCCATGACAGACAACATGGTTTAAAGAAGTGCATAAAGATTTTTTAAAACCTCTGTAGTAAAGTGGAGCAGAGTGTCCACCATTATCTCTTATAAACTCATAACCCAATTGATCAATTTTATCAGTTGTAACCCCTTCTTTAACTTCACTAGTTAACATGTCCAATGTTTTAGATGCAAGCTTCCCAGCAATTCTCATTTTTTCAAATTTTTCTGAATAATTATTCATCTATAATTTTTATTTTCTTTTCAATTTTAATTTCTTTAGAATTTAAACTGCATCTGTAAGCAAGAAAGCTTACACCAGATTTTTTAGCATCTAAATATTCTTTATAATAAGTAGAGTCTATATCTTTTGCTATTCTAAAATTATTTATACCCTGAATTTGAGTTAAAAATAAGACATAAGGCTTATATCCTTTTTTAATTGATTCCTTTAACTTTTGAAGGTGTTTTGTGCCTCTTGATGTAACAGCATCTGGAAATTCTGCAATATCATCTTCTCTCATTAACGTAGTATTCTTTACTTCTAATATTTTCTTATCACACAAAAAGTCAAATCTCGTATCATCAGAATACTTAAATTCGGCTCGTATATTTTTAATTGTACTAAATTCTTTTATTAATTTATTTTCTAAAGCATGCTCCACAATTCTATTTGCTCTATGAGTATTTACTCCAATTATTCTTTTTTTTACTTTTATCATCTCAAGGGTAAATTTTAATTTACGCTTTGGATCATTATGTTCACTAATCCAAGCCTCATTTCCTTGATCTAATAAACCCATCATAGAGCCCGTATTTGGACAATGTGCTACAACAGTTTTATTATTTACTTCTATATCTGCGAAAAATCTCTTATATCTCCGTTGTAATTTGCCTTTTAATAAAGTGTTGGTAAATTTCATAGAATTTTATTTATATTTGGAAATGACTAATAAAAAAGAAATATCTGCAGCAATTATAATTATCGGCAATGAAGTATTATCAGGCAGAACAAAAGATTTGAATACAAGTACTTTAGCTACTTGGCTTAATTCTCTAGGAATTTCTGTTGGTGAAGTGAGAGTAATTCCTGATGTGGAAAAAACCATAATAGATACTGTTCATGAGTTAAGAGTTAAATACAACTATGTGTTTACTACAGGTGGCATTGGTCCTACTCACGATGACATAACTGCAGAATCAATATCAAAAGCTTTTAATATTGAATATGGATTTCATAAAGAGGCATTTGCTATTTTAGAAAAATATTACGAACCAGATAATTTTAATGATGGTAGACAAAAAATGGCAAAGATGCCAGTTACAGCTAATCTTATTTTAAATCCAACTAGTGGTGCTCCTGGATTTTATGTAGAAAATGTTTTTTCTCTTCCAGGCGTTCCATCAATATTAAAAGCAATGATAGGTGGATTGGGAAATGTATTAGTAGGTGGTGATCCAATTCTTAGTAAAACAATAAATTTAATGACCTATGAAAGTGAAATAGCAAGCTCATTAACCAACGTTCAAGATAATAACAAAGATGTTGAAATTGGTAGTTATCCTTTTTTTAGACAAGGTAAATTAGGTGTATCAATTGTATTAAGATCAAAAGATCAAGATAAAATAAACCTGTGTAACTCACTAATACTTGAATTTGTAAAAGCAAAAAATATTAAAATAGTTGAATTAGAGTAATGCTATATTTTGCTTACGGAAGTAATCTAAATCTTTTTCAAATGAAACGTAGATGTAAAGATTCTGTTTTTCTAAAAAAATACGAACTTAAAGACTACAAATTAAACTTTAGAAGTAAATATAGAGCTGCTGACATAGAAAAGAGCAAAAATTCTTTAGTTCCTGGTGCTTTATTTGAAATATCAAAAAGTGATGAAAAAAAACTAGATGTTTATGAAGATTATCCAATTCTTTATAAAAAACTTTATTTTACTTATTACAATAAAACAGTGATGACTTATATAATGGTTAATAAAACAGAATTTAGATATCCAACAGAAAGATATCTTAATGTGGTAAAACAAGGTTATAAAGATTGTAACTTAAATATTAATTATTTAATAAAAGCATTAAATAAATTTTAATACATCCTTTTCACGTATTGTTTCAATATCATCGGATTTATTAAGAATTTTTGAGTCTAAAATATCTATATTTTCAATCTTGGGTGCAAACTTTCCTGAATTTGTTGGTCCAAATAATACAATCATAGGAATATTCGCAAGCCCCATCATATGCATCACACCGTTATCAATTGAAACTGCTTTATCCAATCTTGTTGCCATAGCAGTTACTAATGCTGGACAAGACATATTGGTATTTAATTCAGGAAAAATAGCTGAGTTATTTTCAGATTTAATTTTATTTATTAGATCTTTTTCCTCCTTTTTAACAAAAAACACAGTCTTATATCCTTTTTTTTCAAGTGACTTTGATAAATTTATGAATTTAATTATAGACCAGGATTTTTTTCTATAAATGTTACCTTGAGTTAGAGATATGCCAATATACTTGTTTTCAGGTAAAATTCTTTTTGCCTCTTCAAAATATTTTTTATCAATATTATTAATATCATAAACTTCATGACTAATTTCTTCGTTTATTAGCATACCAATATTATCTAGTGTTATATTTAAATTATTTTTTGTATTTAAATATTTTTTTTTATGTGATGAAAAAAAATAATTTAATGTGGATGAATAAAAGTAATTACTTGGAATTCTTTTAAGGATTAAGGTATTTCTAATTTTAGACTGAAGATCTATTATCAGATCAAATTTATCTATAGAAGTTTTTTTAAGATTTTCGCTAGTTAATAATAAATGTTTCCATCTAAATCCAAAATATTGCAAATTCATATTTAAAGTAGGAATAGAAATATTGTATTCTTTTAAACTATTTTGAAAATGATTTTCATGCGCTCCTAAATAATAAATTTCAGTATTTTTAAATTTTGTTTTTAAACTAGTGATAAGATCAAATAATTGGATGCAATCACCAAGTCCTCCACCAGAATTATATAAAAGAATATTTTTCATATAAATGATATTTAAAGATTTTATTTAAAATAAATATAATATAGTTTGCTCTATCTAAATGCTTACAAAAAAACAACTAATTACAAAGGGAATTTTAGCTGTTGCGCCTCATATGTTTTCTGTAATTCCGTTTGGAATTGTATGTGGAGCAATTGGTATTGAACTAGGTTTTAGCCCTATATTAGTATATGCAACGTCTATCATCATATTTGGTGGTGCTTCTCAAATTGTATTTTTGCAGCTTCTTTCAGGAGGAGCATCTGCATTTATTGCAGTTACTTCAGTAGGGGTAATTAATTCCAGACATTTATTATATGGAGCAGTTTTATCTGAGTATTTGGAAAAATTATCTTTTATTAAGAAGTTATTAATATCCTATATAGTAGTAGACCAAGGGTTTGCAGAGTCTAACAAGTTTTTTCAAAAAAATAAAACTGAACCATATCTTCATTATCATTTGATAGGAACTGGGGGAACTCTTTGGATTTGTTGGCAATTAGCAACATTATCAGGGATAATTCTTGGTTCATTTGTACCAGAGGAATTAGGATTAAAATTTGCAGTTCCTTTGACTTTTATAGCAATTGTCGTTCAAGATTTAAAAAAATTAGATCACGTAATAGTTATGATTACATGTGGTTTAAGTTCTTTATTATTTTTTGATGCACCTTTTAAATCTTACATAATTATTTCACCCATAATTGCACTATTTGTTGCTGCATTAGTTTTGAGGTTAAAAAAATGACTTGGTTATCAATTATTATTGCAGGGATAATTACTTATTTCATGAGAATGACTATGGTTGCTTTGGTAGATAGGGATTTATTAGGAGAAAAAGTTAAAGCAGTATTAGCGTATGTTCCATCAGCAGTATTTCCAGCAATAATATTTCCAGGAATATTCATTAATGATTACGGAACTTTTATAGAAATGAATGATCCAAAAATCTTCGGTGCCATAATTGCTATATTGGTTGGTTATTTTTCAAGAAATGTAATAGCCACTATAATATCTGGTCTATTTTCGTATTGGATTATTATATTTTTATTATAAAATTTAATTATGAGCATCACTAGATCTGAAAGTAACTTCTATAAAAAGAACGGCTACTTAATTAAAGATCAGCTTATTTCAAAGAAAGATATCAATAAACTAAATACTCTTATAAATAAGATTGTAACTAAAGAAAAGAACAACAGAAGAAAAGTTAAGGATCAAGGTGGAACACAAAGTTATGATAATTATCACTTTGTATTCAATAGCAACTCTTCAAAAAATAAAGAAATATTAAGATTAAATAACCCTCAAAATAACAATAAATTATTTTATGATTTATCAAGAAATAAAAAGGTTATTGATATTGTTAAAAAGCTAATTGGTGGAACAGTAAGATTTCATCTTGGCAAATTAAACTTTAAGTTACCTAATAAGAAAAAGGGTAGTTTAGTAGAATGGCATCAAGACTTTGCATTTTACCCTCATACAAATGACGATTTAATAACTGTCGGTATTTATCTTGAAGATTGTGATGAAAAAAATGGCCCATTAAAGGTTATAAAAGGTTCTCATAAAAAAGAACTATTTAGTCATCACAGCAATGATAATTATTTTGTAGGCAAAATTAATACTAAAAAAAACAAAATAAATTTTAAAAACTCAGTTTCATTAACTGGAAAAGCAGGTTCAGTTGCTTTCTTTCACTGTCGAACAATTCATGGCTCTGGATTAAATTATACTAATGGTTCAAGACCCTTAATTTTATTTGGTTATAGAGCCTGTGATGCATGGCCTATTATTAATGATGGCAATCCACATCCAGAAACAAACTTTGAAAATTATGATGCAAATATTATTCATGGAAAAAAATCAATAGTACCAAGATGTACTAATGTGCCAATTATTATTCCGTTACCTAAGAAGAAACACTATGTCTCAATTTATCAACTCCAGAAAAATAACTAAAATATTATTCCAAAAATACTTATTATAATTAGGGCTTCCATTCCAACAAATATAATTAATTTTTTTTAGTGAGGTGGATTAGGTTTTTATTATATTTTTCAATTGTCCATTCATTTTCTGCACGAGTATGTGGATGGACAATTAAGAGGATCACAAAAGCAACTAAATGAAGAAAAAAGAATAATGATAATCTCATGATTCTATTTCTAGAATATTGATTTGTTTAAATTAGGTTCTAATTTCGTTATGAATATGAACTAATATCACATTTTAAACATAGAATATTTTAGGTATAAGTTTAATTTATGAAATATATTTTATTAGGTGCTGCAATTGCTTTTGCAATGTATCTTGGTGACAAATACATTCTTTAAGATACGTCAATTTTATACATAAATAATTCAATTAATTAATATATATTTGTGTTTATGAAGGGATTATTAATATTAGCATTATTATTGTTAACATTGAGTTGTACAGCAAGTAAAGAATTAGGTGAAAAAAATGTTAAATTTCAAAAAGTTGTATCAAAATGTTTATTTGACGCAGATCGAGACACATTTAAATACAAAACTTGTGTAAAAGAAAATATGCCTAAATAATATGAGCGCAGAAGTATTAAATTTTAATTGGAAATGTAAACATACATGGAGAAGAAGTGCCAAGAATACAGCGTGGTGCTTATTAGGTTGTGCCATTGGGGATTTTGGAACTATACTATTTTTTCAATTAACTAAAATTCCATTCCCAGTTTTAAGTATTATGATTTTAGCTATTGTTAATGGTTTAATAACAAGTGTAATTTTAGAGACATTTATTTTAATGAAACAAAGTTTTACTTTTCAAAAAGCTTTTAAGACTGCATTGGGTATGAGCTTTATTTCTATGATTAGTATGGAAGTTGCTATGAATATCACAGATTATGTATTAACAGGTGGTGCAATGCTTACCTGGTGGGTAGTTCCTATAATGTTAGCAGTTGGATTTGTAACTCCCTGGCCTTACAATTATTGGAGACTTAAAAAGCATAATCAGGCCTGTCATTAAATTAATTAACCAAAGGACTAGAATGAGAATATTAAAAGAATTAGAAGATGCAAAATTAGTGATTGTTGATTTAGAAGTACGGTTAGGTGAAGAAGTTAGAAGTGCACCAACCTTATGTGCAAAATATAAAGGTAAAATTATACCTCTTAATACAGCACATGATGGTAGACCAATATTAATGAAAGAAGAAAATTCAATAGAAATCTAAATTATGATTGAGCAGATTAGTATTTATTTAACAGCAATGATTTTAGGAATTATGTTATTCTTTTCATTTGTTATCGCTCCAGTAGTATTTACTACTTTAGATGAAGATAATGCTCGAAAATTTATAAGAAGAATATTTCCTTTTTACTATAATGTAAATTTAGGATTAAGTTTAATTGTTCTAATAACCTTTGTATTCTTAAGTAAATTAGGAATAGATTTTTACTTTATTCTAATAATCACTCTTTTATTTGCTGTCTCAAATTATTTATTAATGCCATTAATTAACAAATATAGAGATAATAAACAGGATAAAAAATTCAAATATTCACATTTTATATCTGTTGTGATTAATTTTGTTCAGATGTTATTTTTAGTAGTTATGTTAATTTAATAACTAACTTATCTACAAAAGGAGAGATCATGAGCGATATCATAACAATAGGGGTGATTGGCTTAGGAAATGCTGGTACACCAATTTTAAAAAATTTGTACAAATCAAAGAAGTATAGCCTTGTAGCCTTTGATATTGATAAAAATAAACTCAATGATGTTCCAAAAGATATTAGTAAGGCTAAATCCATCAAAGACCTTGCACAGAAATGTAAGGCAGTTTTAACTTGTTTACCTAAACCAGAACATGTTTTGCAAGCTGTTGATGGTGAAGATGGGCTATTACAAAATGCATCATTAGGAATGATATGGATAGATACATCTACAACTGATTTTAAACAGACCCAAAAGTTGGCAGAAAAAGCAAAAACCTATGGTGTTTCAATGTTGGAAGCTACTCTAACTGGAGGCGTTCATGCTTTACAAAATAATAATATGGTTTGCTTAGCTGGCGGAGATAAGGAAATTTTTAATAATTGGAAGGAAGTTTTACAAGATGCAATTGGTGAAGTTGTTGTATTATGCGGAAATATAGGAGCAGGGGCAATTGCAAAAGTTGTCTCAAATATGCTTGCATTTACTAATATGGTTGCAGCATCTGAATGCATGATGATTGCTAAAAGAGCAGGATTAGATTTAGAGAATTTTTTTGATGCAATACGTGTCTCAGCTGGAAATTCTTTTGCGTGGGAAACAGTTGTGCCTCACATTTTTAATCAAAAATATGAAGCTGGATTTACAATGGATTTAGCATGCAAAGACATGAATTTAAGTTACTTACTTGGGCAACATTTAAATGTTCCACTAGACTTACACATGGAAGTCAAAAAAAAAATGGAAGAAGCGAGAGCTCAATATGGAGATAGTGAAGGGTGTTATGTTTACCCACGAACACTGGAGGACAAACTTGGTGAACCATTATCATTAAAAGGGTGGGATAATTGGGGTTATGATATTAAAGTTGTTGATGGATCAATCGTTGTAAATCATAAAAACAGACCTCAATCAAAACATCCTCAGTATAATTCAAAGAGTTAAATAAAATTTTAAGAATTAATTATTGTTATTTATCTTTAACTGAAACTAATTCTGGATACTTATCAAATAAAATTTCAGCAGGTCTCTCTCCAGACCTTAATGGATCAATCAGCATTACTTGGCTAGGCATAATATTAGTTAAATTGCAATCTGTACCAAAGAGTTCAAAATAATTAAGTATATCTGAATACCATCTCACCTCAGCTTCCTTTGGTGAAGTAACTTCAAATGCAACCTTATTTTTACCGAAGTGATCGAGCACTCCGGTTAGCACATCTGACTTACTGTCATGAAGTTCAATTTCTTCATGATCAATAAGCATTGAAAATGCTCCATATTCAAAAAAAGGTTCAGCGCTTTCAACAATTTGTTTTAATGTTGCAGGAGTATTTTTTTTTGTTTTATCCCATCCACTTTCTGGATGATGTTCATAAATTATATTCATTCCATTTTTAATCGCATGATTGCACCAAGCTTTAATTTGATTTTCAGGGATGTCTCCAAATGTATTCATGAATTCCATTGCAGAAAATCCTAAATCAGCCGCAACATCAATTGCTTCATTTACTTTTCCCTTTTTAAAAGCTTTTATAAAATAACCATGATCCAAGTAAGGCTCTATCGAGTGTTTTTTGTAAAGATCATTTTTACGTTCTAACCATTCCTTTGGATGTCCTAGAACTTGCATTGTTGCAATTTTAACATGGTCAATCCTGTTACCTGCAACCTCAAGAAAGTCTTCTAATTCACGAAGTCCCATTCTTTCGTGGTACCAAGGGCCTTCATCAAAACCCACATCTTTCAACCATAGTTGTGATTTAGTTCTGGGCTTGGGTTCTATAGCATTTAAATCAAATACTTTTGATATCGAATTTTTTGTTTTAGACATGTTTTTTGCTTTTATATTAGTCAAATAGATAAATTTCTAACTAAATACGTCATTTTCTTATTTCTTGAGGATATAAAAAAAATATAATTTGTTGAAAGACCCATAATGAACACGTTATACTATCTCTAACAATATTCTCAAGGGGGGAAATTATGCGTAAAATTCTAATATTAATATTAATGTCGTTATTCTCGTTTGTATCCATTGGAAATGCAGATGTGAATTTCGCAGGCAAAACAGTTACATGGGTTGTGCCATTTAAAGAAGGTGGTGGTACGAGTAGATTTGCAAGATTTATTCAACCTTTCTTAAAAAAATATTTACCTGGAAATCCTGATGTCCAAATCATGCACATACCAGGAGGTGGAGCTATTAAGGGTTCAAATTATTTTGAAAAAAATGCAAAAGCAGATGGAACTTTTATTTTTGGATGCTCAACTTCAGTTATAGTTAATGTTGCGACTGGAAATCCACTTGTTAAATATAATCTTAGTGAATACCGACCAGTAGTTTTGCTACCACAAAATACTCATTGGTTTACACGTTCAGATTTAGCTGAGCCTCACGATCTATCAAAAATTAAAGAAAGAAAATTGGTTCTCTATGCATTGAAAACTCCAGCATCTGCAGATTTATTTCACATATGGATTTACGAGAAACTTGGTATCAAAGGAGCTAAACCAATACCTGGTCTTTCATCTTCAGGAGGTTATCAAGCATTCCTAAGAGGTGAAATTCATCTAAGTTCACATGGTGCAGCGAATTATGTAAAAAAAGTTAAGCCTGAAATAGAAAAAGGAAAAGTTGTAGATTTAATGACATTAGGAATTATTGGAGCTGACGGTTCAGTTTCTAGAAATCCTTTGGCACCAAATGCACCTACATTTCCTGAAATGTATGAGAAGGTAAATGGTAAAAAACTTGAGGGTGATGACCTAGAAGCATACTATGCAATAGGAGCTGCATGGTCTCAAGCATCTAAAGCAATGATGCTTCCAGCAGATGCATCCGATGAAATAGTAAAAGCATACAGAGATGCAGCTATTAAAATGACAAATGACCCAGAGTTTAAGGCTAAAGCTGTAAAAGCTCTTGGACCATTTCCATTAATCATAGGAGAAGAAGCTGGTGAAATTATTAAAAAGGCTGCGGTATTCTCTGATACTACTAAAAAGCAATTAAATGCAGCTCTAAAGAAACATAAATTCACATATAGAGTTCAATAGAACAAATAAAAAAAGTGCTGCTAGCTATTAGCTAGCAGCTTTTTTTATGGAACAATTATTAGCTGCACTTTTACAACTTTTTGAGCCTACTCATTTAGCATTTCTATTTGCTGGTACTTTACTTGGTTTAATTGTTGGTATCCTTCCAGGTATGGGTGGAACATCAGGTTTAGCCCTTGTTTTACCTTTCGTTTTTACTATGGAGCCCTCACATGCTCTTGCAATGATGATTGGAGTTTTAGCTCCTACGACAACTTCTGATACTTTTCCTGCTGTGCTTATGGGAGTACCTGGTACTGCAGGATCTCAAGCAACAGTAATGGATGGTTTTCCACTTTCCAAAAAAGGCATGGCTGCAAGAGCTTTAAGTGCTGCTTTTAGTGCTTCGTTGCTAGGAGGTATTTTTGGAGCTTTTATATTATCAATATCTATTTATTACGCCATTCCAATAATAATGGCTTTTGGATTTGGAGAACAGTTCCTTTTAGTAGTTCTTGCTTTATTAATGGTGGGAGCTCTTACAGGTGACAATTTATTTAAAGGTATTGCTTCTTGTTTTTTAGGTTTAATTATTGGATCAATTGGAACAGCACCAATTACAGGAGATCCAAGATACACATTTAATACATTATATCTTTTAGAAGGTGTTCCTCTTGTTGTTGTTGGACTTGGATTATTCGCAATTCCTGAAATTGTCGGACTTCTTGATGCTAAAGGTTCAATTGCAAAATCACTTAATACCAAAAAAGGATGGTTCACAGGTTTAAAAGATGTTGTGAAAAATTGGTTTTTAGTTTTACGATGTTCTACTCTTGGTTGTCTTGTTGGAGCTTTGCCAGGTTTAGGAGGAACAGTAGTTGATTGGATTGCATATAGTCACTTAAAACAAACAACAAAAGATACTTCTCAATTTGGTAAAGGTGATATCCGAGGCGTTATAGCACCAGAGTCTGCTAATAATGCTAAAGAGGGTGGAGCATTAATTCCAACATTAATTTTTGGTATACCTGGTTCTGGTAATAAGGTTTTATTACTTGGAGGTTTTGTTCTAATTGGAATTGAACCTGGTTTAGATATGGTAACGACAAATCTAGATCTTACCTATCTAATGATTTGGTCATTAGCTATTGCAAATATTTTAGGTGCTGGAATTTGTATGGGTTTTTCATCCCAAATTTCAAAATTCACTTTAGTACCATATTACATACTTGCACCTGTAATGGTTTGTTTAATATTTTTTGCAACATTTAACATTAATAGGGACTGGTATGATTTTATTGGACTATTATCATTTGGTATAATTGGTATTACTTTTAAAAACTTTGGTTGGTCTAGACCGGCACTTTTAATTGGTTTCTTTTTATCAAGCAAAGTTGAACTTCTAAGCTATCAAACTCAAGCAGTATATGGTTTAAGTTTTTTATCCCGTCCAGTTTCAATAATTCTTATAATTTTGTGTCTTGCTACCATCGTTCTTTTAACAAAACAAAAGTTTGACAACAATTATAGGTCTGATCTTATTAAAGGTAAGGTTACTCAAATTTATTATATAGTCATATTACTTTGTCTGCCATTATCAATGATTTGGTTTACAAGTAGTTTAGATTATCGAGCTAATTTGTTTCCAATAAGCCTAAGTGTAATAGCTTTATCACTCTTGGTTTTTATACTTATTGTAAAAATTGCAGACTTAAAAAATTTAAAATTTTTAAATAATACATTTATGAAGTTTGCTAGGTCAAATATTTTTGAAATTAGTGGGAACTTCAATAATCAACTTTTTTATTATTTAAGCTTTATTGGTTTTTTATTAATGAATTTTATATTTGGTTTTCCAATTGCAGCAGCACTTTTTATAAATATGTTTATATTATTTCACAATAGGAAAGCTTATATATCATCAATTTGCATTTCTGCTGCATTGATGGTAATACTTTGGGCGTTATCGTCTCTGCTAACTTTACAGTTTCCAAATGGGTTGATAGGATTATTTATCGATTTACCTTGGTGGCTAGGTGGGCAATTGAATTAAATAAATATAATTTATAATGACTGAAATAACATTTCCAAAATTACCTTTCATAAAAAGAAAGGAAAAACCTCGTGAGACAGGCATAAATTATGTTAGGGCACCTGTGATGGTGGGAGATTGTATAGATGATTACCTGGAGGCATATGCAAACCTTGTTGATATATTTAAGATTTCTGGAAAACAAGGTGCAATGATGAGCAAAAAATCTCTTTTGAGATTTATCGCAACCTGCAAAAAGCATAGTGTTCAAGTAGCATTAGGAAATCCAATTATGGACGTTGCAATGTCCGGTGGTAAAGAAGTGGTAGACGATTATCTAGATACTGTTGTTAATCTTGGTATTGATATAATTGAAATTTCAAGAATAGCTCGTTCTTTAGATGATGATGAGATGTGTAGACTTATCGAAAATGCAACAGGCAAAGGGATAAAAGTTATTAATGAGGTTGGAGTTGCGTTTGCACATTCCAAGGTTATCGAGGAAGAAATTTTTGTGGAAAGAATTAAAATGCAATCTAAAAGATTTATTGAGGCAGGTTCTTGGAAAATATTGCTAGAATCAGAGGGTTTGACAGAAAACCTTGATAAGAAAGATTATAGATGGAATGTAATCGATAAAATTATTAGTCCACTAGAATTGAATCAGTTTATGGTTGAGGCTGATGATCAGGATGTATTATCAAAATACATAGAGATCTATGGTCCAGGTATAAATATGATGGTTGATCATAGTAGAGTTCTCAAAATGGAAGATGCTCGAATAGGGTATGGACCATCTCAATCCATATGGGGTAAAGTAGTAAAATATTAGATTAAATTACTATAATTTTTTAATAAAGTTAGCCACCAGTTAGCCACCGATAATTCTTGAACACGCAAAAGAAGTTGTGTTAAAACAAAACAAAGATATAACAATGACTTTCAACAATGCCCTCGTGGTGAAATTGGTAGACACAAAGGACTTAAAATCCTTGCCATTTATGGAGTGCCAGTTCGAGTCTGGCCGAGGGCACCACTAAATGATCAAACCACATATTCTCTTTGATAATACGAAACAGTCAAAAAAAATTAAAAATTTTTTGGACAATAGCATTAAAAATAGTTCAATCAATAAATGTAATCTTATAATTGTGATAGGGGGTGATGGTTTTATGCTTGCTTCTCTAAAAAAATATAACAAATATAAAAAACCATTTTATGGTATTAATGGTGGCAGTTATGGTTTTTTGATGAATAAATTTTCAACAAAAAATACAATTAAAAACCTATCTAAGGCCAAACAGGTTACAATTTCACCTTTAGAAATGATTGTTAAAAATAAATTAAATAAAATTAAAAAATCTATTGCTATTAATGAAGTTTCAATATTAAGACAAAGTAGACAAACAGCTTCACTAAAAATTTCAAATGGTTCTAAGACTGTTATTAAGAAGCTAGTTTCAGATGGGATATTGGTCTCAACACCAGCAGGCAGTACAGCATATAATATGTCGGTTTATGGTCCAATTTTAAATTTAGACTCAAGAAAATTGTCTATAAGACCTATTAGCGCTTTCAGACCAAGAAGGTGGAAAGGAATTGTTGTAAGTGAAAAATCAAAAATTACTATTAATAATTTAAATATTAACAAAAGACCAATTAGTGCTGTTGCTGATAATTTTGAAGTAAGAAATGCTAAAATAATAGTAATTAAAACCAATAAAAAAATAAAATTCAATCTTTTGTTTGATAAAAATAAAAGTCTGCAAAAAAAAATAAAAATTGAACAATTAAGAAAAGATACTAATTAGGATTCAATTTGAGATTCTTTAAATACTTTAATAACCAACTTCAAAAACTAAAGTTTTTAATTCTTACCAAAGCGCCACTTTGGGTAATTTTTTATTCATTTGCATTCAATCTATACCATCGTTTTTTAAATAAATTTACAATTACTGGTAAATCATATGTAGACAAAATGAATAAATTTAAACTCACAAAAGAAAATTTAAAATTAGATAATGATTGGTTTACTGATAGTATAACTACTTGGCTGCGTGCTATAGATAGTACAAATTTAAGAAATAAAAAAAAAATAAACTGCTTAGAAATAGGAAGTTGGCAGGGTTTATCAGCATTTTTTATCCTTAATGAGTTAAAAAATTCAAATTTAATTTGTGTAGATACTTGGGAGGGTGCCGATGAGCATAAAGATGGTGCAA
This sequence comes from uncultured Pelagibacteraceae bacterium, assembly GCA_902604975.1. Taxonomy (GTDB): domain Bacteria; phylum Pseudomonadota; class Alphaproteobacteria; order Pelagibacterales; family Pelagibacteraceae; genus Pelagibacter. Next base: position 1,501 of record CACLAY010000009.1, on the reverse strand, counting down.
TGACAAGTTCTAATGTTCTTATTAATGTTGAAGATACATTTGATACAAATTTAAACTCTTTTAAAGATAGAGTGACTAAATATAAAGGTAAATCTTCATCTTATTATGAAAAAAATTTGTATGTTAATAAATTTGATTTAATATATATCGATGGCTCTCACCATGCTGATGATGTAATCATTGATGCCCTAAAGTGCTTTGAAATGCTTTGTGATGGAGGTTTATTAATTTTTGACGACTATCTCTGGAAATATTATGATAAGGATATTGATAATCCTGCAGGAGCTATAAATAAATTCTTAAAAATTAAAAAAAAACAAATTAAAATTGTCTGTTTTGATTATCAATTAGCAATCAAAAAAATATCATTAAAATAGATATATAAATGTTCTAAAGTTACTTAATAATTTTTTTAATTATATCTATCAATCTTTTTTTTGGATTTCTGTCTCTGACTGCATTATTATTATTAAACATATTTATAGTTTTTTGAGTATCATTACTAAACCACCATTCATCTAGATTTTCCCAATTTTCACTTAAAAATTTAAAGAGTGTATTAACATCAAAATGAATTACATTTTTTTTATGAAGATTTAAAAAATCTTTTTTAGTTATTTTATCTATTTCCTCTAAATAACTCTTATTTAAAAATAATAAAGAAGGTATATTGTTAGATAAATTCTCATAAAATCCTGATGAATTATAATTGAACAGACATAAATTGGAGTTATTTATATTATTAACAAGTTTGGTTTTGTAGGAATCGAAAACAATTTTTTTAGTTATCTTTTTTAGATAAAGAATGCTTTTAACATTATGCTCTCCATTTGGAATTCTGTAGATAATTTTCTTAATTCCTTTAATTAATTTTATTTGCTTCAACATATTTTCTATACTTTTAATATGCGTGTCATAATCTTCAAAATTATCCCAAGTTTTGTCTCTCAATTCAAAAGGAAAATGCATTATTAAGAGATTATCTTTGTTACTCTTAATTTTATGCATCTTTTTTTGCATTATACCTCTGATATATTTTTTATTTTGTTTTTGAAATCCCCATGTAATAAAAAAATCTGAAGTTAGTTCTTCTATAGAATTAAAATGTTCATCAAAATGTGATCCATAATTGTTCCCGTGCTGAATAACTATATATTTGCATCTTAATAAATTTTGAGAAATATAATTTTTTATTGTTTCATTATAATAAAAAGTATTAGCTGTTATAATTGCTTTTGGTTTTTTTGGATAATTCTTAATACAAAATTCTTTTATTTTATTATAATCTTCTAAATAAGCAGTCGGTATATATAAGAATATATTTTCTATTAAAAAATTCTCTAAATTCTTTTTATTTAATTTAACTTTTTGTGTTAAATTTTTTCTTAAGTAATAATTGGGTAACGAATAATCGTTAAATTTCAAATAATTCCAAAATCTTGGTATTTGATTAAATTTAAGCTGAAATAATATTTCCTCAATTTTAGTTAGGTAAAGTTCA
>CACLAY010000008.1 GCA_902604975.1 uncultured Pelagibacteraceae bacterium | reverse complement strand
TTAACAAAACAATTTAAAGACTCTGGGGCTAAAATTGCGAACTCTGCTAAAGAACTGGCTGAGGAAGTTGATTTAATAATAACTTGTCTTCCTTCTCCTGAAATTTGTGCAGAAGTTATGGAAGGAGAAGATGGAATATTGGAAGGTCTTTCTGAAAATAAAATTTGGTTAGAAATGAGCACTACAGATGAGGCAGAAGTTAAAAGAATTGGACAGAAAGTTATTGAAAAAAAAGCTATACCACTAGATGGTCCAGTAAGCGGTGGCTGTCATAGAGCAGCATCTGGAAATATAGCAATATTTGTTGGTGGAGAAAGGGAGACATTTGAGAAAATATTACCTGCTTTATCGGTAATGGGACGAAAAATATTACATACAGGAGTATTAGGTACTGCTTCTGTGCTTAAAGTAATTACAAATTATTTAGCGTCTGCACACTTAGTTGCACTTGGTGAAGCATGGACAATTGCAAAAAAATCAAACCTAGATCTTGCAAAAACTTACAAGGGAATCGCCGTATCCTCAGGTAATTCATTCGTACATGAAACAGAAAGCCAAGTTATATTAAATGGTTCTTACAATATTAACTTTACTATGGATCTTGTTTTAAAGGATACAGGTCTGTTTGATGAACTAGCAAAAAAATTGAATGTACCTTTAGAAATTTCTCCAAAAATTGTTGACATATTTAAGGATGGTCAAAAAAAATATGGATCAAGAGCTTGGTCCTCGATGATAGTAAAAAGAATGGAAGACTTAAATAAAATTAATTTTAGGGCTGAAGGTTTTCCTGAGGAGTTAATTGACAATGAGCCTGAAGAAAAAGGTTATGAAATTTAAATTTTATGCTACAATAAAATCATGATTGAAAAGAAAAATTTTTATATAAATGGAAAGTGGGTTTCTCCAGCTAAGCCAAATGACTTTGAAGTAATTAATCCCTCAACTGAGGAAGCTTTTGCAATAATATCTTTGGGCTCTGCTGAAGATGCAGATAAAGCAATAAATGCCGCCAAGATCGCATTTGACACTTGGAGAGAAACTACAAAGGAAGAAAGGTTAGCTTTACTTGAAAAGTTTGATGAAATTTATAATAGAAGATGGGATGAAATGGTTGAGGCTCAATCTAAAGAAATGGGTGCTCCACTAGATTTTGCTTCCGAAACTCACACTAAAATGGGTGCAGATATTTGTAGAAATAACATTGAAATTTTAAAAAATTTTAATTTTGAACATCAATTTGATCCTAAATCTAATAATCATATTAGATATGAACCAATTGGGGTTTGTGGATTAATAACGCCTTGGAATTTTCCTATGAACCAAATCGTATTAAAGGTTATTCCTGCTTTAGCTGCTGGATGTACAATGATTTTAAAACCATCTGAAATTGCTCCAGTATCAGCAGTATTGTTTGCAGAAATGATTGACGAAGCTGGCTTTCCTGCTGGTGTTTTTAATTTAGTAAATGGAAATGGAGAAGTTGTTGGAAATCATATTTCTGGTCATGCTGACATTGATATGGTTTCTTTCACAGGATCAACAAGAGCTGGAAAACTAATTCAGAAAAATGCAGCTGATACTATAAAAAAAGTAACTCTTGAATTGGGTGGTAAAGGTGGAAATATAGTTTTTGCAGATTCATATCCTAATGCTGTTAGAGATGGTGTAAGAAATATAATGAGTAACTCTGGACAATCATGTGATGCTCCAACAAGAATGTTGGTTGAAAAACCAATTTATGAAAGAGCTGTTAAAGAAGCTGTTGATGAGGCAAACAAAATTAAAGTAGATCTTGCATCTAAAAAAGGAGATCATATTGGACCTGTAGTTTCAAAAGTACAATACGATAAAGTTGTTAATCTTATTAATGAAGGGATTAAAGAAGGCGCAACGTTAGCTGCGGGTGGACCAGATTTGCCAAATGGACTTAATAAAGGTTATTTTATTAAACCAACAATTTTTTCAGATGTAAATAATGATATGAAAATTGCAAGAACTGAAATTTTTGGACCTGTACTTTCAATTATACCATTTGAAACTGAGGAAGAAGCAATAGCAATTACAAATGATACATCTTATGGACTTGGTAATTACTTACAAACTGAAGATAAAGAAAAAGCTAAAAGAGTTGCTAGAAAAGTTAGAGCTGGAACAGTTTATATAAATGGTCAAGCCACTGATACTGGCATGCCTTTTGGTGGTTATAAACAATCTGGTAATGGTCGTGAAGGTGGTGTCTGGGGTTTCACTGAATTTTTAGAAGTTAAAGCAATTACCGGTTGGAATTAATAGCTTAAATAAATTATAATCAGAATTAGTTAATAGGGGTTTATATGATTGGTTATGTGATGGTAGGTACTAATAATTTAAATGATGCTATTACATTTTATGACAAAGTTTTAGAAGTAATTGGTTTAGATAGAAACGAGACAATAGAAGATGATTATGCTGCATATGGAGCAAAAGGTACCAAAGATATTGAGTTTTACGTCACTAAACCTTTCAATAAAAAAGATGCTACCTTTGGAAATGGAACACAAATCACATTTTTAACTTCATCAAGATCTCACGTGGATAAATTTCATGAGGTAGGTTTAAAAGCCGGTGGAACTAGTGAGGGATCTGGTGGTGAAAGACCAGAAGGCTCAGGAGTTTATTATTCTTATCTTCGTGATTTAGATGGAAATAAAATTTGCGCATTTACAAATAGTAAAGAATAAAATTTATGTCATACGACGCAATCAAGACAAAATTAGAAAACAATAAAATCATTATTTTAGATGGTGGTATGGGCGCAGAACTAGAAAAAAATGGTGCTGAGATGGATAAACATATGTGGTGTGGGAAGTGTTCTGTTGATCATCCTGAATTAGTTAGAAAAGTGCATGAGGATTATATAAATGCTGGAGCCGATGTAATTACAACTAATACATATAGTACTACTCCAATATCAATGAGACAATATGGTTATGAAGACTCTATAGAAAAATTCAATCAAAAAAGTGTTAAGGTTGCAAGAGAAGCAATAGAAAATACAAATAAAGATACTACATTAGCTGGAAGTGTATCAACTTTTGGAAACTTTTATAAACTTGGTATCAAAGCAATGATACCTGGTTTTGATGAACAACTAAAAATTTTATCTGACGCTGGAGTAGACTTAATTATTTTAGAAGCTATGTCTTCACAAGCTGACATAGTTGAAACAATGCTAAATTGTTCCACAAAAGTAAATATACCTGTTTGGTTATCTGTATCATGCGTAATGGATGATCAAAAAAATATAATGCTTGGATATAATGATACAATTGACTCTGATACACATGTCTATGAAAACTTTGAGACATCCATAAATAATTTTAAAAAATTACACAATGGGCCAATATTGGTTGCTCATTCAGATATAAATATTACAGGAAAAGCAATTGAAACTGCAAAGAAAAATTATGATGGAATATTAGGAGCATATCCAAATAAAGGTTATTATGAAAAACCACACTGGAGATTTGTAGATGACATGACGCCAGCTGGATATTTAAATGAAGTTAAGTCATGGATTAAAAATGGAGCTCAGATTATTGGTGGGTGTTGTGGGATCGGTGTAGACGAAATAAAAGCAATTTCAATTTTAAAAAACTAAAGTATATTTTAAAAATAATGAAAACATTTATTGGCGGTATTGGCTGTTTTTGGGACGAAAAAAAGTATGAGGGCATCAAAGGTATAATATCTACAGAATGCGGTTACTGTGGTGGAGATGAGCCAAATGTTACATACAAGGCAGTTTGTGGTGGAGATACAGGACATATAGAAGTTGTCAAAGTTGAGTATGATGAAAAAGAAAAGTCATACGAGGACATGGTCAATTTATTTTTTGAATTACACGACTCAACTCAAGTAAACCGACAGGGTACATATGTGGGAATTCAATACCGTTCAGAAATATTTTATAACACAGATGAAGAAAAACAGATTGCAGAAAAAGTTTTAAACGAAGTTAACAGTAAATTAGATGGAAAAGTTTCAACTAAGGTATCAAAAGAAAAAAATTACTGTAAAGCAGAAGCTTATCACCAAAAATACGAACAAAAAAAATCATTAAAATATTGAAGAAAAAAAAATTAGTCTCTGTTAGAAATCCAGAATTAACCACCCTTAAAGATAATAAAGCTTCATGGAACCTTCCTAAAACAAGAAGGTTTGGTTATAGAAATTTACATAAAATCAATAGATACAGTATTTTTTTAAGATCTGATTTAATATTAAAATTAAACTCTAAACCAAATAAAACTATCGCTAAGTTTCCTTTAGTAAAGAAGATGACTAAAAATAAATCTTTTTGTTCATTAATTGTTGGTAACCGTCAAAATATATTATTTGAAAAATATGCCAAAGATTTTAAAAAAAATCAGCCTCAAACAATTATGTCCATTACAAAAATGTTCGTTAATTTATTTATTGGAGAATTGGTCACGAAAAATTTAATAGATCTTAATAAAAAAGTTTCTCACTATTTGCCAAAAATTGGAAGCGGATATGCAAATGCAAAGATCCAAGATGTCTTAAACATGAATGTTATAAATTCTTATACTGAAGATTATACTAAGGCATACTCATCTTCCTTTATGCATGAACCTGTTGGGGGATGGAGGCTGCCCAAAAATCTTAAAAATCATCTTAGCCAGGAAGAATATTTAAATACAATTAAAAAATCTAAAAATAAAAGTTTAATTAATAATTCTGAAAATGCTTTTTATAAATCTGCAAATACTGATGTAGTAGGACTTATAATTGAAAAAGTTAGTGGTAGAACTTTAAGAGATTGGGTTTTATCTGCAGTTGAGGCTGCAGGATTTGAAGATGGGTTATATATTGCATCAGATAGGTATGGTATGCCTTGGATGTCTGGAGGTGGTTGCTTAATTACAAGAGACTTTTTACGAATGGGTTTACTTTTCGCAAGAAAAGGAATGGGTGTTGATAATAGAAAAGTTGGATCTTCATCATTTTTAAACAAAACAATTGTTAATGTAGGTCCCAAATATATGAATTTATCAAAAGACAAATATTTATATTATTCAAATTCTACAATGGTTTCAGGCAATATGATTGGGCACTCAGGGTATGGTGGTCAGTTTCTTGCAACTAATTTTAAAACTGGGAATGTAGCCGCTTTTTTTTCTGTTCTAGAAACGAAATCAGCAACAAAAAAAAGCTATAAAACTGATATGATAAACATGCTGATAGATTTAGTTAATAAAAAATATTAAATTAAGAATAGGTCTCAATTAGTTTTTTTAGATGTTTGTCTGTAACTCCACAGCATCCGCCAATAATTTGGATCTGGTTGTCAATTAACTTTTCACATTCATTAGCAAATTCTTCCTCTGTAGAAGTTACAATAGCTTTATGGGACTTTGTATCAAATTTATGTATCTCAGGGTAAAACATCATCGGACCATTCCAATTATTTTTAATTATATTCAATCCTTCAAAAGCATCTACAAACCAGGTATGCATGATGCCATAAACATCTCCTCCCATATTTGTAAGGGATTTTACAATGTCATTTAATAGTACAATTTTATCATCAGGAATAAATTTTGGTTGCTCTTTATATTTGGTTTTATCATAAATTAATGAAGTTTCTTTTTCCGCGCTAAAATTTCTGCCAATTACACTATTATCAAATTTACTTATACAAGAACTTAATCCAACCCAAACTGGCAAGTCAGTTTCTAAGGCAGCATTCAATAGAATTTTTGAATGATCAATATCAAGTAACATTTCTAAAATTAAAATATCTACCCCTTCCTCTTTCAGAATTTTTGCAGCTTCTTTATAATTTTGTTCCTCCTGTTTAAAAGAGGGTATGAACTTAGGATTTGGTACAAATTCATTTTCCTTCAGTGAAAAAAAATTTGATAAACTTCCAGCAATTCCAATTTTACTTTCTTTACCTTTATTTTGAATTGCTTGTCTGGATAATTTTAATGATTGAATGATAAATTCTTTAACTTCATCTCCACGATTTATACTTTCAAGATTATGTCTGGTAGAACTAAAAGTATTTGCAGTAATTAGATCACAACCAGCATCAATAAACTTTTCATGAACCTTAATTACTATTTCTGGAGATAATATTGAGGCTAAGGCAGAAAAAGCAGGAGACATTTCACCTCCCAATTTTGCAATTTCAGAACCGTTTCCACCATCTAAGAATATTTTTGAATTTGATTTTAACTTTTCTTTAAAAAGCATTTATTTTTCATCTTTTGGTGCAAGCACTACGGCTAATACTCCTCCTAATACAATCATTGTACTTCCAACAACTTCTCGCCAACCAAATGTTTCATCTGTTAAAATACCAGCAGAAATAACTCCAACAACTACTTCGCTTAAATATAATATAGCACAAAGACCTGCTCCTAAAACTGAGGGTGACCACATGATAACTACCCCTGTTGGAATAAAATAAAATACTGAAATAAGAACTAAAAAAGTAAACATTGATGTAAAAGCTTCAATAGGTGGCATGGGTCCTAGATAATCTTTTAAAATAAAGCCAGCAAATATATTAAATATTGTTCCATAAACAAAAAATGAAAATATTACTGGAAAAACACCATCTGTTTTTGTAATTTCTAAACGTACTAGGCCAGCTCCAAAAAGTACACCTCCGACCAACGCCAACAAATCTCCTGCATTTTGTGGTAATGGTATAATATTAGATTGACTGAAAACAACCCACAAACCTCCAAGCGCTAAACTTAGCGTTAAAACTCTTTCTAAACCAGGCCTTTTCTTTAAAAAATATATTTCAAATATTGTTGTCCAGATAGGTATCATATAAAACATGATCAATGCTCGAACAACATCTGTTAATAAAAAACTTAAAGCGTAACATATAAAACCACTACCAGTTAAAAAACCAACAAAGGGAATTTCTAATCCTGATGTTCGGCCTTTAAATTTTCTCCATATAGAGAAAGGTGTAAGCAATATAATACCAATCATCATTTGAGAAATAGTTCCCCAACCTCCAGTAAGACCACCATCCTCTAAAATTCTTTGAGGGAGCCAATAAACCCCCCATGATCCAGCAGCTATGGCTAATGCAAAAGCTATTTTAAAGTGATGTTTATGTCTGACCATTAATTTAGATTTGGTTTATGATTTGAAAAATTAAAAATTTCCTCATATTTTTTTGCAAAAGACATCACTTTTAAATCTTCTTTTGTTTTTGCAATAATTTGTATGCCAATTGGAAATCCATCTTTGTTAAACCCAATAGGTAATGAAATCGATGGTAAGTAAAAAAGACTAGCAAATATATGGATTTCGATCCATCTATGGTAAGTATCCATTATTTGATCATTAATTTTTTCAGGGTGTCTTAAATTTTTATCAAAAGGGAATGATTGTTGAGATGGTAGAGCTAAAAAATCAAAGCTACCGAATAAACTATTTACATCATTTGATAGTTCAATTCTTGAATTTAGAGCTAATTTTACATCGTCTTCTGTTAGCTTAATGCCCTTATTGTATTCCCATAAAGCCTGTGGGGTCATTTGATTAACATCTTTAATATTCATTGCAATAATTTCCTCATTAATATCCTCATAAATACTTTTAGCTCTTAATGTTCCCCAGCAATTCCATAACTTATGAGCATCTACATTTGGTTTTAAGTGTTCAATTACAACTTTATTTTTTTCAAGACTGTTTAATTGTTTATTACACATTTCAACTAAATCAGGATCATATTGATAATTACCATTCATGTCAGATAACCACCCTATCTTTATTTTAGAAAATTCTTGATCACTTATATTAGTATCTTTAAATGAATTTGTTAAACTAAAAGAAATTGGATCTTCTTTATGTTCTCCAGCTATTACATCTAAAAGAATTGCCATATCATCTGGTGTTCTTGCAAGACATCCGGGCGTTGAGATAATTGGGAGATTCTTTTTCTTATCATTTGTCCGATAGTCAGGCAGAAGTCCTGGTGTTGGTCTAAAACCATAAACATTTGCATAGGCTGCAGGTGTTCTGCAAGAACCCATCATATCTGTTCCATCTGCAAAGGGTAGTAACTCAGCCGCAACAGCCACACCGGCTCCACCACTTGATCCTCCTGATGATTGAGTATTACCATATACATTAGGTGTTATTCCAAATAGTCTGTTTGCTGTATGTGCACCTACACCTAGTTCTGCAGTATTTGTTTTTCCTATCATTATTCCACCAGCATCTATTTGACGATCAACAATTATAGAATTTTTTTTTGGGAAGTAATCTTTATATCCAGGAAAGCCACAAGTAGTTGGAAAACCAACTACATCTAATAAATCTTTTGATGCCAAAGGTAGACCAAACAACGGGTTACTTTCATCAAATTTTTCATCTTTGTGCTTAGCTTCATTTATAATTTGCTCCTCTTCTTTAATTGAGACTATAGCATTTAAAGATGGGTTATATTTTTTTATTCTTTCTAAATAAAAAATGACAACTTCTTTTATGGAGGCTTCTTTTGTTTTGATTAAAGAAATAATTTCTTTAACCGATTTATTTTCAAGCATGAGAATTTACTATTACCTAGCTTTTTTAATGGATGCTAGAGTAATTTCCTTTATTTCTTCTAAAGTTGCTTTTCTAGGATTTTGTCCATAGGCTTGATCTTTCATTGATTTTTCAGCAATTCTATCAACACAATCCTCGGGGACTCCAATTTCGCTCAAACTTTTTGGAATTTTAATTCTATCAAGAATGTTTTCAATGTTTGATATAAATGCATCTACAGAATGATCTTTAAATTGCATAGCCTCTGACATTCTTTTAACTTTTTCTTCCATGCCTGGAAGATTATATTTTAAAACTACAGGCAATATTATTGCATTGGTTAGCCCGTGATGAGTATTATATTCAGCTCCAACCATGTGAGCTATAGCATGTACTAATCCTAAACCTTTTAAAAAAGAAATTCCTGCTAAACAAGATCCGACATGCATTCCACCTCTTGCAACTATATTGCTGGGATCTTCTACAGCTGTGACTAAAGATTTTGATATTAAAGATAAACCTTCTAAAGCTGCACCATCACACATTGGATTAAAACCAGGAACACAATAACCTTCTATGCCATGGATTAAAGCATCTGCACCAGTCCATGCCGTTAAATTTGCTGGCAATCCAATAGTTAGTTCTGGATCTAACAATGCTAAAGAAGGTCTAACATCTGGATGCCACATACAAAATTTCATGCCCTCTTTTAAATAAGTAACCATAGCTGAAATTTCTGTTTCAGCACCAGTGCCTGCGGTAGTAGGAATGGTTATGATTTTTGGAAAAGGATTATCTTTACTAATTATAGGAGGAGTTAATTCAAACTCAAAATCTCTAAGTGGTACGTCATTGTTTGCTGTAAGACATATTAATTTACCACCATCCATTGCACTACCTCCACCGATTGCAATTATTGAGTCGTGATTGCCATCTTTAAATTTTATTACTCCATTTGAAATTTCATCCTCTCGAGGATTTGGAGATATATCAAAAAATAAATCTGATTTAATATTTGAGCTGGCTAAATAGTTTTGTAAATTAATGATAAATGGTAATTTTGGACTTCCTTTATCTGTTACTATTAACGGATTTTTAATATCTAAATTATTACAGATTCTTCCTATTTCTTTTAATCTACCAGGACCATAAGCAATGTTAGTAGGAAATGTCCAGTCTTGATTGGATAGAATATCTGTTTCATTAAGTTTAAAACTTTGCATATCGTAGATAAAGTATACAATTTTAAAAAATTATAAATGAATATTTCGTCTGAAAAAACAGATTTAAAAAATACTTATTTAGCAATAGTTACAATGCTCTTAGCAATTCTATGCGTAGATATGTATATGGTTGTAATTAAGTTTTTGGGAGATGAGTATTCGGTAATTCAGCTTGCTGTTTTTAGAAATATTGCAGGTATTATTCCGCTTTTTGTTTTAATTCTATTTACAAAAGAGTATTTTTCAATTTTCAAAAATTTAAACAAAAAATTTATATTTTTAAGCTTTTTAAGAGGTCTGGCATTCTTGTCGATGAATATCTTTATATTTATTTCAGTAATTAACCTTGAATTTGCAACTGCAATGGTTCTTACTTTTTCATCACCGTTTTTCATAGTAATTTTATCTATAATTTTTTTAAAAGATAAAGTAGGTATTTATAGATGGTCAGCAATTTTTATTGGATTTTTTGGAGTTGTTTTAATTGTTCAACCAGGTAGCGATATATTTAGTTTTTATTCAATTTTTCCAATATTAACTGCGATTGCTTGGGCTTTTACAGTAATAATTTTAAAATTTATACCTGATGGACACTCAACGGCAAAAATACAACTTTATACTTTAATCTTTAATGTAATTGGTGGAGTAATATTATTTTTTATTACTACTGGGCATACAGAAATAAAAGGTACCCAGGATTTTTTTTTAATGACATTGACTGGAATACTTGGAGGAACCGCTGCAATACTTTTTATTTATGCTTATAGATTAATTTCTGCAAGCAAGATGGCATCTTTTGAATACTTTGGTATTCCATCCTCTTTTATTTTAGGGTGGTTATTTTTTAACGAAGCGCCTTGGGAACAATTATTTCCAGGTGTATTTGTAATAGTATTTGCTGGAATGATTATAATTTGGAGAGATAAAATAAAAACAAAAAGTACAAAAGTTAGTAGAGAGATTAGCTAGCAGACTTCATAGATTTCATTACTATCGCCCTGTCTATTTCACCAATCAATTTTCCAGTTTTTGTATCTACAACTGGAAATTTTTGATCTGTATCTACTAATTTATCAATCAATGTCTCAATCTTTGAGTCGTGTGGAATATTATTAGATCCATTTTCAAATAATTTTTTTGTGTCATCGCAACATTCCTCCCTCATTACTTTACTTGCACTTAATACTTTATATTTTGGAACATCTTCGCAAAAATCTTTTACATATTGGTCTTTGGGATTTGCAACAATTTCCTCTGGTGTTCCGACTTGAGAAACTTCTCCATCTTTCATAATGGCGATATGATCTCCCATTTTTATTGCTTCTAAAAAATCATGAGTAATAAATACCATTGTCTTTTGTAATTTTTCTTGAATTTTTAATAATTCGTCCTGCATTTCTCTTCTAATTAATGGATCTAATGCTGAAAAAGGTTCATCAAAAATTAAAATTTCTGGATCTACAGCTAATGCACGAGCTAAACCCACCCTTTGTTGCATTCCTCCTGATAACTCTCTTGGGTAATTGTTGTGCCAACCTTCTAAACCAACCATTTTTAAAACTTCCATTGATTTTTCTACTCTATCATTTTTTTTATTTCCTCTAATCTCTAAACCATATCCAATATTCTCCACAACTGTTCTATGTGGAAATAAACCAAAGTGTTGAAAAACCATGCTCATTTTATTTCTTCTTAAATCTAATAATTCTCTGCCACTCATTTTCGTTACATCAACATCATCCATTTTAACTGTTCCAGAAGTTGGTTCGATTAATCTTGAAATACATCTAACTAAAGTTGACTTTCCGCTTCCTGATAAACCCATTACAACAAATGTCTCACCTTTCTCAATTGAAAAGCTAACATCTTTTACTGCAACTACATGTCCAGTCTTTTCTTGAACTTCTTTTATTGATAAGCTTTTATCTAAATCTTTAATTATTCTTTGTTCGTCAGAACCAAATAATTTCCAAACATTTGAACACGTTATTTTTGGTTGATTATTCATATTTTGTTATTTTAATAACACAAAAATAGACAATATTTTTCTTTAAAAGTAAAATTATTTATTTTAAATTTTAGATTATATGTCATCTGAAGTAGCAAGTATCCAAGGAAAGCCAAATTCATCAAAAAATATTATTACATATTCTGTAATCTTAATAACATTTTTAGTTGCACTGTGGTTATCTTTTCAAAGCGAAGGTCCCTCAAAAATGCCAAAGGTTGTCACGGACCAATTTACATTTACAGCATGGGTAAACGAAGGTGAAGATTATTTAAAGAAAAATTATAGATGGATTACCAAAATAATAGCTAGCTATATTAAAAATGTATATTACTTCGTTGAAGATTTTTTGATCGACTCGCCCTGGTTATTAATTGCAGCATTAATATTTTTACCCTGTTTAATTGCAGGTGGTTTAAGGTTAGGATTGTACTCTTTATTTGTCATTTATTTTTGGGGTGCAACAGGAATGTGGGAACCATCTCTGCAAACGGTAGCATTGATGGGTTTATCAGTTTTACTATGTGTCGTAGTTGGAGTGACTCTAGGTGTGCTTTGTTCACAAAGTGACAGATTTGAAAATTTTATGAAGCCTATTTTAGATACAATGCAAGTAATGCCTGCGTTTGTTTATCTTTTTCCAGCTCTTTTCTTTTTTGGAATTGGAGGAGCGCCAGCAATATTAGCCACTATGATTTACTCGATGCCTCCAATAATAAGATTAACAAATACTGGTATAAGACAAGTTTCAGCAGAAACAATTGAATCTGCAACCTCATTTGGATCAAGTAAGTTACAACTACTTTTTAAAATTAAAATTCCACTCTCACTACCAAGTATAATGATGGGAATTAATCAGGTGATAATGATGGCTTTAGCGCTTGTGGTTTTGGCATGTTTTATTGGAGCTGAAGGAATTGGTGGTCAAGTCTGGCAAGCAATTAGAAGACTTGATGTTGGATGGGCAATGGAAGGAGGACTCTGTATTCTCTTCATGGCAATAATGTTTGATAGATTTAGTATGTCATTTAGTAAAACGAAACAAATACTTCCATCCAACGTTCAAAAATTTTATTTACTTCCTCAATCTTGGGAAAAATTTACTATCGCAAGAATTATAGAAAAGCCTTTAGAATTTTTAGGTGGTTTAATTAATTTTGTTTGTACAAATTTGACAAAATTTATTGCATATGTATTTGAATTTTGTATTTCGTTAGCAAATAGACAAACAGCAAGAGATATTGGTGAAATAATTTCTAGAAGATATTATATCATTCCATCTTTTTTACTTGTTCTGACTATATCATTCGTTGACTCTTATATGATAAGTATAGGATCATTTCCTGAAGAGTGGAGATTATCAATAAGACAACCAATTTCTAATAGTGTAGAGTCTTTAACTGTTAATCCTAGTTTTATTGCATTTACAAAAGCTCTTAGAGGATTTGTATATCTTAAACTTTTAAGACCACTTGATATGTTCCTAACTCATGTGCCGTGGTGGTATACACTAGGGGTATTTGCAGCAATTGGATATTTTACTGTTGGTATCAGATTTGCAATTATTACAGCAATATTATTACTTTTTATTGGTGCTTGTGGGATATGGCCTCAATCAATGATTACATTATCATCTGTTTTGGTCTCAGTAGCTTTATGTTTTATAATTGGAGTTCCGCTTGGAATAATTGCGTCATACAATGAAAGATTTAGAAATGTTCAAAATGTAGTTTTAGATGCAATGCAGACATTGCCATACTTCTGTTATCTAATTCCTGTATTGATGTTTTTTGGCGGAGGTATTGTTTCCGCTGTATTAGCAACAGTAATATACTCAATACCACCAATCATTCGATTAACTTCTTTAGGCTTAACACAGGTATCTGGTACTTATTCAGAGGTATCACGTTCATTTGGGGGAACTCTTCTACAAACTTTAAACAAAATAAAATTTCCATTAGCAATTCCAAGTTTAGTTATTGGATTTAATCAAACAGTAATTATGGCTTTCGCAATGCAAATCGTTACACCATTGATAGGCGGAAAAGGTTTAGGTTTGGAAGTATTCAATGGGTTAGCAAGGTCTGACACGGGAAGAGGTTTAGCTGCGGGTATAGGGATTGTGCTATTAGCAATAATTATTGACAGAATTTCACTTGCTTGGACCAAAAAACAAAGAGAAGCCTTAGGTTTAAAAAGCTAGCAAGGGCAACATTATTCACAGTTTACAAACTAGTGTTTTTTGTTTTAAAATATGACTTTAATTAATTAAAAGAGAGGAAATAAATGAGGTTATCAAAAACAATATCAGCTCTATTTTTATCTTTCGTAATTTTATTTGCTAGTCTTACTCAGGCAAATGCAAAAAGATTACATGCTGCTATTGCTGACTGGACAGGTGGAATTATTACTTGTGAAGTTGCAGTAGGAATTCTTGAAAGAGAAATGGGCTATAAAATTAAACAAACAGTATTCCCTTCAGGAACTGGATTATGGGAAGCAATTGCTGCTGGTGAACTTGATTTTGCTTGTGAAAGCTGGCCGAGTTATGCAGAAGCAGATGATGTTATGTTTAACGAAGATTTAATTTATGATGGTAAAGTTGTAAAATCATATAAGGGAGATGGAACAGTTGATCTTTTAGGAACAACTGGAATTATCGGTATGTCTGATTACTGGATCCCAAGATATGCAGCTGAGAAATTTGGAATTAAATCTTGGAGAGATTTAAACAAATACAAAAAAGAGTTTGCAACAATTGAAACTGGCGGTAAAGGAAGATTAATTGGATGTCCTGTAGCTGGTTGGAACTGTCACGACCAAAAAAGATTAGATCTTTTAGGAATTGACTTTCAAGCAGATGAACTTGGAACAGAAGCTGCTGCAGTTGCAGAAGCTAAAGCTGCTTACATGAGAAAAGAGCCATTCTTATTATACCTATGGTCACCACACTGGTTCTTTGGTGAGTTTGATATGGTAGGAGTAGGTCTTCCTGATTACAAAACCTGTGAAGGAGATACATTTACTGAAGCAAACAACTGGAAAACTTGTGGTACAGATGGATGGCCAGCAACTGGTTGGGATAAAGATTACACTATGAATTATGGAAATCCTGATACATTTGCAAAACCAGAACATGCTAAAGCAAAAGCTTTTTTTGAAAGAATGAAATTAGACAACTTAGACCAAGCTAAGATGCTTGTTGAAGTTGACATCAAAAAAAGAGACGTAAAAGAAGTAGTGAATGAGTGGTTAGACAACAATCCAGATAAGTGGAAAAGTTGGTTACCTAACTAAAAATTAAACTTTAAAAAATAATAAAGGGCTTTGTGAAAACAGAGCCCTTTTTTTTTACATGCATATAATTCATAGAGGAATTGTGAATAAAAATTACAGTGAAAACTGTTTAGAGTCTTTTAGAGCATCCTTTAAAAGAAAATATGGAATTGAAACAGATATTCACTTAACTAAAGATAATAAATTTGTATGCTTTCATGATTTTACTTTAAAAAGAATTTTCAAAATCAATAAAAGCATAAAAAATATTAATCATGGAGATTTAAAAAAAATTAATAACAGAAAATTTAAAATACCTCTTTTAAATGATGTATTAGAGCTATCTAAAAATAAATTTCCTATATTTATAGAGATAAAACCATTACTAAGAAAAAAACTCTTATATAAGTTAATAAATGAGACCAGGAAATTTAAAAAATGTATTTTTATCTCATTTAAGCACAAAAATATCTACGATCTTTTAAAAATTAATTCGAAAGTTAAAGTTGGAATTTCTTTTTCCAATAGAGATAGTGTTAAGTCGATTTTAAAATATGGTTTAAATAAAAAAATTAAATATCTAATTTTGGATAAAAAGTTTTTAGAAAACAAGAAAGTGCAAATGATTAATAAGGAAAAATATTACTACACAATAAAAACTCGAAAAGAATTTTTAAAATATAATAAAAATAATAATCTTATATTTGAAAATTTATGATTTATATTGTTTAAGATATTCTAATCTGCCAATTATCTCATCTCTATCTAGGTAATATCCTTGAAGATGACGATGACCTGAATTTGGATCAAAAGCTGTTCTACCGTGTAAAACACGCCTATTATTAAAAGAAAATATATCTCCTGGTCCTAGTCGAAATTTAATTTGAAATTTGTCATCATGTAAAAGATTGCCAAATCTGTGGTGAGCTTTATAAACTTTGTCCATTTGGTCTGGATGGCAGTCTAATGCATCCATAGTTGCAACACTAAATCTAATATCATGAAAATCTTTATCTTTTGTTAAACTAATTGCTGGGGCATGGAAGCTTCGGTGAGATTCTTGAGTATAATCTTTATCTCTAAACTTTAGGGGTACAGAGACTAATGTTTCAAAAATATCTTTTTCATTTTTTCTCAAATAATCAGCAACTGCAAAGCCATCAATTGCAGAAGAGTCTCCACCCTTCGCATCATTTACTAAACAGTGTAAAAACTGATAACCAGGTGGTAATTCAAACCAAGGTAAATCCATATGATTTCTTAGAGCATGAGCTGTGTAAGCAGAATTATTTGGTTTTGGAATATTGATTACTTCAAAGGGGGTTTTAAAAAAGGTTTCTCTTACGTGACTTATTCTATGAAGAATATCAAAACCTGATTTTTTTTCTGTTGGTGAATTTTTTACTATTGCTATACCTTTATGATGTAATAGTTCTAACCACTTTATTAATCCTTCATCAGAATTAATTACTTCATCATGTTCAATACATATCGACGAAAATTCTTTTTCCAAATTATTATTCCAAAGATGATAAGGTGAGACATATTCTTGTTTATTTTTAATTGTATAACAATTTTCTCTCAACCACTTAGGATCATAATAACTTGTGTGGTCACCCTCACTCC
Source organism: uncultured Pelagibacteraceae bacterium (assembly GCA_902604975.1). Lineage (GTDB taxonomy): Bacteria > Pseudomonadota > Alphaproteobacteria > Pelagibacterales > Pelagibacteraceae > Pelagibacter. Next base: position 24,937 of record CACLAY010000008.1, on the reverse strand, counting down.
ACTCTATTTCTAATTTGCCATCACCATTTAAAGAATATTTTTTGGGATTTATTTCTTTTGATACCTCTAAGATATTAAACATTCTATGTCTTGAGTCTTTATCATGTGCAGTAGGACAATTATCTCTTAACCACATGTAATTAAATTTACTTTCTTCACCATCATTCCAAGTAATTTGTAAATAAGTGCTGTTTTTTGCGATTTTAGAAATAGAATTCATAATAAATAATTATCTAAAATCAAAAAAATTTCAATTCAATTAATAGTTGAATTTAATAAAGTTATTTTATTGTTGATTTGCTTTGATGTAATAAAAGAACTAAACTTTCAATAAATGTCTAAAATCGAAATCAATAACGTATACAAAATTTTTGGTCCAAAACCTGATAGCGTTCTTAAAATGGTTCAAGAAGGAGCTACAAAAGAAGATGTTCTAGAAAAAACTGGACATACGGTTGGTTTAGATAATGTATCCTTAAAAATTGAAGAGGGAGAAACATTTGTTTGTATGGGTTTGTCTGGATCAGGAAAATCAACACTAATTAGACACTTAAATAGATTAATAGACCCAACCTCTGGAGAAATTCTAGTAGAAGGTAAAGATGTTACCACTCTAAATAAAGAACAATTAATTGAATTTAGAAGACAGAAAATGAGTATGGTATTTCAACGATTTGGGCTGTTCCCACACAAAACAGTTTTACAAAATGTTGGTTACGGACTCGAAATGCAAGGTATGGAGATTGAAAAAAGAAATTCTGTTGCTATGGAAAAAATCGAGTCTGTCGGTTTGACTGGATTTGAAAATCAATATCCTGCACAACTTTCTGGAGGTATGCAACAGCGAGTAGGTCTTGCAAGAGCCTTAGCTACTGACACGGACATTATGTTAATGGACGAAGCTTTTTCTGCATTAGATCCTTTAATTAGAAGTGATATGCAGAAACAACTTATAGACCTACAATCAGAATTAAAAAAGACGATAGTATTTATTACTCATGATCTTGATGAGTCATTAAGGTTAGGAGATCATATTGGAATTTTGAATGCAGGAAAACTTGTTCAAGTAGGAACACCTGTAGAAATTATAATGAACCCTGCTGATGAATACGTTGAGGCATTTGTTAAAGACGTAAATAGAACGAAAGTTATAAAAGCAAAAATTATAATGAAACCTGTAAATCAATCAGATAATATTGACAAATCAAACTTGATAAAAGTAGAGGAAGATCAATTTATAGAGGAATTTCTACCTCAAGTTGTTTGTAGTAACTCTAATTGTGAGGTAGTTGATAAACAAGGAAATGCTAAAGGCTATATATCTAACAAAGAATTGCAAGAATCACTTTCAAACTCATAATTAGATTAAATAGTTATGAAAAAAAATTTAAGTAACATTGTTGATTTAGTTAAATACCCAATTCATGATTTACAATCACCAAAGATCAAGAAAGTAATTGAAAAATGTAAAACTGAATTAGATAGCGATAGTTGTTCGGTGATTCCTAATTTTATTTTACCAAATTCTTTAAATGTAATGAAAAAAGAATTAGAGCAACAGCTTAATGAAGTTTATATGTCTAAAGAAAGTATCAACGCATATCTTTATGCAAAAGATGATCCTACTCTTCCTAAAGATCACCCAAAAAGAATATTTATGGATAGATTTAATGGATATTTAAATTCAAATTGTTTTGCAAAAAATTCTGAGATGAAATTTTTATATGAAACTGAAGAATTATTAAAATTTGTATCTGCTTGCTTAGGGATTGCACCTATATATAGATGGGCTGATCCTTTAGCCTGTCATGCATATAACGTTATGGAACCTGATGGAATATTACCATGGCATTTTGATAGTTGTGAATTTACGTTAAGTTTAATGATCCAAAAACCAGAAGAGGGAGGAATATTTGAATATTGTCCTAACATAAGAGAACCAGGTAACGAAAAATTTGATGAGGTGAAGAAAGTACTAGATGGAGATCGAACAAGAGTAAAACGACTTAAGCTTGAACCTGGTGATTTACAAATATTTAAAGGTAGATTTACTATGCATAGAGTAACTAAAGTTATGGGAAAAACATCACGTTTTATGTGTATACCTGCATATGTATTGGATCCCTGGAGAGTAAATACACCTGAACATTCAAAAGCAATTTACGGAAAAGTATTGCCCATACATTTAGAAAGAAATAAAGTTAGATCCGATGGATTAACAGATTAATGTCATACAATTTCAAAAATAAAAAAATAATTATCTCTGCTGGGGCATCAGGAATTGGTTGGGCAACAGCAAAAGAATGTCTTGAAAAAGGTGCAAAGGTATTCGTTTGTGATGTTGATAAAAAATCTATAAATAAATTAAAGAAAAATCGTTTAAATAATAAAAGATTATTTTCTTTTCATTGTGATGCCTCAAATGAAAACGATGTAATAAATTTCTTTAAAGAAATTAAAAAAAAAACACAAAAGATTGATGCACTAATTAATAATGTTGGGGTTGCAGGCCCAACAGGAACTATGGACAAACTTAAAACAAAAGATTGGGAACAAACTTTAAAGATAAATGTAATTAGTCATTTTATTTTTTCAAAATTAGCAATCCCAATGTTAAAAAAAAACAAAGGCGGCTCAATAGTTAATCTATCCTCTACAGCAGGTATATTTGGATTTCCACTAAGGTCTCCATACTCAGCAAGTAAATGGGCGGTAGTTGGAATGACAAAAACTTTAGCAATGGAATTAGGAAAGTTTAAAATCAGAGTAAACGCAATTTGTCCAGGAACTGTAAAAGGAGATAGAATGGGAAGAGTTATTAGAGACAAAGCTAAATTTTTGAAGATCTCAAAAAAAGCTGTGGAAAGTGAATTTGTCTCTATGACTTCTCTTAATACTTGGGTTTACGAGAAAGATATTGGTAAAATGTGTTGTTATTTAATATCCGATGAGTCTTCTAGAATTTCTGGTCAAGTAGTTGGCGTTGATGGTAACACCTTAAGAATGCATTAGAACTTTAAATATTTTCAATAAATTCTATTAAGTTATTTGCTATTTGCTCAGGAGCCTCTATCAAAAAAGAGTGTTTTACCTCTTGTATAATAACTAATTTAGAATCTTTAACCTCGTTTGACATTTTTTTATTATGAGAAGGAGTGCATCCACCATCATTTTCACCTGTCATAAATAGGCAGGGTTTTTTTATATCTTTTAACCAAGAGATCATCTCGGTTTCCGCATAAATTTTAAAAACATTTATGAATACATCTTTATCAGTATCTATTACCTGTTTTAATCTCCTAGATACCAGGTCTGGATTTTTTTCAATAAAATTGTCTGTAAACCATCTGTTAGTGAGATTTTTTAATGTTTGTTCAACACCCTTATCTCTTAGATCTGAAATTACATTCCAAACTTTTTGCTTATCTTCATCGGATCTTCCTGCAACTGTTGATAATAAGCCAACTGACAAAACTCTTTCAGGAAACTTTTTAGCATAAGCAGGCGCAATCATTCCTCCTAAAGAATGCCCCATAAAATGGGCTTTTTCGATGTTTGCCTTTTCTCTTACTCTTTCAAGATCTAAAACAAGATCATCTAAATTAAAATCTTTATTATCTACTGGTGATTTTCCATGGCCTCTTAAATCATATGTTACAACTGTGAATTTATCTTTAAGTTTTGGAACTATGAACCTCCATGCATCTTCTGCTCCTCCTACTCCATGAGTTAAAAATATTGCAGGCCCTGATCCTGTGACTGAGTAATTGCAATCTATGATGCTCATAGATATTTAAGCTACTTGTATATTAGATTTTTTGAAATATGGGATTACGTTTTCACCAATTCTATACATTGACTCTATTAGGTCTTCTTGAGATTGTCCAAAACTTGAACTAAGAATTACCTCATCAACTCCTGCTTCAGCATAAACGCTAAGTTTATCGATCATTTCATTTAAAGGGCAAATTAAAAGATTTTCTTTTAATTCTTCTAAAGTTTGTTTTCTTGGCAAAGCTTCTATATTCCCATCTTTTACTTTCCCTGGTCCTGTAAACATATTATCAAATCTTTTGTAATATTCGTAAGCAAGTTTTGTTTTCTCTCTAGCTTCATTTTCATCTTTTGCTAGATAAGCCATTCTTTGCATTGAAAGTTTGAGTAATTTACCTTTTTCACCTAGTTGAATGCAACCTTCTTTGAATGCATTAACTCTACTTAACAAAAGATCTTTTGTTCCAGATAATACTGTTGATTGAACATGAAATCCTCTTGAAGCTGCATCTTTTATACTTTCTAAATTCATTGCGGCAACCATCATTGGTATTGGATTACTTATGGGTCGAGGCATTATAGTTAATGGTTCGAAGTCATAGTATTTGCCTTTATACGAAACTTCATTATTTTTTAACAACAATTGTAGAACCTCTAAAGACTCTACAAATTTTTCTTTTGATTGTTCTATTGGTGTGCCTAGTCTCTTCATTTCCCATGGAAATGCTCCTCTTCCTACACCTAATATTAATCTTCCATCAGTTAGTATATCAGCAGTAGCTACTTCACCAGCATATGTTCTCATATCGTGTAGAGGCAAAACAACTATCCCTGTTGTTATTTTAATATTTTTTGTAACTGATGCGATCTTTACAGCCATCTGTAATGGTGATGGCATCATTAGTAAGTTAATTAAATGATGCTCTGGTATTGATACTGTTGCATAACCAAGTTTTTCAGCAGTTACACATTCTTCAAGCATATTTTTAAAATGCTGCCTTGAACCAATACTTGTATCTGGCATGTAACTTGTTAAAAAATGATTAAAATCCATACGACTAAATTACCATTTTAAGTTTTTTTTAGATATCTATTTTCTAATTTTATTTTCATATTTTTTTCTAAGGTTTTGTAAGTTGACTAAGTACTCATCTCTTATATTTGATAATTGATTGATTGACTTTCCTTTTGCTTGCTTTTTTGTACCAGAAATCAATCTTTCTGAGAGTTTTTTTGATAATTTTGGGGCTTTAAGCTTAGTCCATGGGAGTTTTAATGCAGGCCCAAATTGTTCAAGCATATGTTTCATTCCGGCTTTTCCTCCTGCTAAATGAAAAGTTAAAAATGTTCCCATTAATGAGTATCTTAAGCCTGGGCCGTCCTCAATAGCTCTATCTAAATCCTCTGTAGAGGCATACCCTTCATTTATAATATGAAGCGCTTCTCTCCATAAAGCTTCTTGCAGTCTATCAGATAGATATCCTGGCAGCTCCTTTTTAAGGGTAATTGGGTTCATTGAGATCGATTTATAAAATTTATTTGCTGCATTTAATGATTTAGAGCTTGTTTTTTTTCCTGGAACTATTTCAACTAAAGGTAGTAAATAAACAGGATTGAATGGATGGGCAATGATACCTCTTTTATTATTTTTACATTTTGAAAAAATTCTTGAGGGAAGTAATCCAGATGAGCTTGATGATATCAAAACCTCAGGTTTACAATAATTTGAAATTTGACTTATTAATTGAGTTTTAAGTTTATAGTTTTCAGGAGCACATTCTTGGATTAGATCTGCATCTTTAACGGTACTCTCTAAAGAAGAAAAAAACTTTAAATTATTTAAATTTATCTTTTTTTTATTAAATAGTTTTTTAACAAAAGGTAAGGCTCTTTTTATTTCTTGGATTAAGCTATTCTTTTGAATTAAATTTTTATCGTATGCCAAAACTTTTATGTTGTGAGCTAAGAGTCTTATTGTCCACCCTACTCCAATTACTCCAGTGCCAATTACTGCAACTTTTTTAATTTTGGACATTACTTGTGTTTAACAAGCTTTAATTTTTTCCTTGTTTCTTCTGCAGTCATTATTGATGCACCAAGATCTGTTACAATTCTGATCGCTTTTTCAACTAACTGAGCATTGGTTGCAAGTTTACCTTTTGATATATACAAATTATCTTCTAAACCAACTCTTGGGTTTCCACCCATAACAACTGTTTGTGCTACAAAAGGCATTTCATTTTTTGATATTGCAAAGCCTGACCACACTCCTTGTTCTGGCATTATATCTTTCATTGCTTGCATTGCTAACGGAGTAGCTGGAGCTCCCCAAGGAATACCTAAACACATTTGAAACATTGGAGGATCATCTAACAAACCTTCTTTGTATAATTGAGAGCCAAACCACATATTGCCTAAATCAAATGCCTCTATCTCTGGTTTAACTTTAATTTCCTGTAATTTTTTTGCAGCTTTTCTTAAATCATTAGGAGTATTAACTGTAATGACTGAACCATCACCAAAGTTTAAAGTTCCAGCATCTAATGTGCAAATTTCTGGTAAAAATTGTTCTGCATTAGCTATTCTTTCCATAACATTTGCCATGTCTGTCATAGGGCCAAAATCTAGTGGGTTTTTTCCTTGTCCTATGTCCAAATCTCCACCCATTCCAGTAGTTAAGTTTAAAATTACATCGGTTTCACTTGATCTAATTCTATCAACTACTTCTTTATATAATTCCAACCTTCTACTTGGTGTTCCATCTTCTTCTCTAACATGAATATGTGCAATTGCTGCTCCAGCTTTTGCTGCCTCTATTGCTGATTTAGCTATTTGTTCTGGAGTTTTTGGTAAGTCAGGGTGTTTGCTAGCAGTATCGCCTGACCCTGTTACAGCACATGATACAAAAACGTTGTTGTTCATAATTTATTTTTCAACTATATTTTAAAATCATGCAAATGGAAATATCAGAATTACAGAAGGATTTAGCTGCAACTTTTAGATGGACGGCTAGACTTAATATGCATGAGGGAGTTGCAAACCATTTTAGTGCATGCATCCCTGGTACATCTGATTTTTACTGCAATAAAGCAGGTATTCATTTTAGTAGAATGAAGGCTAGTGATTTGATCTTAGTAACTGAAGAAAATAAAGATGAGTTGAAGAATAAACCAGACGTTATTGATCCGACAGCTTTATATATCCACGGTGCAATTCATGAAAAAGCTCCACACGCAAGGTGTATTTTTCATGTCCATTCAAAATATGCAACTGCTCTTTCTACGCTAAAAGACCCAGTCTTGAAACCAATCGATCAAAATACGATGATGTTTTATAATAGAGTATCTACATACAATGAATTTGGAGGTTTAGGACTTGAGGACGAATCCATTAAAATGGCGAATTCTCTTGGGAATAAACAGCACATGTTACTCGCAAATCATGGAATTTTAACAACAGGAGAAACTGTGGCTGAAGGTTTTAATTCCCTTTATTATTTTGAAAGAGCGGCACAAACATATCTTACAGCTCTTTCAACAAACCAAGAACTTAATGTGGTCAGCCATGAAGTTGCAGAAAAAACTGCAGAAGAACATGCAAACTTTCCAACTGATTTTGCAAATCTATTCCTATCTCAAATAAGATTAATTTTAGATAAAGAAGAACCTGATTACAAAAATTAAATGGACTTGAACAAATTAAAAGTAAGACGAAGTTTTATTTTTACACCTGGACTTCATCCAGAAATGTTTCCTAAAGCAATTGCATCAGGTGCAGACATGGTTTGTATTGAATTAGAGGATGGGATAGCAATCAATGATAAAGCAGAAGCTAGAAAAAATACTATAGAGGCTCTAAAAACTCTCGAAGTAAATAATGATGTAGAGTTAGTTGTCAGATTAAATAATCAAAGAACAAAGTTTGGTCTTTTAGATTTAGAAGCTTTCATATCTAGCAAAATAAATCTAAAGGCTATCATGTTACCAAAGGTTAAAACTCCAGATGAAATAACGTTTATAGATGATCTTTTAACAGACTGTAATTTAGATACGGATCTTCATGTAATAATGGAAACAAATGAGGCTTTAGAAAATATTTATAATATTGCTCATGCCAGTAAAAGAATAGTTGCTTTATATTTTGGTGGAGTTGATATGGCAGCTGAGCTTAGAGTTGAAAATAAATGGGAAAATCTTGTCCATGCGAGATCTAAATTAGTTCATGCAGGTGCAAGTGTTGGTGTAGATGTAATTGATGTACCTTATTTAGACTTAGAGAATATGGAAGGAATGAGGAAAGAGGCTGAACAAGTAAGAAACTTAGGTTTTACAGGAAAAGGTTCAATTCATCCAAAACAAATTAAAATTTTAAATGAAGTATTTACACCACCTCAAGATGAAATTATCAAGGCTAAAAAAATTTTAGAAGAATTTAATAATTCAAATACAGGTCTAGTGGTCATAGACGGTAAACTTATAGAAAAACCTGTCCTTCGAGAAATGAAAAGGAAAATATTGATAGCAGATAAAATAAATAAAGTTTAAATTAAATTATGTCATTTCATCTTGCCACTAGAAAAATTATTAAGGAATGGACAGACTACAATGAACATATGAATATGGCATACTATGTTTTAATTTTTGATCAAGCATGGGAAACAATGCTTAATAAGTTTCATATGGGTGGTTCAAATGCACAAATTAATAAAAGAAGTACTATGGTTGTAGATACGAGAACTACCTATGACAATGAAGTGAAAGAAAATGATGAAGTAGATGTTTATTGCACCTTCTTTGATCATGATAAAAAAAGATTACATTTAAAATGCGAAATGTATGAAAAGAATTCAAAAAAACTTGCTGCAACTATTGAAAGCCTTTCGCTTTATATTGATCTGGATAAAAGAAAGGTCACAGAATTTGAACAAGATAAAATCCAAATAATGGATGAGTTTATAAATAAAAATAAGGTTTCTTTTAACTCAGAAAATTTAGTGTTTTCTGGTAAGCTAAAAAAATAAGTTATGCAAATTAAACTTTTGTCAGGAGCACTAGGTGCAGAAATAACAGGGATAGATCTTAAAGATACATCCGATCAAAACATCAAGAAAATTAATAATTTATTATTAGAACACAAAGTTATTTTCTTTAGAGACCAAAAAATTAATACTGAACAACATATAGCCTTAGCTGAAAAATTTGGACCATTAGAAACACATGCATATGTAAAAGGATTAAGTAAACATCCCGAAATAGTAAGAATAATTAAAGCAGAAGATGAAAAAAACCAATGGGGTGAGAATTGGCATAGTGATGTTAGTTATAATGAAAAACCAACCAAAGCAGTAATATTAAAATCAATTAAAATTCCTCCTGTTGGTGGTGATACATGCTTTGCAAACATGGAGCTTGCATGGGAAACATTAGATGAAGATATAAAAGAAAAGATAAAAGATAAAAAAGCAATCCATAGTTCTCTTGGCGCAGAATTTTTTATTGAAAAATATAAAAAAATGGAGGGAAATGAAAAAAGAAATTTTGATGAATATTCTAATGAACATCCAATAGTAAGAACACATCCTGAGACTGGAAAAAAAATTCTCTTTGTCAATTGGACATACACAAAAAAAATAATTGGACTTGAACAAGAAGAAAGTGATGAAATTTTAAAAAAAATATTTGAACACCAAGCACGACTTGAATTAACCTGTAGATTTAGCTGGACTGAAAATACAGTCTGTATATGGGATAATAGAAGTGTTATTCACTTTGCAATTGCAGATTTTTATCCAGGTAGAGGATTAGGATATGAAAGAGTAATGGATAGAATTGCTATTGAAGGTGACCACCCACAATAAATACTTTGAAATTTGATTATTTAATAATTGGAGCAGGTACAGCGGGATGCGTTCTCGCTAATAGACTAACTGAACAAAGTAAAAATAAGGTTGCAATTTTTGAAGCTGGTAAAGATAGTGATATATGGAAAGTAAACATGCCCCTTGCAATACTTTATGCAATGCATGACCCAAAATATAATTATAAATATTATTCTGAACCTGAGCCACACTTAAACAATAGAAAATTATTTTGTCCTAGGGGAAAGATGATTGGTGGTTGTTCCGCGCATAATGGAATGGTTTATGTCAGAGGAAATAAAAATGATTATGAGAGATGGGCTTCATTTGGGTTAAAAAATTGGTCTTACGAAAATGTTCTACCTTTTTTTAAAAAAATTGAGACATGGTCAGGTGGAGAAAATAATTATAGAGGTGGAAAAGGTATATTGCCTGTAAATCAATCAAATAACAAAAATCCCCTTTTTAAAGCTTTTTTGGACTCGGCAAAAGAGGCAGGACATAAAATAAATACTGATATGAATGGAGAAGACCAAGAAGGCTTTGGAATGTACGATGTAACTATTCATAAAGGAGAAAGAGCAAGCGCTTCAAAATACTATTTAAAACCAGCTAAAAGCAGGGAAAATTTAAAAGTATTTACTGAGACATTTGTAGAAAAGATTATTTTTGATGGCAAAAAAGCTATTGGAATTCAAGTTAAAATAAAAAATGAAACGAAGACTATTTATGCAAATAAAGAAATTATTTTAAGTGGTGGATCAATTAATTCTCCACAATTATTAATGTTATCAGGTGTTGGTCCAAGCAATCATCTTAAAGAAAAAGGAATTGACGTTATTCATGATTCAAAAGGAGTTGGAAAAAATTTACAAGATCATTTAGAAACCTATATTCAACAAGAATGTAAAACTCCAGATACATTATATTCTTATGTAAATAAATTTAAGATGGTAAAGGTAGGTATTCAATGGTTCTTAAACAAAAGTGGGCCCTGCTCTACCTCGTTTTTAGAAGCTGGTGGATTCTGTAAATCATCTTCAGATAAAGAATATCCAAATATACAATTTCATTTTTTCCCAGCATTTGTAATAGATCATGGTTTAGTAGATCCTGATAGACACGGATACCAATTACATGCGAGTTTAAACCAACCTAAAAGTAGAGGCGAGATTACTTTGAAAAGTTCAAATCCTTATGATTATCCAAAAATCCAATTTAATTATTTGCAGGATGATTATGACCTTAAAGAGACAATAAAATGTGTTCGAGTAGCAAGAAGAATTTTAAATCAGAATTCTATGAAACCTTTTGCTGGTAAAGAAATTGGACCAGGTGATAATGCTAATTCAGATGAGGAAATTGAAGAATATATAAGATCAAAAGCAGAAACTGCATATCATCCATCATGCACTTTAAAGATGGGTATTGATGATATGGCAGTGGTAGATGAAAAATTAAAAATTCGTGGTCTTCAGAATATAAGGGTAGCCGATGCATCTGTGATGCCAGAAATTACAAGTGGAAATCTAAATGCACCAACATTAATGATAGGTGAGAGAGCTGCTGACTTTATTTTGAATTAACACATGGAAGCAAATAATAATACTAAAGGCATCCTATTTATTATGATAGGGATGGCTTTTTTTTCAATCCAAGACTCGCTTATAAAATATATATTTGAAGAAATTGCTTTGTTTGAATTGTATCTTGGTAGAACTATTGTTCAAGCGACAGTTCTTATATCTATATTCTTAATAACAAAGAAAAAATTTACATTAAAAACACATTATCCTTTTTTAACTTTATTAAGAGTAATTTGTTTTTTCTTTGGTTTTAGTTTCTTTTATATTTCACTAACATTTATGTCTTTAGCTATGGTCAGTGCATTATTCTTTTCATGTCCTTTTTTCATGTCAATATTTGCTAAAGTATTTTTAAAAGAACAAATTGGTATTAGAAGATGGAGTGCAATAACCGTGGGTTTTATTGGTGTTTTAATTGTGCTAAATCCAACTTTAGAGGACTTTAATTTTTTTAAATTGGCACCAGTTGCATGCTCACTTTGTTATGCATGCTCTATGACAATTACAAAATATACATCAGAAAAAGATAATATTTATACTCAGTTAACTTTACTTTACATTTTTGCAGTAATTGCGAGTGTTATAATATTTTTAATAAGTGGTGATGGAAAGTTTAATAATTTTTCTGATCCTACAATGCAGTTTATTTTTAGAGAATGGTTTGTAAATCCAGCTGTTTCTTGGCCTTACGTTTTTGTAATGGGTATTGTTGCATCAATATCTTTTTTTTGTGTTTTTACAGCATATAGTATTGCTTCCCCGTCTGTAGTGTCTCTGTTTGAATATTCGTATATAGTTTTTGCAATGATAGCTGGTTACATATTATTTGAAACTATACCCGTACCTAGAACTTTTCTTGGAGCCGCGATAATTATTGGTGCGGGTGTATATATTTATTTTAGAGAAAAAGTTCGAGGCCAAATGATTGCATCTGATACACCTAATAGATGATAAAAAAAAACTATATTCCAACAATAAATATTTCTTCTCTTCTTGAAAAAAGTTTTGATACAAAACCTACCCTTAAAATAGTTAAAGAAATTGAGAAAGCTTGTTTAGATGTTGGTTTTTTTCAAATTACAGGTCATGGTATAAAATTAAAAAATATAAATAAAATTTGTAAGGTCGGGGAAAATTTTTTCAAATTAAATATAAAAAATAAACTTAAATTAGCTCCAAAAAAATGGAATAAAAAAAATAAAAATGTTTATAGAGGTTACTTTCCTAATGACGTAAATGGTAAAGAAGGACTTGATTTGGGAGATTTAAAAGTAACTAAGAAATATTCAAAAAGAATAAAAAATCAGTACATAGAATATTTAAATATTAAGCAGTCATTTACCGCAAATAATATTTCTAAATTATCTGATTATTATGAAGATATATTTAACTTAAGTGAAATTCTTTTTAAAAGTATTATTAAAATCTATAATAAGGATACTGATATATCAAAAAAAGCATTTTCAAGATTAAAAACTTTAAGCACATTACGTTTTAATTATTACCCTAATCAATCAAAGCCTGTTGAAATTTCTAAGCAAGATGGAGTTGCTCTTGGATGTGAAACACATGTAGATAGTGGTATTTTCACAGTACTTTACCAAAACAAAAAGGGTGGTTTACAAGTACAAAACCGTAAAACAAAAGAATGGCACAATGTTCCCTTTGATAAAAATGCTTTAGTAGTAAATACTGGTAGAGCGCTTGAATATTTAAGCAAAGGCAAGTTTAAAGCAACTAATCATAGAGTATTATGGAACAAGCAAAAAAGGCTTTCAGTTCCTTTCTTTTTTGAACCCTCATATGACTTTAAAATGAATCTTTCATTTCTTAATAATAAGAAATTAGCAAAAAGTGGTATCAGATATGATAAATTTCTTAATAAATCCCTTAAAAAATTCGTTGAATATCAAAGGTAAGAATAATAATATTATTTCATAAAGCGATACATAACTCGTCGTAAAATCATATACGAAAGTGGGATCGGTCGTCTTTAAATTAATTTTTAAAGGAGGCTTAATGAAGTTTGGTTATTTTTGTAATACTACAAATTGGACACACAAACCGTATCATAAATTATTAGATGAAACTAAACAGATCACTGAATATTGTGATCAAAACAGTTGGAATTCAATTTGGTTTACTGAACACCATTTTAACCATGAAGGAATGGAGTCGTGTACCAATCCCCTAATGCTAGGAGCAGATGCTGCAGCAAGAACAAAAAATATAAGAATAGGACAAGCAGCAAATGTAATAACTTTTCATAATCCTATAAGATTAGCAGAAGATATTGCTACACTTGATCAACTTTCAAAAGGAAGAGTAGAAGTTGGTGTTGCAAGAGGTGTTTATGGAAGAGAAGCAATTAATTTAAATAAAGAAGCAGATCTAAAAGATCAAGCAAAAAATTTTAGATTATTTGCTGAAACATTGGAAATTTTGAAAAAAGCATGGTCAGAGAAATTTTTTAATCATGATGGAGAATTTTATACTTACCCATCACCAAACTATGTTTGGCAGCATGACATGAGCCCGCCAAGTGAAGAATTTATGAATATGGAAAATAGCACTATGAAAAAAATTAGTGTTCTTCCAAAGCCTTATCAAAATCCACACCCTCCAATACATCAAGTTGTTGATGGTATAAGATCTATAGAGTGGGCTGCAGAAAATAATATAAATGTAATTATGTGGATACCTACAGTTAAAGCATTGAAAATAAGATTTGAAGCATACAAAAATAAAAGATCGGAAGTTACTAAAAAAAATGTTCCTTTAGGTGAAGGCGTTACTCTCGTTAGAGATATGTTTGTCGCTGATACTATGGAAGAGGCTAAAGAGAAAGCTGGGCAACATATGGTAAATTATATGAAATGGGTTTGTCATTGGAGAGGTCTTGGTAATCACATGGATCCTGGTGAAGAGCTTCCAGAAACAAAGGGCAAATTAGATCTTCTTAATTACGAGTTTTTACATAAGCGAAATATGTTATTTGGTACTCCTGAATATGTAACAGATAAGATTAAAGAACTTCAATCAGAGCTTAATCTTCAAAATCTTCAAGTTTGGTCTAACTTTCCTGGTGTTAAACATGAAGATTGTATGAAAAGTATTAAGCTATTTACTGAAAAAGTAATGCCTAACTTTAAAGATGATCTAGATACTGAAGTTAAAAAAGTATCGTGATCAAGACCAAGAATACCTTGACCGGTGGTCAAGCGGCAGTGAAATCCTTAAAAAAAGAAAAAGTTAAACACGTATTTGGTTTAATTGGTTCAGCTACAATGGAGATGTTTGATGCATTATATCATGAAAAGAAAATCAAGTTTATAGGTGTAAGAGACGAAAGAACTGGAACGCATATGGCAGATGGATATGCAAGAGCTTCTAATCAACCAGGTGTAATAATTGCCGGCCAAAACGGTCCAGGAGCAACTAATCTCGTTACAGGCATAGCACAAGCAAAAGCAGCATTTTCTCCTGTGGTATCTATTGCAGGTTTATATTCTACTAAAGATAAGATGGAGGATGCCTTTCAAGGACTTGATCAACAATCACTTTTTGATCCTATAACAAAAAAAACATGGACAGTAAAAAAGACAAGTCATATACCAACAGCCTTCAAAGATGCTTTTAACCTTGCAATGTCACCACGCAGAGGACCAGTTTGTATAAACCTTCCAAGAAATGTTCTTTCTGATACTTCAAAGTTTAAGATTAATGAAAATAAAAAATCTTTTAAAGCTGAAAGTGACCTAAAAAGTAAAAAAAATTTAATTGATAGAACTATAAAACTTATTCTCAACTCAAAAAAAACAGTAATTGTTGCTGGAGGAGGAATAAAATATAATTCGAAATTTAAATCTGTAACAAATCTTGCTGAATATTTAAATATTCCAATTGTAACTGCAGCGGGACATGGAGATGCAATTCCCTTTAGTCATAAGTTAAATGCCGGACAAATGGGACCTAGAGGAAATATTGTTGCATCAAGATTAGTCAAAGAGGCAGAGCTAATTATTGCAATTGGTACAAGACTTGGTTTCAATTCCACTTTCTATTCGTATGACAATATAAATAAAAACGCAAAAATTGTACAAATTGAGTTAGAAAAAACAATGATAGGAAGATACTTTCCAATTAATGTAGGTATTCATGGCGATGCTGCACTTGTGACAGATCAAATTTTAGCTGAATTAAGAAAACAAAAGAAAATTTTCAATTACAAAGAATGGACAAATAGCTTTTTATTAGAGAGATCAAAATTTCTTAAAGATAGAGATAATATAAAGTCAAAAAATTTTCCAATCCAACCGAACGGTCTATTCAGAGAATTAAGAAAAGTACTACCAAAAAATACTGCAATAACACTTGATGCTGGAACACTTTGTCTTCAAGCAACAGATGCTTTAGAATATTACAATCCTCCTTCCCTTTTCACACCCCTTGATTTTGGTTTAGTAGGCTTCTCATTTGCATGTGGTTTGGGAATAAAGGTTGCAAAACCTAATAAAACAGTTGTTAGTTTAATGGGTGATGGTGGATTTGGAATGACTATTTCTGAATTAAGTACAGCTGTAGAGCATGGCATTAACACAATTACAATTGTAATGAATAATAAAAGTTGGGGCGCAGAAAAAGCTTATCAAAAAGATTTCTATGGTGAAAGATATTTAGGAGCTGATATTCAAAGTCCTCCTTTTGATGAAGTTGCGAAACTATATGGTGCTAAAGGAATTAAAGTTAAAAAATTATCAGAAGTTAATGAGGCCGTAAAAAGTGCATTAAAAGTAAATAAACCAGTTGTTATAGATGTTGATGTAGATCCAAAAGCGTTATACAGTTTTAGAAGAGATAGCTTTACACATAGAATTAAAAAATGAAATTAGAATTACGTAAGTTTACTAAATTTGTAGATAAGACTATTATTGAAGGTGGAAAAGAAGCTAAAGAACCAGTTTTGATGGTTTCTGTTGCTGCAGTTTTTAAAAATCCTTGGGATGGAAAAGGTTTTGTGGAGGACTTAAAACCAATTATTTTAGATCTAGCTCCTAAACTTGGAGATTTATTAGTTCCTGAACTTATAAAAGAAATAGGCTCTCCTGATAAAATATTAGCATATGGGAAAGCAGGTGTGGTTGGACTGAATGGAGAAATAGAACATGCATCAGCATTTATTCATACATTAAGATTTGGAAATAAGTTCAGAGATGCTGTTGGAGGAACTTCTTATTTAAGTTTTACGAATACAAGAGGTCCGGCTGGATCCAAAATATCTATTCCAATGATGCACAAAACCGACTCTGGTTTAAGACCATATTATCTTACACATGAGTTTACAATTCATGATGCTCCATTTGATGATGAAATT
This sequence comes from uncultured Pelagibacteraceae bacterium, assembly GCA_902604975.1. Taxonomy (GTDB): domain Bacteria; phylum Pseudomonadota; class Alphaproteobacteria; order Pelagibacterales; family Pelagibacteraceae; genus Pelagibacter. The sequence continues at coordinate 8,346 of CACLAY010000008.1, read as the reverse complement.
GTTATTGCAATTGGTGGCGCCTCGACAGGTAGAGCTCATGCAAGAACAGGCGATAGATACCAAGATATGAAGGAGATGGGCATTGATCCAAAATAATAATGATCAATGCAACAGATTCTAAAGGTACATTCTATAAACTAAATCAAAAAAAAGGAATTCCAATAGTATTTATTCATGGTGTGGGTCTTGATCATAATATATGGGATCCACAAATTAATGAATTTGATAATACAGTTTTAATTTATGATATCCTTGGACACGGTAGAACACCTTTAAATAAAGAAAAAATAAGTTTTGATGATTTTTCAGATCAAATTATTGATCTTATTGATGAATTAAAATTTAGTAAAATTCACCTTATTGGATTTTCAATAGGCTCATTGATTGCAAGAAACTTTGCAATGAGATTTAGTGATAGATTGAAATCCCTAACATTGTTGTGCTCAATATTTAATAGATCTGATAACGAACAGAAGATAGTAAATGAAAGGTTTGAACAGACAAAGAAAGATAAAAAACTGACAAAAGACGCACTCAATAGATGGTTTAATAAGGATTTTATTGAGAAAAATCCTCTAATTTCAGATAAAATTTTCTCAATACTTGACAATAATAATATGGACAACTTTATTAAAGTTTACTCGTTGTTTGTAAATCATAAAGATAACGAAAAATTTGAAAATATTAATGTCAAAACACTTGTGATGACTGGAGAAGGTGATGTAGGCTCAACTCCAGAAATGTCTGATAATCTGAGTAAAAAAATTAAAAACTCTGAAGTAAAAATAATACCTGTAGGCAAACATCTATGTAGTATTGAATGCTCATATGATGTAAATAAAGCAATTAAAGATCATATACAAAATGCCTGAATTAAAAAAATATAAAATGTTTATAGGGGGACAATGGGTTGAATCTGATACTAAAAAAACTTTTGAAACTTTAAATCCGGAAGATAATAAACCCTGGGCAGTTGTTCCTGAGGCAAGTGCTTCTGACGTAGATAAAGCAGTTCAAGCAGCTCAAAAAGCCTTTGAAGGAGATTGGCCTAAAATATTACCGCGTGAAAGAGCAAAGTTTCTAAGAGCTATTGGAAATAAGCTTAGAGATAACGCAGAATTACTTGGAAAAATTGAAACTATAGATACTGGAAAACTTTATAGAGAAACAAATAAACAAGCAAATTATATTGCTGAGTATTATGATTATTACGCAGGTATGGCAGACAAGGTCGAAGGCACAGTTCTGCCAATAGATAAACCAAATATTCAAGCCATAACTTCAAGAATACCTATTGGTGTTATCGCTGCGATTGTTCCATGGAATTCTCAAATGTTTTTAACAGCTACAAAACTTGCGCCTGCTTTAGCTATGGGAAACACAGTGGTTATTAAATCATCAGAACTTGCTCCAGCAGTAATGTTTGAATTTGCAAAACTTATTGAAGAAACTGGTATTCCTAAAGGAGTTGTTAATGTTATTACAGGATTTGGAGACCCATGTGGAAAGGCTTTAACTACACATAATTTAGTTGAAAAAGTTGCTTTTACAGGAGGACCCGAAACTGCAAGACATATAATTAGAAATTCAGCAGAAAATTTATCAGAAGTAAGCTTAGAACTTGGAGGAAAAAGTCCTGTTGCAGTATTTGATGATGCTCATCAAGAAAATGCTATTAATGGAATTACTGCAGGAATATTTGGAGCTAGCGGACAGAGTTGTATTGCTGGTTCAAGGTTATATCTACAAAAAGGAATTTACGATGAGTTCCTTGACAAACTCTCAAAAAGAGCTGAAAAAATAAAAATTGGCGCTCCCATGGATCCAGACACAGAAATGGGACCCTTAAGTAATTATAAACAATTAGAAATTATTGAAAAAAACATAAAAAAAACCACAGAACAAGGTGGAAAAATAAAGTGTGGTGGTGAAAGGCATCCATTTTCAAATGAGGGATACTATTTTCCTCCTACAATAATTGAATGTGATAATCATAATCTTCCAACTGCAGAAAACGAGCTTTTTGGACCAGTTTTATCAGTTATGAAATTTGATACGGAAAAAGAGGTAATAGAGAAAATGAACGATAATCAATATGGATTATCTTCTGGGGTCTATACAAGTGACTTCTCCAGAGGTCTAAGAGTTTCTAATGCAATAAGAGCAGGTATAACATTTGTAAATACTTATCGATTGATTTCTCCATCAGCACCTTTTGGTGGTATTAAAGATAGTGGATATGGAAAGGAAGCGGGAATGGACTCAATTAAAGATTATACTAGAGTTAAGACAACTTGGTATTACACATCTGATGAACCAACATTAGATCCTTTCTCTATAAGATAATTTTTGTCTGCAAAACATACTTTACTTATTTTATTTGTTGTATTTTTATTAGGAAGTGCATATCCAACTGGCAAGCTTGGATTAAACGACACTATTCCACCAATTCTTTTTGGCTCATTAAGAATGGCTGTTGTTTTTATTTGTTTAATCCCATTTTTTAAAATTCAAATAATAGACAAAAAATATATTATTCCCTTAATTGGGTTTTCATTATGTTTTGGTGTTGCGGTAAATATGTTTTTATATTTATCTATAAATGCATCAAGTATACTTGCGCCAATTACAATAGGGGCTCAACTTTCAATTCCTTTTGGAATTATATTAAGCTCAATATTTTTAGATGAAAAAATAAGTTATAAAAAATGGATATTAATTATGATATCTTTTTTTGGTATTGTCATACTCGCATTCGATCCAAAAGTAGTAGACGAAGTAATAGGATCACTTCTTATTTGTGGTATGGCTTTTTTCTACGGACTATCCCAAGTATTTTCGAGATATTTAAAAGAATTAGATGTTAAATTTACAAATACTATAATGAGCTTCACAGGATTTATAATTTTAATAATATTGTCTGCAATATTTGAAGGAAATACATTTCAAGCAATAAAAAATATAAGTTTAGGAAGTTGGTTCACAGTTTTATACGCTGGAGCAATTATTTCTTTGCTTGGACATTTAATGATGTTCTATCTTTATAAATTTTATCCTCTTGATATGGTATTACCATTCTACGCTTTATTCCCTGTGTTTGGTTTAATCCTTACTTTTTTTATTTTTGGTGAGATTCCATCTCTAGTAACAGTAATTGGAGGAATAATTGTCATTACTTCAGTGTTTTTTGCTCAAAAAATGAGATAATTTTCTCATTGAAAATTAAAATCAATAGGATTTAATTTTGTTTATATAAATTGTTAACAATTAGAGGGAATATATGAAAAAACTAGTATTAGCGATGTTTGTATTTGTTTCTTGCTTTGCAACTAAAGCATATTCAGATGGACATGGCATTAAAATGGGAATTATTTTAGGATTTACAGGTCCTATTGAATCCCTAACTCCAGCAATGGCTGCATCAGCAGAGCTTGCATTTAAAGAAGCTTCAGATTCAGGTTCATTACTTGGAGGAAAGAAGATTTCTGTTGAGAGAGCAGATTCAACTTGTGTTGACTCAGCTGCTGCAACAGCTGCTGCAGAAGGTTTAATATCTGGCGGTGTAGTAGCAATTATGGGTGCTGATTGTTCTGGTGTAACTGGAGCTATTGCAACTAACGTTGCTGTTCCAAATGGTGTAGTTATGATTTCGCCATCAGCTACTTCTCCAGGATTAACTGATCTTAATGATAATGGATATTTCTTTAGAACTGCTCCATCTGACGCAAGAGGTGGTCAAGTATTAGCAGATATTACTAAAGATAGAAAAGTTAAAAGTATTGCAGTTACACACACTAACAACGACTACGGTAAAGGTTTAGCAGATGTATATGTTGCAGCTGTTAAAGCTCATGGAATAAATGTAACAGTTGTTACAGCTCATGAAGAAGGTAAAGGAGACTACGGTGCTGAAGTTGCAACATTGGCAGCAGCAGGTGGCGATGCTTTAGCTGTGTTAGGTTACTTAGACCAAGCTGGTGGAAGTATCATTGATGGTTCATTAGACTCAGGTGCGTTTGACGTGTTCGTTTTATCTGATGGAATGATCGGTGACTCTTTAACTGACAGATTCGGAAATGATTTAAACAAATCATTTGGATCTTTGCCAGGATCAATGGGTAAAGGTGCTACAATATTTAAAGGTGTAGCTGGTGGAGCAGGAATCGATTCATCTGGACCTTATACTTCAGAGTCTTATGATGCTGCAGCTTTGATTGTACTTGCAATGCAAGCTGGTGGAAAAGCTGATAGAGCTACTGTTCAAGCAAATGTAATGTCTGTTGCAAATGCTCCAGGAGAAAAAATTTATCCAGGAGAATTGAAAAAAGCATTAGATTTACTTGCTAGTGGAAAAGCAGTTAACTACGAAGGAGCATCTAGTGTTGAATTTACTGATGTTGGAGAAGCAGCAGGTGCCTTTATAGAAAAAGAAATTAAAGGCGGTAAGTTTAAAGACAAAAAACAAAGATAATATTTAATTATTTAACTCCAGCGGTGAAAATCGCTGGAGTTTTTTTTATCCTAAAATATTGATTAATACGAAAATACTAAGAGCAGACATAAATAAAATTATTAAGATATTTATAATTCTCCAAACTTTATTGCTTTTCAAGTAATTAGATAAAAACTTAGATAAGAAACCTAATGTAAAAAAAAATATTATTGAGGAAAAAGTTGCACCAAATCCAAATGATAATTTTTGATTAATTAAAAAACTTTTCGAAAAGTTTCCTAAAAAAAATACAGTGTCAGAATAAACATGGGCGTTTAAATAAGTAAAACCAAGAGTTTTAATTATTATTGATCCTAGACTTGCTGTTTGGTTTTTTTGATTTATTTCAAAATTAGTATTTATACTTTTTATTTTTTTCCATATAAAATGTATTAAAAATAAAAGCAAAAGAATATTTAAAATTAGCTCAGCAAAAGGTGAAAAAAAGCTTTCAAAATAGTGAAATAGGAATATTCCTAAAAAAATAAGAAGGAAATCTGAAAATGCACAAATTGCACACACAATAAAAACGAATTGTTTTTTTAAACCTTGCTCAATTACAAATATATTTTGAGCACCAATAGCTAATATTAAACTCAGTCCTGTAAAGAACCCTAAAATAAAAAAACTCATTATAAATTATTGTTTTATAATTTTTTCTGGAATTATTCCTTGAGGTCTAAATCTCATTATCAAAAGAAGCCCAATACCAACAAGCAAAAATCTAAAATATGGAGCACTATTTATTAAATGAACTTTGATTTCATTTGTTTCAGGTAAATGAGCTGTAAATAAATTTATAAAGAACAAAGCAATTGGTGCTGCTTCTACCCATAAAAACCATACAACAAATCCTCCTAGAATAGCTCCAAAGTTATTTCCTGTACCACCAACAATAACCATGACCCAAATTACAAAAGTATATCTCATTGGTCTGTAGCTTCCTGGGGTAAACAGCCCATCATTAGTTACCATCATAGCTCCAGCAATACCAACTATTGCTGATCCTAGAATAAATATAAATAAATGTTGTTTAACTACATTCTTACCCATTGCACTTGCAGCTTCTTCATTATCTCTTATTGCTCTCATCATTCTACCCCAAGGCGAGTAAAGAGCTTTTTGTGTAATTATTAATAAAATTATAACTACAACTAAAAACATGCCTGCAAAACATAGTTTTACATAAACAGATGATGCATCAATCACTAACTGATTTAAAATATCTTGTCTTTCCGACAATGAATTTGCTAGATCTAATTTTGCTGAGTGAAATTTTTCTACTAAATTTATAAACCAAGGAGAAGTTTGTAGGTCAATTTCATAAGGGGCTGGTCTTTTTAATCCAATAACGTTTTTTACACCTCTTGCCAACCAATCTTCATGTTTAATAATGGAAACAACAATTTCAGCTATTAATAATGTAGCAATTGCTAAATAATCTGCTCTTAATCCTAAAGCAACTTTCCCTACAATAAATGCTAACCCAGCAGCAAAAAGACCTCCAACTATCCATGAGAATAAAACTGGTAACCCAAGTCCTCCAAGAAACCCTGTCTTTGCGGGATCAACAGCTTCTATTTGTTCAATTGCAGGTCCAGCAATTATTTTTATTAGGATTAATCCAACTATAATTATTCCAGCTATTAAATAATTTCTTTTTTTAGATTTTTGAATATTTTTTAAAATATACCTTGTAGAAAAAATCATTATTATAATTATTCCTAGGCAAGTCATCATATTTACTCCGCCCACACTCCAGGCTTCTGGAACAGGTGCTACAGATACTAATACTACTGCTAAACCTCCTAATGCCGTATAACCCATGACTCCAAAATTTATTAAACCAGCATAACCCCATTGAATATTTGCTCCCAAGGTCATTACTGCAGAAATCATACAATAATTAAAAATTGTTAGTGCAATAGACCAGGATTGAAAGATTCCAACTAAAATTATTAAAAGCATCATTATCGAATATGCTACAATTATATTTAAATAATTTCTCATATACGTTTTCCTTCAAATATGCCTGACGGCCTAAATATTAAAACAATTACTAATATCGAAAATGAAATAGCAAATTTGTAATCGGTTGATAATAATTGCATCAATGAATTTGGTTCTAGTGACTCTGGCAAAATATAAACTAAAAATCTTTTATATGCATAAGTCAAAAATATTTCAGCAAATGCTATAACATAACCTCCAAAGAACGCTCCATATGGATTTCCAATTCCACCAACTATCGCAGCAGCAAAAATTGGTAGCATATTATTAAAATACACAAACGGTCTATAACTTTTGTCTAAACCATAAAGAATCCCACCAATTGTTGCTAATATTCCAGCAATGATCCAAGTAATTAGAACTACTTTTTTTGGATCTATTCCAGAAAGAAGTGCTAAATCTTCATTATCTGAGTAGGCCCTCATACTAGTTCCAGTCTTAGTTTTATTTAAAAACCAAAACATAATAGCAACAACAATAATAGTAACTACAATTGTTATCATTTGCGTAGATTTAATTGTCAAACCTTCTGCAAGACCTGTCATTTCTTTAAATTCAGTTGCTTTTAAAATGAATTTTTCACCATCTAAAAACCTTCGATCAGTTGGTCCAATTATAATCCTTATGACTGCTTGGGTCACAAACATTACCCCAACACTAACCATAGCAAGCTGTACTGGTGGACTTTTTTTAATTCTGTAATATTTAAAAACTGTTTGATCAATTAAAAGCATGTATAAAATCATCATAAAAATTGCAAAAGGAATAGTGAGCAAAGCAGTGGGAAGAAAACCAAAGCTAATTCCGATTGATTGAAAGTAATAAGTCAAAAGTACAGCAAACATTGTACCAAATGACATCATGTCTCCAGTTGCAAAGTTAGCAAATCTTAAAATACCGTATATTAAAGTTACAAAAATTGCTCCAAGAGCTAACTGAGAGCCATAAGTTAAGGCTGGAATGATTGTATAATTCAATAAAACTATTACTGCATTAATTAAATCCATACTAAGCTCCTAAGAAAGATCTCCTAACTTCAGGATCATTTAATAATTCCTTACCAGACCCCTCAAACTTATTTTCACCAGTAACAAGCACATATCCTCGATCAGAAATGCTTAAAGCCTGTTTTGCATTTTGCTCGACCATGATGATTGCTACTTTTGTATTTTTAACTCTAATAATGTGTTCAAATAATTCATCCATAACTATTGGGGAAACACCTGCTGTAGGCTCATCTAACATAAGAACAGATGGTTTTATCATTAGAGCACGTCCCAAAGCTACTTGTTGTCTTTGCCCTCCTGATAATTGTCCTACAACTTGATCTTTTTTTTCTCTTAAAATTGGAAATAGATCATATATTTCTTCGATAACATTATTTACATTATCTGTTCTTAAAAAAGCACCAACTTCTAAATTTTCTTTTACAGTAAGTTCTGCAAAAACATTTCTAGTTTGTGGTACAAATGATATTCCCTTTTTTACTCTTTCTTGAGGAGATAGTTTAGAAATATCTTCTCCATCAATTGAAATATTACCTGATTTTAGATTTAACAATCCTAGCATTGCTTTCATTGCTGTAGATTTTCCAGCTCCATTTGGTCCAAGAATAGCAACTATCTCTCCTCTATTAACATTGATAGTGCATGAGCTAATAATATCAGGACCATCGCCGTATCCTCCTGTCATTTTATTTCCCTCAAAAAATGCCATTTACTTCTTTCTACCTAAATAACTATCTATAACTTTTTCGTTTTTCTTAACTTCATCTGAAGTTCCCTCAAAAAGAACAGATCCTTCTGACATTACAATAACTGGATCACACATTCTGCTTATAAAAT
>CACLAY010000007.1 GCA_902604975.1 uncultured Pelagibacteraceae bacterium | reverse complement strand
TTTACGTGGATCGCTCATTATCATTTTCTCAGGTAACCATTTTGGTTGAATTAAAAAAAACCAATGAAAGTAAGCTTTTGCGAAATCTCTCGTCGTTAGTTCGTACATATCTAATGTTGGACAAATATCTAAAACACTAAGAGCTATTATATTTTTTCTATGGTCTCTTGCTAACCTGTGAGCAACTCTTCCACCTCTATCATGTCCCGCAACAAAAAATTTGTTAAACCCTAATTTTATCATCATCTGTTTCATGTCACTTGCCATTTCTCTTTTTGAGTAGTTGTAATGTTTGCTATCTGATGCTGGAGCAAGACTATTTCCATATCCTCTTAAATCTGCAGCAACCACTGTAAATCTTTTAGATAACTCAGGGGCTGTTTTGTGCCACATTAAATGTGTTTGTGGATATCCGTGTAGTAAAAGTAATGGTGGACCTTCACCACCAACTCTACAAAAAACTTTGCCCTTTTTTACCTTTACGTACTTTGACTTAAAACCATTAAACATGCCTAATATTATGTATTTTTTAAATTAAAGCCAATTAAAACGATGCATCACTATTAATAATTAATTTGAATTTACTTTGAGCCCCTGTATAAATTCGGACTCGTGAGAATTGAAGAAGAACTAAAATTAGACTACTCAGATGTACTTTTTAGACCTAAAAGAAGTACTCTTCAAAGTCGTAAAGATGTAAATCTAAAAAGAACTTATAGATTTAAGTATAGTAATAATGAATGGTCTGGGATTCCTATCATGGCCTCAAATATGGATGGTGTTGGTGAACTTGGTGTAGCTGAAAAGCTTTCTGAATACGGAATGATCACTTGTTTAACCAAACAGCATAACATTCAAAAAATAAAAAAATTCAAAAAAATAAAATCTATTCATCCAAATATTGCTTTAAGTATAGGAATAAAAAAAGAAGATTTTGAAAATTTAGATAAAATTTTAAAAGAATATAGTTTTATAAAATTTATCTGCATTGATGTTGCTAATGGTTATTCTGAGCACTTTAGTAAATTTTTAAAATCTGTAAGAGATAAATATCCTACTAAAACTATTATTGCTGGTAACGTGGTAACAGCTGATATGGCACAAGAATTAGTATTATCAGGAGCAGATATTGTAAAAGTTGGAATTGGACCAGGTAGTGTTTGTACTACAAGAATTCAAACAGGTGTTGGTTATCCTCAGTTAAGTGCTGTCATTGAATGTGCTGATGCTGCCCATGGTTTAGGGGCACATATAATTGCTGATGGAGGTTGTACTTGTCCGGGTGATGTCGCAAAAGCTTTCGGTGGTGGTGCTGATTTTGTGATGCTTGGAGGAATGTTTGCTGGTCACGATGAAGGTGAAGGTAAGCTAATAAAATCAAATGGTCATAAATTTATAGAATTTTACGGATCAAGTTCTGACATAGCAAATAAGAAACATTATGGGGGTTTGTCCGACTATAGAAGTAGTGAGGGTAGAACTGTAAGAATTAAATATCGAGGAAAAATTAAAGATACAATAAATAATATTCTTGGTGGTGTTAGAAGTAGCTGTACTTATGTAGGAGCCCCTTCTCTTAAACAACTTAGTAAATGTACTACTTTTGTAAGAGTAGCTAAACAATTTAACGATACTTTCACAAAATAAAAATGAAAGAGTATAAGATTGCATCCATTGCAGGTGATGGAATTGGAAAAGAAGTTGTTCCAGAAGCTTTAAAAATACTTAAAGAAGTAGCAAATCAACATCAATTTAAATTAAAGATAGATGAATTTGATTTTTCATCATGCGATTATTATGAAAAACATGGAAAAATGCTACCTGATGATTGGAAACAACAAATTGGTAATCATGATGCAATATTTTTTGGTGCAGTAGGTATGCCAGATAAATACCCAGATCATATTACTTTATGGGGTTCCCTACTCCAGTTTAGAAGAGAATTTGATCAATTTATCAATTTAAGGCCAGTAAAATTATTTGAAGGAGTAAACGCACCTTTAGCAAATAAAAAACCTGGCGATATAGATATGATGATAGTACGTGAAAATACAGAGGGTGAATATTCTTCGGTAGGTGGAAAAATGTATCAAAATACTGAAAGAGAAATTGTTATACAAGAAACTATAATGTCTAAACATGGAATAGATAGAGTTCAAAAATTTGCATTTGAATTAGCAAAAACAAGAGATAGAAAAAAATTAACTAATGCCACAAAATCAAACGGTATTTCTATAACTATGCCGTACTGGGATCAAAGATTTTATGAAAATAAAAAAGATTTTCCTGAGATAAAAACAGATCAATTTCATATCGATATTTTAGCTGCAAGATTTGTTTTAACACCAGAGTGGTTTGATGTTGTCGTAGCATCAAATTTATTTGGAGATATTTTATCCGATTTAGGTCCGGCATGTACGGGAACAATTGGGATAGCTCCATCAGGAAATATTAATCCAACAAATAAACATCCTTCTTTATTCGAGCCTGTTCATGGATCAGCACCTGATATTACTGGAAAAGGTATTGCAAATCCAATAGGTCAAATTTGGTCTGGCGCTATGATGTTAGATTATTTAGGCGAAAAAGAAGCTGCCACACGAATAGTAAGTTCAATCGAAAAAACTTTGCTAGAAAAACAAAATAGAACTAAAGATCTAGATGGTGACAGCAATACAAAAGAATGTGCTAATAAAATCTTAGATAATATTAATTAACTTAAGTTGTTAAATATTGAATAGCAAAAAATATGGTAGCAAATGATGCAAAAGTTGAGATAAATAAAGCTTTTATAATATTTTCAGGACTTACATTATAAGCAGAGCATAATACTACAGCTGTATGACCACATGGTGCAACACTAACAAAAAAAGCACCAGGAATTTTTTCAGGTTGTCCAGCATCAAATATGATAAAGCCAATTATCAGGAGGATGATTGGTGAAACAACTAATTTCAATATAGATATAGAAGTAGTTAGTTTATTAATAACTTTATGGGTGTAAAAAGATAATGTGATACCAATTGCAAAAAGTCCTATAGGCGAAACACAAGCTGCCAAAACAGAAAGTACGTAATCTATTGGCGTATCATCGATATTTATCCTAAACACAAATAGTAAAAGACCAATTAAGATTGAAAATATCATTGGATTAAGAACTATGTTCTTTATAAATGTAGTTAATCGAATATTTTTTTTAGTAGTAAGTTCTAAAAAAAAAGCAATTACAGATAATAAAATAACCCCATCCATTAATATTATACTTGTTACTTGAGTAATTACTTCAGTTCCAAAATAGATTTTTGTAATAGGTAATAATAATGTAACATGATTTGATAGTGCTACCATCAATGCCCATATAATAGACTCTGGAATAGGTCTTTTAAAAAACTTAGATGTTAATAAAAATGTTATAAACCCAAGACTTCCTTGCATTAAAAAATAAGAAACTATTTGTTTTATATCAACTTGGCCAATTTCACTTTGAGCAACAAATTTAATAATTAAGGCAGGGACCGCTACATAGAATAAAAACAGATTTAAAACTTTTGCATGACTTAAATCAAAAATTTTGAGTTTGCCAAAAACAAAACCAAATAGTGTAATAAAGATAAAAGGTGTTAACCCAAGAAATATTGAATACATTTTATTAAAGTATTGTTATTCTATGAAGTATTCTATTACCTTTAAACGGTGTAGCCTGATGGAGCATGGCTCTATTATCCCAAATAGCAAGCTGATCTTTTTCCCATTCTAATGAATATTGAAAGGTTTTTTTTGTCTGATGATTAAATAAAAACTTCTTTAAGTCATTTTTTTGTTTAGTCATATATGTATTAAATTTTAAAAAGTGTCCTGGGCTACAGTATATAGTTTTTTTATTTTTAATACTTCTTATTATTTTATGTCTGGAAATCAGTTCTTTAGATATTTTTCCTTTTTCTTTTTCTCTCTCAACTGTTGTAATTGATATTGGTCCATGTGAAGAGTAGATGCCTTTTAATTTTTTAAGCTTATTCTTATAATTATTTGATAATTTTTCATAAGCTAAGTACTGCGAAGAAAAGTCAGTATTAGCAACACCTTTTTTAGGTACTAGTTTTGAAAGTAACATAGTGTATCTAGGAGGTTTTTTTGTATAAGAGGAGTCTGTGTGAAATTGTTCACCAAAGCTAGGTCCTTTGTCAGTAGATTTACGTTGTACAACAGTTATTTGAGGATATTTTTTATTTAAACCTTTCAATCTTGGATAATTAGCTGGTTTACCAAATTTTTTTGCAAAATTAAGATAATTCTTGGATGTAAGTTTTTGTTTTGGAAAATAAATCATTCCATACTTATCAAGTGTTGATTTAATTTCTTTTAATTGCTTATTATCAATTTTATTAAGGTTACAAATAATTTCTGCAGCCCTATTTTTTTTTGAAATTATCTTTAGCATTAAATATTTTTTATATTTTTTTGATTTAAAGGTTTTTTGATTATTGTTACAGGGTATTTTTTCTTTTCAACTTCAATAGATAAATTTTTATTGATCAAGTCTTCAAGAGAATTTCCAGAGTTTACATAACCAAATGAAATATTTTTTTTAAAATTAAATGAATAATTTCCTGATGTTGTTCTGCCAATTATTTTATCATCTAAGTAAATTGGCTCTTCATGAAGTAGCAAAGGTTCTCCAGGTATGTTATCTTTCAATACCATCATGGCTAATGATTTTGTAGGGTTTTTATCTTTAATTTTTAATAATGCTTCTTTTCCAACAAAATTTATATTTTTTTTATAACTAATTGCAAAATTAAGTCCTGCTTGATATTGATTTTCTTCAGGTGATATATCATGTCCCCAATGTAAGAAACCACTTTCCATTCTCATAATATCCATAGCATGGGCACCACACAGTGATAAGCCATGATTTGTACCCTCTTTAATAATGGCTAAAAATAATTTTTTGCTTTCATCTATGTTTGTATATAATTCGAATCCTATTTCACCTACATAAGATAATCTTTGAGCCCATACTTTAACTCCGTCAATAGTAACAAATTTTCCATGACTAAACTTTATACCTTCATTTGTAAAATCGTCATTACTGATATTAGATAGTAATTTTCTTGAGTTGGGTCCGTATAATCCTAGACATGTTAAATCTTCTGTTACATCATTAAAATTGACCTCTTCTGAAATATGTTTTTTGATATGAAATTTATCATGTTCTCTTGTTGCCGCTGGACCTATCACTCTAAAATGGTTTTTTTCAAGACAAGTTACAGTAACATCAGTCTCAATTCCTCCATCTTCATTTAACATCTGGGTATATGTTGCTCTACCCTGAATATCTTTTATGTTTGCTGTACAAATTTTTTGTAATTCTTCATGAACATTTTGCCCTTCAAGGTCAAATTTTGAAAAAGGAGATAGCTCAAATAATCCAACGTTTTCTCTGGCATTTTTGGTCTCAAATTCAGCTGATGGATACCAATTTTGATAACCAAAACTATAATTGTAATCAGCCTTTTCACCTTTCAACGCATACCACATAGGTCTTTCAAAACCACCCGAGGTTCCAAAACAAGCTCCTAATTTTTTTAGCTCCTCTTGGTAGGGTAATACAATTTGGTTTCTTGATGTTTTATGTTGTTTAAATGGCCAATGCATTCCATATAAATCACCAAGTGTTTCTGTCACTCTTTCCATTATAAATTTTTTTGATGAATGAAATTTTTGAAATCTTTTAATATCTAATGAAAATAAATCCTCATTAATGTGTCCATTAATTATCCATTCTGCAGTAACTCTTCCAGCACCTCCTGAACTTGCAATTCCAATACTGTTAAAACCACAACATGTAAAAAGTTTTTTAATCTCAGGAGTTTCACCTAAAAGATATTGGGTATCAGGAGTAAATGATTCAGGGCCAGAGAAAAATTTTCTAATTCCTGCATTTTCCAACATAGGCAACCTGTGAAATGATTTTTGTAAATAAGGTTCGAAATGATCAAAATCATCTGGTAATTCACCAAAGGAAAAATCATCTGGCACAACACCAGTATTTTTAAAGGCTGGTTTTGCATTTGGTTCAAAAATTCCAACTAACATTTTACCTGCGTCTTCTTTAAGATAAAGACAATTATTATAATCTCTTAAAACTGGTAAGTTTTTTGGTAAATCTTTCATTGGTTCCGTGATCACATAAAAATGTTCATTGGGATACAATGGAATACTAACATTCATTTTTTCACCTATTTGTCTAGACCACATACCTGTTGCCAAAACAACATATTCACAATCAATTTTTCCTTTATCAGTCTCAACTCCAACTATAGAATTATTTTTAACAAGAATTTTTGTAACAGGCGTTTTTTCAAAAATTTGAGCTCCTTCCATTCTAGCAGCTTTTGCTAAAACATTGGTTACACCTACTGGATCAGCTTGACCATCTTTTGGCATAAAAACACTTCCAATAATGTCCTCATTATTTACAACAGGATATAAATTCTTTGTTTGTTTTTTATCTAAAACATGCACTTCAACATCAGATAGTTGAGCGGTAGTTGCTTGTCTCAACAACTCTTGCATTCTCTCTTTAGTGGTAGCTACTGTAATTGCACCATTCTGTTTTAACCCTATAGATAATTCAGTTTTCTTTTCTAATTCTTGATAAAGATCCAAAGTATATTTTCTTAACTTTGTAATAGTAGATGAAGCCCCTAATTGACCCATTAAACCAGCTGCATGCCATGTAGTTCCAGATGTTAATTGGTCTCTCTCTAATAGAACTACATCTTTCCAGCCAAATTTAGCTAGATGATATGCACACGATGTTCCAGCTACGCCGCCTCCAATAACTACAACTTTAGTGCTTCTTGGTAAATCTTTATCCATGAATATATCTTTAAAGTATAATAATACTTAAAAACAAACAATGTGGTCAATGTGAATTGGTCGTTTAATACCAAATTTTTCGTCTATTTCATGCTGGTGAATGTGGTGTGAATGAACAAATACAGGAATTTGTAACTCGCTTGGTGTTTTTAAAGTATAAATAAAATTTGTTCCTCTAAATTTACGATCAACGACTTCTAATTTTAAATTACTTTTGTCATCATGTTCTAAATCTTCTGGCTGTAATAAAAGTTTTACCTCTGACCCATTTGGATAGTGTTTAACAAAATTACCTTTAATTGTTCCAAGATCTTTATTTTCTAAACTATTTTCGCTTGTAACTTTTGCAGGAATTAAAATTCCTCTATTTAAAAAATTTACAACTTCTACTGAATTAGGAAAATGATAAACATTATAAGGATCATCAAATTGTTTAAGTTGTTTATTTAATATTATTCCACATTTACTTCCTAAGTAAAACGCTTCGTATGAGTCGTGTGTAACAATTATAGTTGTTATTTTGGATTTACTTAATAATTGTTTTAATTCGACTTGAATTTCTTCTTTAAAGCTTTGGTCAACATTGGACAACGGCTCGTCCAATAATAATAAGTCAGGGTTTGAAACTAAAGCTCGTGCAAGAGATGATCTTTGTGCTTCGCCAGCACTTATCTCATGTGGATATTTATTTAATATTTTTTTTAAATTCAAAAATTCTACTATTTCTTTTGCATTTATTTTAATTTTTTTTTTATTTTTTTTTTCTGTACCAATTATTATATTTTTTTCGATATTGTAATGTGGAAATAAACTATTGTCTTGAAAAGCAAGTGAAATATTTCGATCCTCTGGCTCAATGTGAATTTTTTTTGAAGATATAGTTTTATTATTGATAATTATAGAACCATTACTAATCTTTTCTAATCCAGCGATTGTTCTCAAAATTGTAGTTTTTCCTATTCCTGAAGGTCCTAGAAGACAAATAATGTCTCCTTCATTTTGAACTGAAAAAGACACATTTTTAACTTTTGTTTTTCCACCAGCTTTGAAATCAACGTTATTTACTTCTAAAAAGTTATTAGCCATTATTCTCTTTTAAAATATAATTTGACGTTATTGTAATAAAAAAGGCAGCAATTAAAATTAAAAATAATGATGGTACCGCTGCTGCTTCAAGCATATCCTCTGATGCTGAGATATAAGCAGTAGTTGCAAATGTTTCAAAGTTAAATGGGCGTAGAACCAAGGTAATTGGCAATTCTCTAATTATTTCAAGAGATATTAAAATTACCACAAATAATAATGAATTTCTTAAATATGGCACATGAATATTTAGAAATGTTTTTCTTTTTGAATAACCAAGAAGGTATGCGCTCTCATCAACTGAAACGTTTATTTTTTCATATCCTGATTTTATTCCATTGAAAGCTAGTGAGTAAAAACGAACAAAATATACAATTACTAAACCTAAAATAGATCCAATAAATAATTTTTTAATTGATAAAAAACCTAAAGATTTAATTATATTCTCATCAAACCAGGCAATAAAGGTTATAAAAGCGACAGCTAAAATAACACCAGGTATGGCGTAACCTGAAATCGACAGTGTGGATAAAAAATTTAATGTTTTATTTCTTGAAACTCGATTTCCATAATTAGAAATCAGAGCAAATGTTATTAGAACTAAACTAGATAATCCTACTAAATAAAGTGTGTTTAATAAAAGATTAATTACATTTACGTCAAAGAAATTTTCTGGAAATTTTATTGTCCAATAAAGCATTTGTCCTAATGGAAATAGAAAACTCATAAAGAACAATAAAAAACAAAATAAAAAGGCAAAAAAAGAATTTGTTCCAGAAAGTTTTATTTTTTCTTTTTGTTTAAAACCGCCTCTTGTATCCAAGTGATATTTCGCTTTTTTTCTAGATAGATTTTCAGTCAGAAAAAGAATAAATATAAATAATAAAAGAAAAAATGAAATTCTATTAGCAAAGGCTAGATCATCAAAAGTTATCCAAGCATTATATATGCCTGTTGTAAGTGTATTAACTGAAAAAAAATCTACTGCCCCAAACTCTGCTAGTGTTTCCATTGCAACTAAAGAGAGACCAGCAACTATTGCAGGTCTGGCAGCTGGTAATATTATTGAATAAAAAGATTTAAATTTTGAAAAACCTAAATTTTTTCCAAGGTCTATTAAATTTTGTGATTGATATAAAAAAGAAGATCTTGCAAGAATATAAACATAGGCATAAAGAGAAAATGAAATAGATAATATTAAACCAAACATTCCATCAAACTTTGGTATACTCTTATTGTACTCACCATCACCAAATAAAGTCTTTAATATTGTAAATGCAGTGCCATAATTGTCAAAAAATGCAAATAAAGAGTATGCATAAATATAGGGTGGTATAGCAAAAGATAAAATTAATGCCCATTTAAAAAAGTTAACTCCTGGAAATTTGTAAAAAGAGACTATGTAAGCAGATCCAACACCTAGAAAAAAAGTTAGTATTAAGACACCAACTAAAAGTGACAAAGAATTAAAAATATATTCAAACAAAAAAGTTTTTTTAAGTATGTCAAAATATCTAGAAGTATCTTCAAAAAAACTAAGAGAGACTGTCAAAATAGGAATTATTACAAGCAATGAAATAAGCAGAGAGCTTAAAAACCAGATATTAAATTTATTTGTAAACATAGAGATATTTGTAGTTTAAATGACCTATATAGTCTCTCTTAATATTTTTAAAAGTGCCTTCGAAGGATGCATAGGCACTTTAATCAAGAAAAATCAGATATTGAATACCTTTGAAATGTGCGGAAAATCTTTAGTACTTATCTCTGATAATTTCCTTTTATTTATTCTTTTGTTAATTTTTTTACACTCCTCAGCACATGGTACGCATGCATTGGCTGATTTATTTAGATTAACTTCAGACATAAATTTTTTTTTTACTTTCAATGTTACTTCCAACCAGCAGCCGTCATTACCTCTAAGGCGTCAGCTTGCTTTGCTCCATAACTAGCAACACTTGTTGTTAGATCTTGTTTAAAATCTAAACCTAAGTTGTTTACTACCAATGGACTTGGTGAAACTCCAGCTATCATTGGAAACTCAAACGTATTATTTGTAAAGTGTTCTTGAGCTTCTGGTGATAATAAGAAATCAACAAGTGCAATTGCATTAGTTTTATTGGGCGCTCCTTTAACTAAAGCTGCACAACTTATATTCATGTGTGTTCCTCTATCATTCTGATTAGGGAAAAAAGCTTTAACTTTTTTTGCAGCTTCTTGTTGTTCAGGTCCTTTATTCCCAGATAACATCAAAGCTAAGTAATAAGTATTTGCAACAGCAATATCAGCTTCTCCTGCTGCTACAGCCATAATTTGTGCTCTATCATTTCCTTTTGGATCTCTTGCCATGTTTGCAACAACTCCTTTAGCCCACTCACCTGCAGCTTTTTTTCCATTATTTTTAACTAATGAAGCTACAAGAGATTTGTTATAAATGTTGCTAGAAGCTCTAATTGCAATTCTGCCTTTCCATTTTGGATCAGCTAAACTTTCATAAGTTAACCCTGATAACTCAGCACCACTTACTCTTTCTGGTGAGTAGTAAACAATTCTTGCTCTTTTTGCTACTCCAACCCAGTGTGTAGTTCTAAAACTTTTTGGTACAGATGATTTAATTGTCGATGAAACTAATCCTGATTGAGTCATTCCTTTTGCTTTAAAAGCACCACATCTTCCAGCGTCAGCTGTTATGTAAAGATCGGCTGCTGAATCAGCTCCTTCTTCGATCATTCTTTTTTCTAAAGCACCAGCTTTACCATTGATTAAGTTGACTTTAATTCCTGTTGCTTCTGTAAATTTACTATAAAGTTCTGCATCAGCTTTATAATGTCTTGCATTAAAAATATTTACCTCATTTGCTATTGCAAAGCTTGATGCAAATAAGGATAAGATTAACGCGGAAATTGTTATTTTTTTCATATATCTCTCTCTTTCAGTTTTTTATAATTTATAATGAATTTGATAACTATTCTCAATGATAATGATTATCAATCGCATTAATGACGCAGTTAACTAAGATATTATTGATATTTTAAGACTTAAATTCCGAAATTTTACTATAAAGAAAGTTTCTGAAGGTTGTCACTCTAGCTACATTTTTTAAAGATTCTGGAAAAACAAAGTGAGCCTCTGTAATCGGACCCTCAACACTGGGTAGAACTTTAATTACATTTCGAGATAAAGCAACTAAATAATCTGGAAGAGCCGCAAGGCCTACACCACTTTCGACTGCTAACAGTAAACCCATAACGCTATTTACTTTCATAACAGGTTTTCTTTTTTTATTATCTTTTATTCCGAGTTTTAATGCCCAATCTGGGTTAAACACTGGTGATGGGGCTCCTCTACCAAATGATATAAAGTTATGCTTGCTTAAATCATTTATAGATTTAGGCATACCATGTTTTTCTAGATACTTATTTGAGCCATATATATGGTAATTTATGTCCATTAGTTTTCTTTGAATATAATTAAGTTGCTTTGGTCTTCTCATAAATATTCCTATATCGGCTTGTCTTGTGCTTAAATCTAACTCTTTATCGTCAAAAATTAATTCTATTTCAATTTCTGGATTTAATTGCATAAACTCTTGAATTCTCGGAGTTAACCAGTGAGTACCAAAACTTCTAACAGTTGTAATTGTTAGTTTTCCGGTTGGTTTATGTTTTTGATCTCCTAAAGTTGTTTCTACCTCCTTAAGTTTACTGATAACTTCATGTGCAGTTTTATAAACGTATTCACCATTTTCAGTAAGTGTCAATCCTCTTGCATGTCTTTCAAATAACTTTACTTTTAAATCTTCTTCTAAAGATTGAATTTGTCTACTAATTGCAGATTGGCTTAGATTTAGAATTACAGTAGCGCTTGTAAAACTACCAGCTTCAGCCACCGCATGAAAAATTTTTAATTTATCCCAATCCATTATTTATTTACGTCCACTAGAATTCTATTTTTCAATTTTCCTTCAAGCATTTCTGGAAATATAGTCAATAGTTCCTCAAGCCCAACTATTTTAATTGATTTTTCTATAATACTAAAATCTACTAAACTGGGCACTTCACCCCATACAAATTCTTTTCTTTTGTTGCTGACATTAACTGAATCTACCCCCCATAGTTTTACAGCTCTGATATAAAAAGGAACTACAGAAGTATTTAATTTGTTAGTTCCACTCGCATTACCACAGACAGCTACAATTCCTTTTAATCTTGTTTGAGATATTGCATTTGCTAAAATATTTCCACCGACAGTGTCAACAACACCATCCCAAGTACCTTTACCAATTAATCTTGGTTCACCTTCAAATTCTTTACGATCTAAAACAGTTTTTGCTCCTAATTCTTTTAAATAATCAGCTTTTTCAAGTTTTCCTGTGATTGCAGTTACATTACATCCCATTTTTGACAGAATATTTACTGCAACCATCCCTACACCACCTGTTGAACCTGTTACAAGAACATCGTTCACTTTACTTTGTAGTAATAATTCTTCTTTTGCTTTTACCGCAAAGGCACATAACATAGCAGTAAAACCTGCTGTACCCATCATCATTGCTTGCTTTAAATCAATACCTGAAGGTTTCTTTATAAGAAATTCTTTTTTGACTCTTGCATATTGAGAGAATCCTCCGTGAAATAATTCTCCAACTCTGCAACCAGTAAGTATTACTTCATCACCTTCTTTAAATTCATCTGACTTGCTTTCTGCTACTGTACCTGAGAAATCAATTCCAGGAATTCTTGGAAACTCTTTTACTAATTTTGCACCATCTTTTAAAATCAAAGCATCTTTATAATTTAAATCAGAGTAGTGTATTTTCACTAAAACCTCACCCTCATTTAAAAAATCAAAATTTAATTCTTTAACTTCTTGAGAAAAATTTTCACCATTCTGGTTTACGACCAGAGCTTTGAAAGTTTCAGGCATGTATAATTAAACTCTATTTTGCAATAAATCGCAAATATCTATTCTGATAACTAAGATCGTCTTTAAATTGACCTAAATAAAAATTAGTAACAGTTGTAGCTTGTTCCTTTTTAATACCTCGCATAGTCATACACTGGTGAGTTGAGTCAATGGTTACCGCAACACCTTTTGCATCTAATGACTCCATTAATGTATTTGCGATTTGGACTGTTAATCTTTCTTGTGTTTGAAGTCTTTTTGAAAAAACTTCCACAACTCTTGCAATTTTGCTGAGTCCAACAACTCTCTCATTTGGAATATAAGCAACATGTGCGATTCCAATAATAGGTGCCATATGATGTTCGCAGTGACTTTGTACAGAAATATTTTTTTGAACTACCATGTCGCTGTATCCTTCAACATCCCCAAAAGTTTTGCTTAAAATTTCTTTAGGATCCTCTTTGTAACCTTTAAAGTATTCTTTGAATGCTTTCGTAACCCTTTTTGGAGTTTCTAATAAACCTTCTCTAGATGGATCTTCACCTATCCATTTTAAGATTTTAACAAAGGCTTCACGTGCCTCTTCGTCTGTTACAATCTCAGTATTTTTGTTATTTTCGTTTTTTACTAATTTCATGATGGGTTTTTATATATATAAATCCTTAAATTTAAAATATTTAATATATTCAGTAATATGTTAGATATTGCGACTTATATATGTTTAAAAAAAGAGAAAATGTCGCTGATATAGAGGAAGGTAACCTATTATCTCCAAAATTCGATAATGATGGCTTAATCCCTGTAATTACAACATGTGCAGAAACTAAAGAGATTCTTATGCACGGTTATATGAATGTTGAAGCTTTAAAATTAACAATAGAAACAAAAGAAGCTCACTACTGGAGCAGATCTAGAAAAGAAATTTGGCATAAAGGAAAAACTAGCGGCTTTACTCAAAAAGTAAAAGAAATAAGAATTGACGATGATCAAGATGCAGTTTGGATAACTGTAGATATTGGTGATGGTGCAAGTTGTCATGTTGGTTACAGATCATGTTTTTATCGATCAGTACCTATAGGCAAAATTGAAAATGGACGTAAAGTAGAAATGAAATTTGAAGAAGAAAAGAAAAAATTTGATCCAGAAGTTGTTTATAAAGGACAACCTAATCCTACTAAAATTTAATGAGTGAGGCTCAAAAAAACGTTCTTGGTGAAGATCTTGAAGAATGTTCAAAAAATCCATTAACTGGTTGGTTCAGAGACGGTTGTTGTAACACAGATGAAAACGATCGTGGTTTACACACAGTTTGTGTAAAAGTTAACGACGAATTTTTAGAATGGTGTAAGGAGGCTGGTAATGATTTGATAACACCTCACCCTGAATTTGGTTTTCCTGGATTGGTTGATGGAGATAACTGGTGTGTATGTGCCAGTTGGGTTGCGAGAGCTTTAGAGGCGGGAATTGGATGTTCTATATATTTAAAAAAAACTCACGTTAATACTTTAAAGTTAGTGCCAATTGAAACTTTAAAAAAATTTGCAATAGATCTTTCTTAATTACATATTTCCGTACTTAGGTCCACCCCCACCTTCAGGCGTGACCCATGTAATATTTTGTGATGGCTCTTTTATATCGCAAGTTTTACAATGAATACAATTTTGAGAATTAATTACAAATTTCTCAACATCATTTTCTTTTTGAATTTCATAAACTCCAACTGGACAATATCTTTGTGCAGGTTCATCGTATTTACCTAAAGTATATTTTATTGGTAAATCTTTGTCTTTAAGTTGAAGATGTACTGGTTGATTTTCAGCATGATTAGTTCCTGTTAGATAAACTGAACTTGTTTTATCAAATGTAATAACATTATCTGGTTTTGGATAATCTATTTTTGGCATTTCGCTTGCTGGTTTTAAAGTTTCATGATCAGCGTGTTTATGTTTAAGTGTGAATGGCAATCTTCCTCTAAATAAAATTTGATCAATCCCTGTAAATATTATTCCTAGAATTAAACCCCAACTAAAGCTAGGTTTAACATTTCTAGCCACATATAACTCTTTATAAACCCAACTTTTTTTAAATTTTTCCTCATAATAAGATAATTCTTTACTTGATTTTATGTGATCAATAATAGTTTCCGCTGCAATCATTCCGCTTTTCATTGCAGTATGTGATCCTTTAATTTTTGGCATATTTAATGTACCAGCATCACAACCAACTAATAATGCACCTGGCATAAACATCTTAGGTAGACTTTGAAAACCTCCCTCTATAAGTGCTCTTGCTCCGTATGATATTCTTTTACCACCTTCTAATATTGATCTAATCGCTGGATGAGTTTTAAATTTTTGAAATTCATCAAACGGTGAAAGATGAGGATTTTTATAATCAAGACCAATGACATATCCTAAAAATATCTGTTTATTTTCAGCATGATAAACAAAACTTCCACCATATGTATTATTATCTAATGGCCAGCCTGCCGTATGCATCACTAAGCCTTCGTCGTGATTTTCTTCTTTTAATTCCCAAATTTCTTTAAATCCTATTCCATACTGTTGTGGATCTTTTCCTTTATCTAAATCAAATTTTTTAATTAATTCTTTGCCCAGATGTCCTCTACATCCTTCTGCAAAAACTGTAACTTTCGCATGAAGTTCCATTCCTGGTTCATAACCATCTTTTTTATTACCTTCTTTATCTAAACCCATATCTTGAGTTGCTACACCCTTAACAGAACCATCTTCATTGTATAAAACTTCACTTGCAGGAAAACCTGGGAATATTTCAACTCCAAGAGTTTCAGCTTGTTCTGCTAACCATCTACATAAATTAGCTAGACTAATAATATAATTGTTATGATTTTGTTGTACTTTAGGTAATAACCAGGTTGGCCAACTAATTTTTTTTGTCTTTCCTAGAAATAGAAACTTTTCTTTGTTAACTTTTGTTTTAATTGGTGGATTAAGATCTTTCCAATTTGGCAACAGTTCATCTAAGGCTCGTGTTTCAAACACGTTCCCGGATAAAATATGTGCACCTATTTCAGATGCTTTTTCTAAAAGGCAGACATTAATATCTGGATTTAACTGCTTTAATTTTATTGCAGTTGAAAGTCCCGATGGTCCGCCACCTACGATTACAACATCGTATTCCATCACTTCTCTGGACATACTAATTTCTTACAGTATTTGTTATTTTTGTATAGTGTTTAATTTGTTCAGTTCCTCTAAGAATTGAGGAAGTGCTTCGAATAAATCGGCTTCCAGGCCGTAATCTGCGACACTAAAAATAGGTGCTTCACCATCTTTATTTATAGCAACTATAACTTTACTCTCTTTCATTCCTGCTAAATGTTGAATGGCTCCAGAAATTCCAACTGCTATATATAGATCAGGAACAACAACTTTTCCTGTTTGTCCCACTTGATGTTCGTTTGTAATATATCCAGCATCAACCGCAGCTCTTGAAGCTCCTATTGCAGCATTTAACTTGTCCGCTACATCAGTTATCAGTTTGAAATTTTCTCCGCTTTGTAAGCCTCTACCACCTGAAATTACTATTCTAGCTGTGCCTAATTCAGGTCTATCTGATTTAATTTCTTCTCTATTTATAAATTTTGTATTCTCACTTAGATCTGCTGCATCGATTTTTTCTATTTCGGCAGATCCTCCAGTTGTTTCAGCCGCTTCAAATGATGTTGGTCTTATAGTAACACATTTTTTTTCATCATTACTTTTAACTGTAGCAAATGCATTTCCAGCATAAATTGGTCTTAAAAAGGTATCAGGAGATATAACTTTTATAATATCACTCACTTGTGAAATATCTAATAACGCTGCCACTCTTGGCATAAGGTTTTTTCCAAATGTATTTGCTGAGCAAATAATATGTGAATATTTATCAGAGTGTTTTAAAATTGCTGCAGTATAATTCTCAGCAATATAATTTTCATAAATTTCATGATCTATATGCAGAACTTTTTTTACTAAAGGAACTTCAGATAAAGATTTTGCAACATCATCTGCCTTACTTCCAATTAACAGTACATGAAGATCTTGATCTATTTGCGATGCAGCTGTAATCGCGTTTAAAGTAAATGGTTTTACCTCTTTGTTGTTATGCTCTGCTATTAATAAAACTGACATTAAATTACCTTAGCCTCATTTTTTAATTTTTGCACTAATTCCTCGACATTAGCAACTTTTATACCTGCTTTTCTTTTCGGTGGTTCTTCGATCTTAATATGTTCTATTCTAGGGTTTGTATCAACTCCTAGATCTGACGCATTAATCTGTTCAATAGGTTTTTTTTTAGCTTTCATTATATTTGGCAGTGACGCATATCTTGGCTCATTTAATCTTAAATCACACGTAACAATAGCTGGTGTATTAACTTCTATAGTTTCCAGACCTTCATCTACCTCTCTAGTAACTTGTAATGATTTATCGTTTACCTCAATTTTTGAAGCAAAAGTTGCTTGCGGCCAATTTAAATGTGCCGCTAACATTTGACCTGTTTGATTACAGTCATCATCAATTGCTTGTTTACCCATAAATACTAAATCTGGATTTTCTTTTTCAACAATTTTTTTTAATATTTTAGATACAGCAAGAGGTTCAATGATACCATCAACCTTTACATGAATTCCTCTATCCGCTCCCACTGCTAAAGCTTTTCTAACTGTCTCTTGAGCTTTCTCTTCACCAACAGTAACTGCTATTATTTCTGTTGCTTTACCTGACTCTTTTATTTTTACAGCTTCCTCAATAGCATTGTCATCTGGTGGGTTCGTTGACATTTTAACGTTATCTGTAACTACACCACTACCGTCCTCTTTAACTCTAATTTGAACGTTATAATCAATAACTCTTTTTACAGCGACTAAAATTTTCATTAAGCTCTCAATAATTTATTTTCTGCATCGTAAGGACTTTCTTCTAAAATTGTTGCCTCA
Organism: uncultured Pelagibacteraceae bacterium; assembly: GCA_902604975.1. Lineage (GTDB taxonomy): Bacteria > Pseudomonadota > Alphaproteobacteria > Pelagibacterales > Pelagibacteraceae > Pelagibacter. The sequence goes on along the minus strand of CACLAY010000007.1, from coordinate 28,554 downwards.
TGCATTTTACCAAGTATATCAATCCTTAGTTTTTGTCCAACATTTGCTAACTCAGGTTTAACCATTCCTAGTGCGATAGATTTTCCTAGTCTAAATCCAAAGTCACCGCCAGTTGCACGTCCCACAACACTACCATTTTCATAAATTGGGTTGTTTCCTAACACATCCGCATCACTAGTTTCATGAACCTCTAAAGTAACAAGCTTATTATCAAAGCCTTTTTCTCTCCATTTATTTAAAGCATCTAGTCCAATAAAACTTCCTTTGTTTGGATGAATAAATCTATCTAATCCACTTTCGTAAGGCGAATATTCAATTGATAATTCAGTTCCAACTAGTTTATAAGATTTTTCAACTCTTAAACTGTTCATAGCTCTAATTCCATAAGGCTTTAGACCTAAATCTTGACCTGCATCCATAAGTTTATCAAAAATATGATTTTGATATTCAATGGGATGGTGAAGTTCCCATCCTAGCTCTCCAACAAAATTAACTCTCATAGCATTAACGGGTGCAAAGCCAACATCAACTTGTTTTGCGCTTAACCATTTAAAATTTTCATTTGAAAAATCATCATTTGATACTCTTTGCATTAATTCTCTTGCTTTCGGTCCCGATACCACAAGAACACCTTTACTATTTGTTAAGTTCTCAAATTGAACTGATCCATCTTTTGGCATCCAGCCAAAGATCCAATCGTGATCCAATCTTTGATAGGCTCCAGCAGAAACAAGATAAAAACTATTTTCCGACTCTCTCATTATTGTAAATTCTGAGTGAACGCCCCCTTTTGTATTCAATGCATGACATAAATTAATTCTACCAACTTTTTTTGGCAATTTATTAGCTACTAACTTATCTAAAAATTCTTCAGCTCCAGGTCCTTTAATTCTACATTTAGCAAATGCAGTCATATCTAGTAAGCCAACATTTTCTTTTACGTTTTTGCACTCTTTTTCAATTGCTTTGAACCAATTAGATCTTCTAAACGACCAATCATCCTTTTGCTCCATGCCATCAGTTGCAAAAAAGTTTGGTCTCTCCCATCCAAATTTTTGACCAAAAACTGCACCAAGATTTTTCATTCTATCATAACAGGGTGCTGTTCTTAAAGGTCTCGCAGCTGGTCTTTCTTCGTCTGGAAAGTGAGTTATAAATACATGACTGTAAGCCTCTTCGTTTTTTTCTTTAAGATATGATTTTGAGCAATAATCTCCATATCTTCTTGGTTCTACACCAAGCATATCAATTGTTGGTTCGCCATCAACAATCCATTCAGCTAGTTGCCATCCAGCTCCACCGGCTGCTGTAATACCAAAACTATGACCTTCGTTAATCCAAAAGTTCTTTAAACCCCAAGCCGGACCAACTATCGGATTTCCATCTGGCGTATAACAAATCGCACCGTTATAAACTTTTTTTACACCCACTTCTCCAAATGCAGGAACTCTATGAATAGCTCCTTCAATATGAGGAGCAAGTCTATCTAGATCTTCTTGGAAAAGTTCATACTCAGATTCCTTTGAAGGACCATTTACATAACAAGCAGGTGCCCCATCTTCATATGGTCCTAAAATTAAACCACCTGCTTCTTCTCTCATGTACCATCTGCTATCACTATCTCTTAAAACTCCCATTTCAGGAAGACCTTCTTTTTTTCTTTTTTGAATTTCCGGATGTGGTTCTGTTACAATATATTGGTGTTCAACTGGTATTACTGGAATATCTAGGCCAACCATTTTCCCAGTTTGTCTAGCAAAATTTCCTGAACATGAAATTACATGTTCACACTCTATAGATCCTTTATCTGTTTCAACAACCCATCCATCTTTATTTTGTTTCATTGCAAGAACTGTTGTATTTCTATAAATCTCAGCACCTCTATTTCTTGCGCCCGTTGCTAATGCTTGTGTTAAATCCGCAGGTTGAATATATCCATCTTCAGGATGTTGAATTGCTCCAATTAAATCCTTTGTATTACACAAAGGCCAAATTTCTTTTACTTGATCTGGTGTTAGAAATTTTACATCTACTCCGATAGTTTTTGCAACACCAGCGTATTGATGATACTCATCCATTCTATCTTTGTTGTCTGCTAATCTAATATTTGAGACAACACTGAAACCGACGTTTTTACCTGTTTCTTCTTCTAGACTTTTATAAAGATTAACTGCATATTTATGTAACTGGCCAACTGAGTAGCTCATATTAAATAATGGAAGTAACCCAGCTGCATGCCATGTTGAACCTGAGGTTAATTCCTTTCTTTCAATCAAAACAACATCAGACCAGCCCTTTTTAGCTAAGTGATAAAGAGCACTAACACCAACAACTCCACCACCTACTACTACAACTTTTGCTTTTGATTTCATCATGCGATTTTTACTAAATTTTTCTTATAAACTAAACATAATTTTAATAGTCATAATCATCATCATCGTCATCTCTCCAACCCATTTGGTACATTAAATATGCGGCAGTAATTACACTCACCACTCCTGCGGCCATACCAAAATTTACTCCCATAGTTTGCCCAAAATAATACCATCCTATCTGAGTGGCACCAATTGGTGGGATGCAAAGTATTGCCATTAATATTGCAATTCGTACTGGAAAACTAGGTTTTTTCATTAAATAGAAGAGCCCATTGGCATTGGTTGAGATACAGCGGTAGTTAGCCAACAATTTTTTAAAAATCCGTCAATTTCATATTTTTCAACTTGCCATTTGAATTTGTAATATTTTTTATCTTTATCCATTATGGTCACTTCAAATGTCGAAACACCTTTTGATTTATAAACTTCTACAATTTCATAATTTTCATGATTTAAAAGCATCGAATAAGAATCGGTCTTAATCATGTTTTTAAATCTCTCAATAGGTCCTGTAACTCTTTGATTGTTTGGGTGAGCAAAAAACCAGGTTTGAATGATACCGCTATCTTTTTCTGGACTATCGTTCTTCATTAAAGCATTGAGTTGTATCTCAATAACTTCTCTTGGCTTTATCTCTGGATTTGGTTTTCTTATCTCAGCAGATAATTCATTAAATGAAAAAATAAATAGAAAAAAGATACTATAGATTGCTGGCTGTATTTTTAACATCTTCCAAAAATTCAATTCTTTTTTCATTTGAAACAAATGGTACAGCAAAATATCGTTTATAGGTAATGTCATAAATACCACACTTATTAAAAATACCTTTTTTAATTCTTCTGAGCGGTAAATTTAAAAAAAAATCTGAAATTGAAAACCTTGGAGAGCCGTATGTACAGAAAATAATAGCTTTTTTACTTTTTAGTTTTCCTACAGCGTAACCATGGTTACCGATAAGTTTCTTAAAAGAAAAAGCCCAAGGTGGCGCTAATACTTTATCTATCCAACCCTCTAATATTGCTGGCATTCTATAGTTCCAAATAGGTGCTACGAGGACAATTAAATCAGTTTCATCTATTTTTTTTCTGTGATCCAAAACTACTTCATCGGCTTTTTCACCAGCATATACTGGGTTAAACTTTTCTTTATATAAATCTATACATTCTACTGAATGACCTTTTTCTTCTGCTGATTTTATAAAAGCATCTTTGATTGCTGAATTGAAAGATTTATCATTATAATGACCATAAACCAAAAATACTTTTTTCATTAATCTTTCAGTACTGGAAAAACTGGATTAGATTTTTGAAAAAGTTTTTGATATTCCTGCTTTATGCATCTGTTAGAAATAAATTCAATTTTTTCATTGTCAGCAATCGCTTGAGCTTCATCACTATGAATTCCATATTGTAACCATAATACTTTAGTTCCTTTTTTAATTGCTTCTTTTGCAATGCCTTCTGCTTCGTTTGAAGGTCTAAAAACATCAACTATATCTATATCTTCTTTGATTTTATCCAAGCTTTCAACCATTGGCTCACCATTTACAACTTCACCTACTGCAAAAGGGTTTATGGGTATCACTTTATAACCAAAGTTTTGCATATACTTCATGACTACATTTGCTGGCTTTCTTTTAAGATTTTTTTTATCTTCCCCTTTTTTCTCTGAACTAACACCAATCATTGCAATGACTTTTGATTTTCTTAAAATAGATTTAATTTGATCATCATTCATAATTAAAATTAATTATTATTTATTTTTCCAGTTAGGTTTTCTTTTTTGTAAGAAAGCTGATATTCCTTCTTTTGCATCTTGTGAAGCCATATTCAAAGTCATCATTTTACTTGTAAATTTGTATGCATCTCCTAATGGCATTTCCAATTGTTTATAAAAGGCTTGCTTACCAATTTTAATTGTTAAATTTGATTTTGAAGAAATAGTTTTTGCAATTTTTAAAACTTCTGAATTAAGTTTTTTACCTGGATAACAATCATTTATTAAACCAATATCTTTTGCATATTTAGCGTTTATTGGCTCACCAGTTAAAAGCATCTTCATCATAATTTTTCTAGTCACTTTTCTACTAACAGCAACCATTGGTGTACTGCAAAACAAGCCGATATTTACACCAGGTGTTGCAAATGTTGCTGTTGTTGTACTATAAGCTAAATCACAACTCGCAGCTAATTGGCAGCCTGCTGCATAAGCTGCACCGTGAACTTTTGCAATGACTGGTTTTTTGCCCTCTACGATTTTCATCATTAATTTTGAGCACAAATTAAATAATTTTAAATGATTTGATCTATTTTTTATTCCACCAACTTCTTTTAAATTATGTCCTGCGCTGAAACCTTTGCCTTCTCCTTCTAAAATTATTACTCTAGTACTATTGTCTTTATCAAGTTTAATAAAAGTTTTTAAAAGGTCTCTTAATGTTTTAAATGATAATGAATTATAAGTTTTTGGATCATTAATTATTACATTGGTTATACCATTGCCTAATTTTTTGATCTTAACATTCATAATGAACTTATTTTTCCTATTTTAGCTTACCGTCTTCTCTCATTTTAGCTCTAATTTTGGTAGCTGAAATTTTTTGTATTTCTTCAGATAAGACTATTTCTTCAATTTTATACCCCACACCTCTTCCATAGCAAATGTTTGTTATATTTGGGACCATCATTACTTTAAACCTACCTTCAAATTCTGGATTTAATTTATCTTCTATATTTTTTTTTACTGTTTCAAAATCAAATGGGTTATCATCAACTCCTTGAACATCTCTAATTTGAATACAAACCTGACCGGTTTTTTTAATTATTTCTTTAAATAAAGTATAGTGACCCTCGTGGAAAGGTTGCCATCTTCCAAGCATTTGTGCAGTTGGTTTTTTATTATCCCATTTATAACTCATTGGACTATATCCTTTATAATTTTTTCAGCCCAAACACTAGCATCTTGAGACGTCACATGAAAATCATATTTTTCGGGCTTAATAAACATCTGATTTGTATCTTCAAATCTTCCTTCTTTAATTGTATCTACCCAAATTATATAATCTGCAGGAAACAAACTCCTTGCTTCAGGTGTAGGACAAATAAAATCAGCAACAACAAAATTACCTTCACTTTTTAATTTCAATGCAAAATCTGCCATTCTTTTTGCTTGTCTTTTTCTTCCTTCTTCTGAGAAATCCCAATCATCTGCAGCGTTTCTAACTTCGTCCGCATTTAATCTTTTTGCATTAAGCTTTGGAGCCAATTGTTCAGCTAAAGTCGTTTTGCCTGCACCTGGCAGACCCATTATTAAAATAATTTTCATTTAGAAATTTATAGCATTTGAATACCTACACCAGTCTTTGGATAGGTATAAAGATTATAATTTGCACAAAGTTCATCACCTGGCTTTAGATCTTTTATTGATACCATAAAGAAATATTTAGCATCAGGTTTCTCTAATAAATTGTAATACATATTTTCTAAATTATCATCGTTATCGTTAAATTTTTTTGCTTTAACGGTTGGATCAATTGGATCACCAAATTTTAGAGTCGGTAAAACATTTGATACTAGTCTTTGAATTGTTGGATTATCTGAGTGATTATAAAATCCACCTAATGGAGTTCTAATATATTTATTTTCGAATTGTTCGTCCCTAATGTGTGTAATACCAATAAATGTATTTGCTTTTATTTCTTTTGTTGCAAATAAACCAAGACCTTCAATTGGAGAATGCTTAATTGTAAGTTCATCTGGTAATGGTCTATACATAAATTTTCACTTTCTACACAAGGTTAGTTGATACCCACTTATGAAATTGATGAGTGGGATTATCCATATCGGGAGAAAAATTTCCACCATTATATGCATTGGAATTGCGGCCTATTTGCATCCGTTGAATAATATCTACATCTTCTTTTTGAATGTCCTCCCACAATTTATGGTTTTGTTTTCTCAATGATTTAAATTTTTCAGATTTAGCAGCTTTTTCACCGACATAATATATCTCCATATGTTCTAAAGTATTTTCATGATCAATTGGCTCTAGCCAATATGCATAATAATGATCTTTATGAATGCCTAACATAACATTAGGAAATAGAGCAACATACTCTGCAATATTCTCTTTATTTTTTGGCCAATTAGGAAAGCTTGGAAGTTTTTTCTTTCCTTTAAATTTAGGATTATAGTTTTTTGTTCCTTGTCCAGCAAATCGATTAGGTAAACCTTGAATATGATAGTGATCATCTATTTTGGAATATTCATTTAATCCAGGATGTACCCATGGCAAATGATAACTCTCACAATAATTTTCAATTGCAAATTTCCAATTACATTTTGCTTTTAATTTGAAGTATCCAAAATCATTAGCATGATTTATTAACTCTCTATCTTTGTTTATCCAAAATTTAGACCATCTTTCATCTAAAGGTTTGATATATTCTTTAAAAGGGATTTGATTGTTGCTAATATTTACAATTATTAAATCAAGCCACACATAAGATTTTATTTCTTTAAGATTGCTTTTTGATTTATCAAATTTTGAGCTTTGATGTTTGTTCATTCCACCAATATGAGGAGTTGCTACCAATTCTCCATCCGCTGTATAAGACCACGAATGGTAAGGACATCTGATTACATTTCTGATGTTGCCAGGTTTATCTATAAGCTTTACACCTCTATGACTACATACATTATGAAAAACTTTTATTTTATTTTTTTTGTTTCTAATTATAACCAACGGTAGACCTAGGAGATCAAATGGCTTTACATATCCTGCATTTGGCAATGAACTAGCTGTACCGATTACTGTCCATTTATCTTCAAAAAGTTTTTTTCTTTCTATTAAAGTATATTCTTTATTTGTGTAACACTCATTTGGTAAACCATGAGCTTTGCTAATGGTTTTCTTAACAACTTCTAATTTTTTCTTATCTATAATCTTATAAATTTCTGACATTATTTAGTCACTTTATATAAACCCAACCAAGCATTTACATCTTTGCTTGCTATATAATCTGACTTAAAAAATTCTATTTCTTTCCACTTTTTTTCTTCAGTTAATTTTTGAATTTTCTTGTCAAAACCATACTCTTCATAAATACCCTCATTTATTGTAAAACAAATAAGACCATTATTTTTTGTAATCCTTATGAATTCATCAAGAGCTGGTGGTTTAACGTGACCAAAAGTAAATGTTCCAACACACATTAATGCATCATAATCATTATCTTTTTCATTAACTGGTTTATTCAAATCAAACTTATCTAATTTTTTGTAAAGATTATTTGGAACTAAATCTAAAAGTTTTTGTGATAAATCAGCACCATAAAATTCAGAAAAACCGTATTTTTTTAATTCTAAACCAACTAAGCCTGTGCCACATCCTGCATCGTAAATTTTTATATTTTTATCTTGTTGGTATTTTGCAAAAACTTCTGAGGTCTCTTTTGGTCCTGTATAATTCCAATCAAGCATGTCTTTGTCATATTTATTGTTTAGTCCCCATTCATCATAGAATTCCATAACCTCTTTTGTTTCTTTAAGCTTATAAATGGGTACTTTGTTTCCAACGTCTTTCTGAGCCATAAGATTTAGTATTTTTTTAACAATTTATTTTTAAATATGCAGGGTATAAAGACAATTTTCACACAACTAAGAGTTGAAACCAGTTTGCAATTTATCCCTCTATATGTTCTGATGAATTATAATTAATTAATTAGGAGATAATAATGAAATTAAAAAGAATATTGCTTTCTGCATTATTTGTTTTAGGCGTTACATCGTACAGTAATGTTGCTAATGCAAAATGTGGAGACATTACTATTGCTAATATGAACTGGGCTTCTGCAAATTTTATGGCTGAAGTTGACAAAATTATATTAGAGGAAGGGTATGGATGTAATGTTGAGCTTGTGCCTGGTGCTACAATGCCTACATTTACTTCGATGCAAGAAAAAGGTGAGCCAGATATAGCTCCTGAGTTTTGGGCAAATGCAGCAAAAGTAGAGTTAGAAGCTGCTGTAGCTGAAGGAAAACTTCACTCAATTAATAAAGCACCAATTACTGGTTTAGGTGAAGGTTGGTGGGTATTGCCAGCAACTTTAGAGAAGCATCCAGAACTTACAACTGCCGATGCAATTTTAGAAAGACCTGATCTATTTCCACACCCGGAAGATCCATCAAAAGGTGGATTTCATATTTGTCCTCCAGGATGGAACTGTGAACTAAGTAACAGAAATCATTTTAGAGCTTGGGGAATGGAAGCCAAAGGTTGGGCTATAGTAGAAACAGGATCAGCAGCAGGTCTTGATGGTTCAATTGCAAAAGCTGCAGAAAGAGGTGAAAACTGGTTTGGTTACTATTGGTCACCAACTGCTATAATTGGAAAATATGGAATGATAGCTGTGGATATGGGTGAGTACGCTGGTAAAGATAACTGGGATAATTGTTTATCAAAACCAGAGCAAGAGTGTGCTAATCCTTTAAAATCTTCATGGGTAAAATCTGAAGTTTATTCAGTCGCCACTGACAATTACAAAAAAACTGCCGGAAAAGAAGGTATGGATTATCTTGAGAAAAGAACATACCCAGGTCCTGTAATGAATGGAATGTTAGTTTGGATGGGAGAAAACCAAGCTGAAGGTGCAGATGCAGCAATTGAATTTTTGAAAACACAAGAAGACGTTTGGTCTAAATGGGTTTCAAGTTCAGCAGCTAAAAAAATCAAAAAAGCACTTTAATAAAATAAAATTTCGAACCCGTTGTAAAACGGGTTCGATTATAAAAATATATTAATGGACTTCTTTACTAAAATTCCTGTAATGGATAGAACAGCTCTAAGAGAGTTGAAAAAAGGAATAGATTTAAGTTTTAAAGATTTTTCAAGAGCTTATGGTGACGGTATAGAGAGTTTTTTTGATCCACTATTATATTTTTTAATTTGGTTGGAAAAATTATTAGTTAATAGTCCTTGGCCTATCGTGATAGGAGTATTTGCTTTATTGGCTTGGATTGGGTCGAGAAGTATTAAGCTTGTCATAGGAACTGTAATTTGTTTTATTGTTATAGGTTATTTTGGAATGTGGAAAAATTGTATGGCAACTGTTGCTATAATTTCCGTTTCAACATTAGTTTGTATAGTTGTTGGTATTCCAATTGGGGTATTAATGTCAAAATCAAGTAGAGCAGAAAAGGCTGTGTTACCGATATTGGACATGATGCAAACTATTCCAAGTTTTGTATATCTTATACCTATAATAATGCTTTTAGGAATAGGGAAAGTACCTGGTTTATTGGCAGTGTGTATTTATGCTTTACCTCCAGTAGTTAGGTTAACAAATCTTGGAATTAGAGAAGTAGATAAAGAAACACTTGAGGCAAGCGAAGCATTTGGTGCAACTCCAATGCAAAAGTTAAAATCTGTGCAAATTCCATTGTCTTTGCCCACAATATTCGCTGGAATAAACCAAACAATTATGATGGCGTTGGCAATGGTAGTAATCGCATCAATGATAGGAGTTAAAGGTCTGGGAGTACCTATTTTACAGGCTATTTCTAATCAATATTTAGCGCTTGGAATGATGAATGGACTTGCCATAGTAGCTCTAGCGATCATCTTTGACAGAGTAACACAGCAGTATGGTCAGAGAATTCAAAAACACAGAGGTCAGAAAAAATAACCCTGACACTTTGATCTAATATTTTTCTAGACAGTTATTTAGAAATAAATAATTATCCATTAATGAATTTTTCATTAGAAATTGGACCTCACACAGATCTTAATACTTTACCAGGTGTTAATGATGTATATGTCACAATGCTACCTGGAGGTGATTATAAGGAGACTGCAGATAAATCTGGAGATTTAGTAAAAAAGGATTTAATCCGGTTCCTCATTTTCCTGCTAGATCAATAAATAGTGAAAGTGAATTAAAGGATTATGTTTCAAGATGCAAAGATTTAGGTGTGAAACAAGTTCTAGTTATTGGAGGCAGTCGAGAACCAATTGGAAAATTTGATAGTTCCTATCAGATATTAGAAACAGGATATTTTGATGGGATAAGGATTGGAATTGCTGGACATCCAGAGGGTAGTCCTGATATATCCGATTCAGAATTAGAAAAAGCAATGATAGATAAAAAGCCTTACGCTGATTATATAGTTACTCAATGGTTACTAGATTCTCAGCCTATTGTTGACTTTATTTCTAAACAAACAATACCAGTTCATGTTGGAATAACTGGGCCCATGAAAATTTCTAGCTTAATTAAGTTTGCAAATATTGTTGGTGCAAAAAATTCCATTAATTTTCTTAAATCTAATTTTAGTAAGGCATTAGATTTATTGAAACCTAAAGACCCTAATGATCTAATTGGGAAAGTTAAATCGCATACTGATTATTTTCACATTTATACATTCGGCGGCTTGAAGGAAACTAACAAGTGGTTGAAGGAGAATAACTATGTCTAATGAATTTGACTATAGTAAGTTAAGACACGTAACATCAGTAGACCAATCTGATAGAAAAGTGCCTTATAATTTAAGACAAAGCGGACCAACAAAAGTTGAAATGTTAATTTCAACTCGTGTAAGAAAATCACCCTACTGGCATTTATCGATGAAAGCAGGTTGTTGGAGAGCAACTGTATACAATCGTATTTATCACCCAAGAGGATATGTAAAACCTGAAGATGGTGGCGCAATGGTAGAATATGATGCAATAGTAAATCATGTAACAATGTGGAACGTTGCTGTGGAAAGACAAATTAGAGTGAAGGGTCCAGATGCAGAAAAATTTGTTGACTATGTAATAACAAGAGATGCTACAAAAATTTCTCCAATGAGAGCAAGATATGTAATTCTTTGCAACGCTTATGGTGGAGTATTAAATGATCCGATTCTTTTAAGAATATCTAAAGATGAATTTTGGTTTAGTTTATCTGATAGTGATATAGGTCTTTATTTGCAAGGTGTAAATGCTGATGAGAGATTTAACGTAGAAATTGATGAGATAGATGTAAGTCCAGTTCAGATACAAGGGCCAAAATCTAAAGCATTAATGAAAGATTTATGTGGAGATCAAGTTGATTTTGATAATATGCCATTCTACGGTTTAGCTGAAGCAAAAATTGGTGGAAGAAGTTGCGTGATATCTCAATCAGGGTTTTCTGGTGAAGCTGGTTATGAAATTTATTTAAGAGAATGCACGTTATACGCAGAAGATATGTGGAATGCTGTTCTTGAAGCAGGAAAAAAACATAGCCTAATGGTTATTGCGCCTGCTCACCATAGAAGAATTCAAGCTGGAATTCTTTCTTGGGGTCAAGACATGGATAATCAACATAATCCATTTCAATGTAATTTAGGTTATCAAGTATCATTATCTGGCAAAGGAGAATGGAACAAGAAAGCAGATTACGTAGGCAAGAAAGCTCTAGAAAAAATGAAATCTGATTTAAAAGCAGGTCACAAACCATACAAACTTCAATTAGTAGGTCTTGAATTAGGTGGAAAACCAATTGAGGAATACGCTCCTGATTTTTGGCTAATTTCAGATGAGGGTGGTGGAGAACCTATAGGTTTTGTTACTTCTCCTTGGTATCATCCTGAAAAAAAACAGAACATTGCTATGGGTTATGTACCATTTGATGGAACATTGAACGCAAATGGATTTCCTAAAGGAAAAGTAGGATCTAAGTTCAAGGTACATTTGCCAGAGAAATATTCTGAAACTCCAGGAAAACCTGTTGATGCAGTAATAGTAGATATACCATTTAAAGAATCTTACAACGCAAATACAAGAGAAGTTGTAAAAGGTTAAATAACTTTAAGGGAGGAGTTTAGCTCCTCCCTAATTAAAATGTTCGCACAATTTTTAGAAATTTTTTTTAAATCTTTAAAATTAGATAAAAGCTTATACAGAGATAATAAATACTTTGGTGAGGCTGCAATCTATTTTGCTGGTCTTATAATGATACTTGATGGTGTTGCGGGAGCAGTAGCGGCAAATTCAATTGTGAGAACATCAATTGGCATCTCAGGATTGACAGCTCTTTTAACATGGTTTGTTTGGGCTATTTTTATTTTTGTAATTGGAGTAAAAATTTTTCCAGATAAAGGGAGTAAGGTTCCTTTTAAAAAGATTTTAGTAGCTGTGGGATACGCTCATGCGCCAGGTTTAATTAGGTTTTTTGCAGTAACACCTGACTTAGTTCTGCCAATTATTTTCCTTACTCAATTTTGGATTTTTGCATCTCTCATAATATCAACCAAACAAATTTTGAATTTGAAATCTAACTTGAAATCATTCGGAATAGTATTTTTATCTTTTCTAATAATAGCTTTTCTATCTATAACATTCATAATTAATAGAATGAATTCAATTCCAATTAGTAATATTAGCTAAAAAGGAAAAACAGTTTTAGATGTTCTGCAAGATTTGCATATTTTAAAACCAGTAAGGAATAAATTTTGAGTTACACTTTCATCTTCTTTTTTACACTCTTCACAAATATCATTTAAATCTGTTTCAAAATTCCTATTCAATTCTGCATCATATTCTTTAGTCATTATCTGTTAATCCAGCTCCTGCTGTTCGTTCCCTTGATTTATCACTTTCATCGACGTAAGTTTTTATAGATAAATTATAAATTTCAGACCAATCATCTTCAGTAAAACTGTTCTTATTATCTAAAAATTTTAAGTTAATTTTATCTGATTTTTCCAATACATCTCCTGTTAGATAGTTTGAATAAATAGACTCATTAAAATTAAATAAAAATTCTTTATCATCCATCTTTAAAAAAATTCTCTTACCAATAATTTCTGAAGTTCTGCTTACAAATGATAAAAATATAAGTGGAAAAGCAATCTTATTTATTTCAATTTCATTGAATTTAGATATTGATGAAGATTGATCAAAGAAATTTAATCCAGATAATATAGGACAATAAAAAGTCTTTGGAGTATTTGAGGTCGATATTTCATCTATATTTTCAAAATTACTGATTTTATAAATTTTGTAGTATTGATTTAAATTTTTAAGACCTGGTAGTCCAAACATTTCTAGTAATCGAATATTTTTTCCAACCTCCTCTGATATTCCCCAAGAAAAACCAATAGCTTTAGATGCTTTTTTTGTAGTTACTTCTATTTCACTAAAGCTTCTCATTTATTTATGATTTATAAATCCATTTATCATCAAAATTTCCTAATTCTGAAGGCAAAGGTGCTCCTTGGAACATGCAAATACGCAACCATTTATCTGATCTAGGATCAAACTTTAAAGCTCCAAAAAATGATAATTTTAATCTTAACATATCAATTGGAACTAGTTTGGACCCAATCGTATTGTCTTGGATTTCTGAATAAGGAAACTTTTCCGCAATAAATGCTCTTCTGACAACATGTCTTAAATGATTATTATCTTTTAAAAATTTACCAATTTTAGAACTATTTTTTTTTGTAAATACGGCTTCATAAAGTTTATTTATATCTCTTGCTATTGCCAAAGGTTGTTCTAAATCAGATCCCTCATCGATATATCTGTCTCCTATTCTAGGCTCTTCTTTATTTTTCGATATAAACCAAAAGTTTTGATTATTTTCGTCTTTTAAAAAATCAATTTTAAGTATTTCAGAATATTTATTTTCTAATATGTTTCTTAAATCTTCAATAGTTCTATCAACGGGAATGTTAAAATGCTTTTCCTCATCAGAACTCATTTGCGTAATCAATGGATTAACTATGTTATCATACGGTTCCATCATCATAGATACAATATATTCTAAACATTCATCATTCAAATTTTCCTCTGACCAGTTGTAAATTTGATTAAATTGATATGAATTTTTAAATTTAAAATCTTCTTTCATAAATTTTATAAACTTTTTTAAATCTTCAATTAAACCTTTGATTTTTTCTTTTTGATATTCACTATCAGTGTGCCAGCTGGTTATATTCTTTAAAGATTTAATTAGGCAATTATAAAAAATATCAATCTCATTCTTTGAAACCTGCTCTATTTCTCTTATTTGTTTCAAAGCAGTTTCTCTTGCATGTATCCAATTATTCAACAATGTAGGATGATTAACAATAAAAGGAGCCATACCAAGGCCAGTGGAATTTCCTATTCCTAAGTTCCTGCTAATTGCAGGATCTAATTCTACTGCTAGTTTTGGATTTTTATTTTTTGCAATATGATTAACCTGATCAAATGTAAATTGTCTAACGAGATAAACTAGCATCATCTCTAATCTAAAAGGTCCTCTGATTTCCTCTCTATTTTTAATTCTAAACCTGTCCGCTAAACCAAATTTTCCTGATCCATAAACTGCTGTTGTTCTATATAAATACCCAACTTTTGATAAAATTTCTTTATTAGGTTGCTCTCCATTTGATAAACTGTCAACCACATGGTCGAAAACTCTTACTGACTTGTTAGCTCTTGATAACGTTAATTCCTTATACGAAAGTCTTCCAACCTCTTGTTTTGGAACATTATTGTAAAGTCTATCTATGTCTTCTTTTGATGGAATTCCATCAAATAAGGTAAAAGCAGCATCCCACTTTGTGGCTATTACTCTATCTGATCTTTCGTCATCTTTAATTTCATTAGCAAAACAAATGAGAGAATATGTTCTTTTATTTTTTGTAAAAGAATAAACTGCTCTACCATGTCCTTTGTCATTAAGCTGGAACAAATCACGACTATATTTCCAATCTTTAAATTCACTTAAAAAAGATCTCAAAAATGATAATTTTGATTGATGAAAAGATCCCAATTTAGATAGTTTCATCAAAAATTTTGGGTCTCTTAATCTTATTTCCATTAATTAATTCCTTTATAAAAATTAAACCAATTATTTCCTAAAATTCCTTCTACTTCTTGCTTATTAAAACCAATTTTTTTTAATCCACTTTCTAAATTATTAAAACCTCTAGCATCCAAAAACCAGTCAGGTTGTTTTGGAAATCCAGGTTTTTTTTTACTTCCCTCTCCATAATTTGTACTTTTAGACCAAGTTCCGTTTCTCATCCATTCAACAACACTGTCAGGTTGGTTCAAACATAGATCTGACCCAATACCAATATTTTTTACTTCCATTATTTCTGCTGTTTTAGCAACCATTTCGCAAAAACTTTCTAATTTACAATTTGTTCCATCTTTTAAATGATGAGAATATAATGATAAACCTAAGATACCTCCACTTTCAGAAAGTTTCTTTAACAAGAAGTCTGATTTATTTCTTAAAGCTTGATGCCAGAAAGAAGGATTTGCATGGGTAATTGCAATTGGTTTTTCGCTTATTTCGATCGCATCTAAAGTACTTTTTTCTGCTGAATGAGACATGTCTACAACTATTCCGACCCTATTCATCTCTTTAATTGCTTCTCTTCCAAAATTTGTGACTCCAGAATCATTTTTTTCATAACATCCTGTGGCTAGAAGAGATTGATTATTATAAGTAAGTTGCATAAATCTACAACCATGCTCATGGACTTTCTCTATTAAATTTATATCATCCTCGATTGGGGAACAATTTTGAAAACCAAAAAAAATTGCCGTTTTGTTGTCAGATTGTGCTTTTGTAATATCTTCGAATGTTTTTCCCAAAAAAATTAAATCTGAATTTTCTTCAAAAAATTTATCCCACTCTTTTACTCTTTGTAAAAATTCATCATAATCTTCGTGATATACTAGAGTAACGTGCACTGCATTTAATCCAGCTTCCCTATTGATGAGAAAAATATCTCTAGACCAGTTACAATATTGAAGATTATCTATTCGATAGTTCATATTTAAAGACAATATAAGTATAATATAATTTGTCGACTAGTTTAAATTTAAAGAATATGTTAATCTATATTAATTCAAATTCGTATCGTGAAAAACAAAAAATATAGTCACAAGGTATCAATTGTTATGGGAAGTAATTCTGATTACTCAACCATGAAATTTTGTGAAAAAATTCTTAAATTGCTTAAAATTAATTACGAAACAAATATAGTTTCAGCTCACAGAACTCCAGAACGTATGTTTAAGTATGCAAAATCTGCAGAAAACAATAAAATTTCTGTGATAATTGCTGGAGCTGGAGGATCAGCCCATTTGCCAGGAATGATTGCATCTCTAACAAGAATTCCAGTAATAGGAGTGCCAATCGAAAGTAAAAAATTAAAAGGTCTAGATAGTTTACTATCAATAGCTCAAATGCCAAAAGGTATACCTGTTGGAACAGTAGCAATTGGTACAGATGGAGCAATGAATGCAGCTTTGTATGCCGCATCAATTATTTCTAACTTTGATAAGAGTGTTAAAAATAATCTGAATAAGTGGCGATCTAAACAATCAAAATCTGTTAAAAAAAAACCAAAATAAATGAACCAGCCAGTTTTAGGAATAATTGGAGGTGGTCAGCTAGGTAGTATGCTTTCTGAAGCCGCTAAAAAAGTAGATATAAAAACTGTAGCACTTAGTGATGATCCAGATGCGCCAGCCAAAAATTTTGTAAATAAGTTCATATATGGAAAGTATAATGATACAAAAATTATAACAGAATTTGTTAATAGCGTTGATTTAGTTACCTATGAATTTGAAAATATACCCTTTGATATATTAAATGAAATAAATAAATCAAAGAGTGTTTTACCCAAACCAGAAATAAATAGTTTAATCCAAAATAGATTAACTGAAAAAAAATTTTTAAATAAAAACAATATTAGAACAACTAACTATGCTTTAATTAGAAATAAGGATGAAATAAAAGATAATGAAAACCTTTTGCCTGGGTTACTTAAAACTACCACTCTTGGATATGATGGTAAAGGTCAATATAAATTAAATAGTTTAATTGACATAAATGATGACATTGATTTTACTAAAGAATATATTTTAGAGAAGTTTATTAATCTTAAAAAAGAAATTTCAATTGTCATATGTAGATTTGGCAATCAAAAATATGAGATATATGAACCGATTGAGAATGTTCATGAAGATCAAATTTTGAAACATTCAAAAATTCCTGCTGAAATTTCAGAAAAAATAAAGGTAAAATCTAAAGAGTGGGCAAAACGAATTGTTGAGGAACTAGATTATATTGGAACCTTATGTGTTGAGTTTTTTATTGATAAAAATGAAAACTTATATGTCAATGAAATTGCACCTAGAGTTCATAATTCTGGCCATCTAACAATAAACTCACATAATGTTAGTCAATTTGAAAACCATATTAGAGCTGTTTGTGGTTTAAAAAAAATCGACACAAAAAAAATATATAATGCTCAAATGATTAATCTGATTGGTGATGACATAACAATTTATAGAAATAAAACTTTTAAAGAAAATGAGTTTTTTTATGATTATTTAAAAAAACAAGTAAAAGCAAAAAGGAAAATGGGACATCTAACAATTATTGAAAAATAATTTTATATAGGTTGTATTAGAGAAATGTTGTTATTTGTTGGCTTATTTACATCCTTAGAAATTTCATAAAAAGAAAGTTTTGATTTTTGTGATTGTTTTAAATAATTTGAACCTGAAATTTCAATATTCAAATATTTATTAACATCACTTTCATTTAAGATAACTGGCTGTCTGTGATGAATTTCTGTTACATTTGAACTTGCTTCTTCAGTAATCATACAAAATTGATCTTCTTCATAAATACCAGCAATATAAATAAGTTTCTTATCCTCTCTTAAAAAGTAATAAGGGGTCTTCTCTTTTTCTATTCTCTTCCATTCATAAAATCCGTCGGCCACGGCAACACATCTTTGAAGTTTTATTAATTTTTTAAAAGAGACCTTTTCATCAATCGTCTCTAATCTTGCATTAATTAGTGGTTTAAAGTCTTTTTTTTTAGCCCAACTAGGTACAATACCCCACTTTAAATTTTCAAGAGTATTTCCATTGTTATATTTCTTAATAACTGGAAGTTTTTGGTAAGGATGTGCATTATAATTTTCTGAGTCTTCTACTTTAATTGCAGTTTTAACGATTTTACTTGTTTTTGAAACAGCATTAGTGATCACGTATCTTCCACACATATTTTTTCGTATTGGTTTAATTTTTTTTTAGATTATATGTTCATGCTAATGATTAAATCAATAGAAAATAACTTTGACCACCCAAAGGTAAATCATCTTTTAATAAAACACTTTATTGAATTAAGATCTGTTTCTTCTAAAGGTAGCACTCACGTTTTAGATATCCCTGGACTTAAAGATCCAAGTATAAAATTTTGGAGCTTGTGGAATAATAATCATTTAATCGGATGTGGAGCCTTAAAATTTATTGGACAAAATCATGGTGAATTTAAATCTATTAGAGTATCTGATGATTTTAGAAATAGAGGTATTGGCAGTAAAATAATCTCACATTTGATATTTCAGGCAAAAAAATTAGGTATAAAAAAGCTAAGTATTGAAACAGGATCTGGAAAATTCTTTTTACCAGCTAGAAAACTTTTTGAACATTTTAAATTTACTAAATGTAAACCATTTGCTCATTATAAAGAGGACCCTAATTCTTGTTACTATACTTTAGATTTATAATTTTATGGGAGATGAAAATAAAAAACCCTACATACTTTATGTTGCTGAGGCAATCTATTTAGAAATATTTCAAATTAAAAAACAAAATATTGATATTTCCAATATAGATGCAATTGAAAGATTTATGGGTTCAAAGTTGTATCAAAAAGTAAGTAGTGGTAAATTTCATGATGAATGGTTTGAGAAACTAAAAGAAAACGATTTTGTTGATGAGACCTCAGGAGAAAAAATTTCTAAAGAGGTTTTAAGACTTTTGAATTTACAAAAAGAAGCAATGATTAAACAATTGATTAAATTTCCTGATTTATACTATGCAAAGAGTCATTTTCCCTTGGAAATATCACAAAGAGCTACAAATCATTTGTGGCGAGTGTGCGAAAGTTATGAATTGTGGTGCAAAGAAACAAAAAATAATAGTCTAATTAAATTAAACCTTTTAGATTAAGAATAAATGGACAAAATCATTCAATTTATAGACTCAACACTGTTTGATTTAGGAAGACAATTTAAATTGTCTTATTTACCTCCGTTAATGATTTACGTGGCGGCGGGTATATCTGGTCTCACAGGAATAGTAGGTACTTTCTTTGTAAAAGATTACTTAAACTTATCTGCAGCATTTCTTGCAGGATTAGGTTTCTGGGCAGGAATACCTTGGGCTTTAAAAATGCCACTAGGGCATTTGGTAGATTTAATATGGAATAAAAAGAATTACATGGTTTACGTCGGTGCCTCATTAATTGGTGTAAGTTTATTAATAATGTACGGACTAATAATTCATACAGAACAAATGTCATCTTATTTAAAAGTTGAAACTTGGTTTGTTATAAGTGTTCTTTTAGCTCCTATTGGATATGTAGTCCAAGATGTTGTTGCTGATGCAATGACAGTCGAAGCTGTGCCTTTAATAAATGAGAACGGAGAAAAATTTACAGCAGATCAAATTAAAATTATGCATACAACGATGCAAACACTTGGAAGATTTGCAATTATAGGTGGGACAGTGTTGGTTGCTCTTGCCAATGTGATATTATTTAAGGGGGTAGATGATCTTGAACAGGCAGAAAAAATACAGTTATACGGCTCGATATATCTTTATGCATTAATAATACCAATGGTTTCAATTTTAGGTGTTATTTTTGCTACTTATTTAAAAAATAAAAAGAAAAACATTTTAATTAGACAAGGTCTATCAGGAGAGGAAGATAATTTTAATCATGAGCAAACAAAAGTTAATTGGTGGATACTAGGTGGTAGTTTAATTTTTGTAATTTTTACATTGAGTGTCGGTTCGTTAGGATTACCTTTTGCACAAGAAATTGTTTTTTTAGGTTCTATGTTAATCATTTTATTTCTTATGAACAAACTTATTAAAGAGTTACCTGAAAAGTTAAGATTAACTATAGTTGGAACTGCTATAATTATTTTTATATTTAGAGCCATGCCTGGACCTGGACCGGGCTTATCTTGGTTTGAAATTGATGAACTACAATTTAATGAACAATTTTTTTCAATACTGTCTTTACTAGCTTCTGTCCTAACATTAGTTGGAATAATAATGCTTAGACCATTTATGGCAAAAAATTCAATTGCTAAAATAATCGTAATTTTATCAATTGCTGGATCAATATTATTTTTGCCAAGTGTTGGAATGTATTATGGATTTCATAACTGGACTTCTTCGTTAACAAACGGAATTGTTGATGCAAAATTTATAGCAATAATTAATACAGCATTAGAATCTCCATTGGGTCAAATATCTATGATTCCACTTTTGGCTTGGATTGCTAAGAATGCTCCTTCACATTTAAAAGCAACTTTTTTTGCGGTTTTTGCCTCATTCACTAATTTAGCTTTATCAGCAAGTGCTTTATTAACAAAATATCTCAATGAAATTTTTACAATTACAAGAGAAGTAAAAGATAAGGTTACAAACACAATTTTAACTACAGCAGACTATTCTGAGCTAGGATTGTTATTAATTGCAGTTACAATTATTACCTTAATTATACCAGTGCTATTTGTTTTATTTATTCAGAAATCTAAATTTAAAACTGAGGAATAACAACTAATTACACTTATAACCAAATTCTAAAGAAGCATCAGTGATAGAATGGTATAGAGATTCTCCAAAACTTCTTAGAGAAAAAATTCTTGCTTTTTCTGGTTCATTTTCAACCATGTCAACTATAAAAGAAATTCCATTATAAGCTGAGTTAATACTCATATTTTTTGTTAAAATGTTAAAATTAAAAGGACATCCTTTTTTTAAAACTTCTTTTACGTATGGTCCTTCTAATTCGATTGTTGCTTTTGAATGAGAAAGGTCTGTAACAGCAAAATCATTTTCATTAAAAGTACTGTAAATTTCTTTTAACAATTCTTTTTCATGAGAAAC
Source organism: uncultured Pelagibacteraceae bacterium (assembly GCA_902604975.1). Taxonomy (GTDB): domain Bacteria; phylum Pseudomonadota; class Alphaproteobacteria; order Pelagibacterales; family Pelagibacteraceae; genus Pelagibacter. Next base: position 7,222 of record CACLAY010000007.1, on the reverse strand, counting down.
TAAAAGCCAATTATTTGGTGAGTTCCACAAAACTCTTATATTTTCATTTGAAACTACTTTTTGTGCCTGATTTACAAATTTTAAATTGTTGAAATTTATATCGTCAATTTTAATTGAAGAATTTTTATATTGAACTATTTGAACGATTAATAAATTTTTTAATTCTTTAATTTTTAATAATTCATTTTCAGATTTATTTTCAAAGTTTCCAAATGACCCCTCGATATGGACATTTTGTAATGCAGAAATCACCGTCATGCTCTTACTCTCTTTCCTTCAGGATCAACATAATGCGATGAAACAATTTCCACAGGAATAGTTTTGTTTTTTAAAGGTGACATAGCAAATAGCTTTTGTCCTATCATATTTTTACCATCTTTAATTATCGCAAGTGAGAATGGATTATCATACTCAACACTCCAACATGATGCTGAGACATGACCTAATTTAGGGTTTGGAAGTTTTGCTTTAGGGTCTTTAACAATATATGAGCCTTCAGGAATACTTGTTGTTTTGTCTAATGGAACAACACCTACTATTTTTTCTCTATCTGGTTTTGTAAAAGCTGATCTGCTTAAAGATCTTTTACCAATAAAGTCTTTTTTCTTACTTACTAAACCTTCAAGTGATGCATCATGAGGAATTGTTCTACCATCAAGTTCAGAGCCAGCAACGTGACCCATTTCTATCCTTAAAGTAGATAGGGCCTCAGTTCCATATGGCTGTATTTGAAATTCTTTACCAACTTCGATAATTTTTTCCCACATGAAATTACCATAGTCTGACTCCACATTAACTTCATAAGCAAGCTCTCCTGAAAATGAAATTCTATAAATCTTTGCAGGAATGCCAAATAAATCAGCTTCTTTGTAACCCATAAATGGTAGAGCTTCATTGGATACATCTGTATTTGGAAATAATTTCATTAGTAATGCTCTTGAATTTGGGCCTGCTATTGCAGCACCAGCCCACTGCTCAGTTGTTGAAACTACATTCACATTTAATTCTGGCCAAACTAGCTGCAAATAATATTCTAAATGAGATAGGACATTGGCTGCCTGAGCTGTTGTAGTTGTCATGTGGTAATGATTTTCAGAAATTCTTGTTGTTGTTCCATCATCCATTACAATTCCATCTTCTCTTAACATTACTCCATATCTTGCTTTACCAACTGGTAGCTTAAGCCATGCATTAGTATAAACTCTATTTAAAAATTCTGCAGCATCGGGACCTTTAACATCTATTTTTCCTAAAGTAGTTACATCACATACACCTACATTTTTTCTTACATTTTTTGCTTCTCTTTTTGAGGCTTCAAATAATGTTTCATTTTCTTGCTTGTAATATCTTGGTCTTAACCAAACTCCAGCATCAACAAATACTGCATTGTTTTTTTCATGCCATTCGTGCATTGGTGATTTTCTTGTTGGTTTAGAATGTTTTCCAACTTCTCTTCCCACAATTGCTCCTATTGAAACAGGTGTATAAGGTGGCCTAAATGTTGTGTGGCCAACTTGTGGCACAACTTTATTTTCAATGTCTGAAACTAATTGCAAACCATTAAGATTACTTGTCTTACCTTGGTCTGTTGCCATTCCAAGAGTGGTATATCTTTTTACATGTTCGATTGATCTAAAACCTTCCCTTAATGCCAACTCTATATCTGTTACAGCCACATCGTTTTGAAAATCTAAAAATCTTTTATATGATTTACCTTTTGGTAATGGAACACACCAAAACTTATCGTGCTCTGTAGATTTCTTTTCAACTACAGTTGGAATAGAAACTTTGTTATTATTTTCTGTTATTTTATTTGAGACTTCGTATCCTTTATCAAATGCTTCATTAATTGTTTCTTCTAAAGTAAATTTACCGTTTGCTGAACCAATAGTATTTTCTCTCTGTTTAGATTTTTTTGGAATGAATGCATCTATCTTTTCATTAAATTCAGATTTATTTCCAGATTGGGATGCTAAGTGAATTGACGGTGTCCAAAAACCTGATACACAAATACAATCACATTCGATATTTTCTATATTTGATAAATCTTTTTTATTCTCTGATATTTTTGCAATATCTGCTGATTTGACTTTTTTATATCCCTTAGCTGCTACTACTACATAAGAAAACTTAGTTTCAATTCCTAAGTTTTTTGCTTCATTAATAATGTCTGAAGATGGTTCTTTTCTAGTATCTAAAATTAATGGATTAACGCCATTTTTTTTGAACTCTATAGCGGTTTCATATCCGCTGTCATTATTTGTAAATATCAATGGTTTTTTCCCAACTAAAACGCCATAGACCTTCATATATTCTTTAGCAGCTGAAGATAACATTACACCTGGAGTATCGTTGTTACCAAATACTAACGGCCTTTCGATTGAACCTGATGAAATCAAAACTTCTTTTGCTCTTATGTACCACAAACGTTGTTTTGGTAAATATTTCTGGGTTTTAGGTAAGTGGTCACCTATTCGTTCCGACATTACCAGCATGTTATGATCATAATAACCAAATACCTGTGATCTATTTTTTACAATTACATTAGACATTGATTTTAATTCAGTAATTATTTTCTCTGACCATTCAACACCAGTTTGATTACCAATATTTACATCACTAGTTAATAGGCTCCCACCATATCTTGGTTTGTCCTCAGCTAAAATTACGCGCGCACCATTTTTTGCTGCTGCGTATGCACTTGCTAAACCTGAAGGTCCTGATCCAGTAATCAATAAATCACAATATTCATATTTGTGTTCATATCTTTCTTTATCATGTTTGATTGATGCTTCTCCAAAACCTGCTGCCATTCTAATAAAAGGTTCATAAATTTTATACCAAAAGCTTGGTGGCCACATAAAAGTTTTATAATAAAACCCAGCTGGAAAAAATATTTTTAAGAAATTATTAATTGCGCCAATATCAAAGTTTACACTAGGCCAACAGTTTACACTTTTAACTTCTAAACCTTCAAAAATCTCCTGTTCAGTAGCTCTAATATTAGGATCTCTTTCATTATTTCTTTCTAGCTGCAAAATTGCATAAGGTTCATCAACACCAACTCCAAAAAAACCTCTTGGTCTATGATACTTAAAACTTCTCCCAACAAGGTGCACTCCATTTGCTATTAGCGCAGAAGCAATAGTATCTCCTTCATAACCAAAATATTTTTTACCATTAAATGTAAAAGAAATTTTTTTATTTCTATCTACCATTCCAATGTTATCTAGTCTAAAATTTTGTGACATTATTCAGTCAGTTCATCTGCTTTATAGGTTTTAAAAATTTCGTGTGTTGAAGTATCTCTTTCAACTTTAATCCATTGTCTGCAGCCAGATATATGGTGCCATAACTCTAGGTGTTTTCCTCTAGGACTTTTTCTTAAATAAACAAAATTATCCCACTCTTGGTCGCTTATCTCCTTATTGAGTTCTGGTCGTTTTACCGTTGCATCACCACCATATGCAAACTCATTCTGAGACCTTGATCCACAATGTGGACAGAATATATAAAGCATTTAGGATATCCAGGTTTTAGTACCAAGACCTTTTTCATCAATTAAATCACCAGTATTAAATCTATTTAAACTGTAACCTGCATTTAATTCATGAACTCTATCTTGTGCAATTGTGTGAGCAAATGTCCACCCTGATGCTGGAGTAGCCTTAAATCCACCATAACACCAGCCACAATTTAAGTATAAGCCATCAATATGTGTTTTATCAATAATTGGTGACCCGTCCATGGACATATCCATAATTCCACCCCAAGTTCTTAGCATTTTCAATTTGCTAAGAAATGGAAACATTGCAATACCTTCTGTTAAAACATGTTGGAGTGTTGGTAAATTTCCTCTTTGAGAATAACTATTATATCCGTCCAAGTCTCCACCCATAACCATCTCTCCTTTATCTGATTGACTACAATAAAAGTGACCTGCACCAAATGTAACAACATGGTCAAGTAAAGGTTTAATGGGTTCTGACACACATGCTTGAAGGAGATGAGTTTCAATTGGTAATGTCATGTTTAACATTTCTGCTAAAATATTCGTACTACCTGCAACACATAAACCAACCTTTTTTGCTTTGATATCTCCTCTTGATGTTCTTACACCAACTATTTTTCCGTTAGTAACATCAAATCCTGTAACTTCACAATTTTGAATTATATCAACACCCATTGAGTCTGCTTGTCTTGCATATCCCCAAGCAACAGCATCGTGTCTAGCAGTCCCAGCACTTGGTTGCATCAAACCTCCAAAAATTGGAAATCGCACATTGTCTGAAAAATCTGCCATTGGAATTCGTTTTTGAACCTCTTCCCTATTTAATAAAACTGCATCAATTCCATTTAGGCGCATTGAATTTCCTCTTCTAGAGTACGCATTCATTTGTGCATCTGAGTGGGCAAGATTAATTATTCCTCTTGGAGAAAACATTACATTGTAATTCAAATCCTGACTCATCTTTCTCCATAGATCCATACCAAATTCACTGAACAAAGCATTATCATCATGCATATAGTTTGATCTAATTATTGTCGTGTTTCTTCCAACATTTCCTCCACCTATCCATCCTTTTTCGATGATAGCTACATTTGTAATATTGTGCTCTTTAGCTAAGTAATATGCGGTTGCTAAACCATGACCTCCGCCACCTATGATGATCACATCATATTCCTTTTTAGGAGTCGGGTCTTTCCAAGCTACTTCCCAGTTCTGATGATCTGAGAATGCATTTTTAATCAGACTAAAAACTGAGTATTTTTGCATTTTTTAATTTTATCCAATTAAACATAAATTTTTTCTTATTTTTTATATATATATTTTTTAGATGTTTAAAATCTAATCAAAAAAGTATAGACATTTTGCACATTAAACAATTATAAATTTTAAACTAAATGTCAAAATCAGATATCCAAATAGCTCGTCAAGCAAAAATGAAACCAATCCAAGAGATTTTGGATGACGTAGGAGTACCTGATAAAGCTGAGGCATATAGTCCAATAAGTAGATATATAGCTAAAATCAAACTTGAATACCTTGAAGAATTTAAAGAAAAAAAAGATGGGAAATTAATATTAGTAACTGCAATTACGCCCACACCAGCAGGAGAAGGAAAGACAACAACCTCTGTAGGATTGTCAGATGGACTAAATAAAATAGGTAAAAAATCTATTGTTTGTTTAAGAGAACCAAGTCTTGGTCCCTCGTTTGGAATGAAGGGTGGAGCTGCTGGTGGTGGATATGCTCAAGTAGTTCCAATGGAACAAATTAATTTACACTTTACTGGAGATTTTCATGCAATCACATCTGCACATAACCTTTTATCTGCATTAATAGATAACCATATATATTGGGGAAACAAATTAAACATAGATGTTAGACGAATAGTTTGGAAAAGAGTTCTCGATATGAATGATCGAGCTTTAAGATCTATAAATATAAATCTTGGAGGTGTTGCAAATGGATTTCCGAGAGAAGATGGCTTTGATATTACGGTTGCTTCAGAAATAATGGCAATCTTTTGTCTATCAAATGATTTGCATGATCTTGAAAATAGAATTGGTAACATTACTGTTGCTTATACTAGAGATAAGAAACCGATATATGCAAAAGATTTGAATGCACATGGGCCAATGACTGTATTGCTAAAGGATGCTATTAGACCCAACGTAACACAAACTCTAGAAAATAATCCTGCAATCATTCATGGTGGACCATTTGCAAATATTGCTCATGGATGTAATTCTGTTTTGGCAACTAAAACAGCATTAAAACTTTCTGATTATGTAGTAACAGAAGCTGGATTTGGTGCTGACCTAGGTGCAGAAAAATTTCTAGATATTAAATGTAGAAAATCAGGATTAAAACCAAGTTGTGTTGTGATTGTTGCAACTATAAGAGCGCTGAAGATGCACGGAGGAGTAAAAAAAGATGAATTAAAAAATGAAAATGTCGATGCAGTTAAAAAGGGAATGGTTAATTTAGAAAGACATATAGAAAATATTCAAAAATTTGGATTACCTGTAACAGTAGCTATAAACCACTTTGTTTTAGATACTGATAAAGAAGTTGATGAAGTTACAAGGTTTTGTGAACAAAAAGGTATTAAAGCCTCTATATCAAAGCATTGGGAAAAAGGCGGAGAAGGTGCAATTGATTTAGCAAATAATGTGGTTGAGCTATGTGAAAAAGATAGTAATTTTAAATTTTTATACGATGATAAAACTTCATTATTTAAAAAAATAGAAACAATAGCTAAGGAACTTTATAGAGCAAGTGAGGTTGTTGCTGATACTAAAATTAGAGACCAATTAAAATCTTTTGAAGAAAGAGGCTATCAATCATTACCAATTTGTATTGCTAAAACTCAATATAGTTTTTCCACGGACCCAAATCTAAAAGGAGCACCTTCAGGTCATGTATTACCCATAAGAGAAGTAAGACTGTCATCTGGAGCAGAATTTATCGTTGTTGTATGTGGTGCAATAATGACAATGCCGGGATTACCAAAAGTTCCAGCAGCTGACTCAATTCGAATTAATGAAAAAGGTGAAACAGAAGGTTTATTTTAAAAGATAATTAAGCCAGTTTTCAAGTTCACGCATTCTAAGATCTTTATTTGTAATCTTATTTTCTTCAGCAATCATTCTTACATGATTATTTATTTCTTGCTCATCTACAAATGCATTATTATTTAAAAGACGTTCTTTTCTAAAATGTATAAGACTTATCATTTTATCATAAGTTATTTCAGGATGATATTGAATACCCCATATATCACTTGCCTCGGACTCAAAATTTACTGCCATAACTTTATTTATAGGGTTTGAGGCTAGCAATTTTGAATTTTTTGGCAATGTTGCAACTTCATCAAAATTAAAAGCGGGTGTATTAAAAATTTTACCTTTATTTTTATATATTGGATGTTGTAATCCATCATTATTTATTTCAATATTGAGTGCTATGCCTCTGTGAGATCCGTTTGTGCATCTTTTTACTTGCCCTCCTGCTACTGTAACAGCAACCTGTAGTCCCCAGCAAATAGCTAATATTTTTTTAATTTTTTTTTGACACTCTCTCATAAATTCGATCTGTCTTCTTATTTCGATGGTATCATTATAAATATTTAGACTACTCCCACCCCATATTAGTCCATCATATTTATCAAGATCTGTAACTTTTTCAGAAATGTTTTTGTCAGATGAGGGATTT
>CACLAY010000006.1 GCA_902604975.1 uncultured Pelagibacteraceae bacterium | reverse complement strand
TCTGGAAATAAAAAAAGAGATTCATTTTCCACATTCTCTTGGTTTGCTGTATTCAGCTTTTACTTATTATACTGGCTTTAAAGTAAATAGTGGTGAATATAAATTAATGGGGCTAGCTCCTTATGGAAAACCAAATTACATTGATCAAATATTAAAAATTATTGATATTAAAGACGATGGATCTTTTAGACTTGATCAAAGTTATTTTAATTATGCTACAGGTTTAACAATGACTAACACAAAATTTAACAATTTATTTGGTCAAAAACCCAGAAATCCTAAATCAGAAAAATTGACCCAATTTCATATGGATATTGCAGCCTCAATACAAAAAGTTACCGAAGATGTTATGCTTAAATTAGCTAGATCAATTCAGAAAGAGTATGGTTTAAAAAATTTGTGTTTGGCCGGTGGTGTCGCATTAAATTGTGTAGCGAATGGAAAAATTTTGAAGGAAGAAATTTTTGAAAATGTTTGGGTTCAACCAGCTGCTGGAGACGCTGGAGGTGCTTTAGGAGCTGCTTTAGCACTATGGCATATAGAGCAAAAAAATCCAAGAAGTGTAAATGTAAATGATGACATGTCGGGTTCATATTTAGGGCCAGAATACACTCAAAAAGAAATTGAAAAAGAATTGAGTTTAATAGGTGCGAAATTTAAAACTCTTAATGAAGATGAAATAATTAATGAAACATCTTATGCTTTGTCTAAAGGAGATGCTATAGGATGGTTTCAGGGTAGAATGGAGTTTGGACCTAGAGCTCTCGGTGCAAGATCAATTCTTGGTGACCCAAGATCATCCGATATGCAAAAAAATTTAAATTTAAAAGTAAAATACAGGGAAAGTTTTAGGCCTTTCGCTCCATCTATTTTAGAAGAAGAGTTGAGCAATTGGTTCAATATTACTTCAAATTCCCCGTATATGCTAATGGTATCGGGTGTGAAAAAAGAAAAGTGTATACCCATGACAAATGACGATGAAAAACTTTTTGGCATCGAAAAACTTAATATAAAAAGGTCTGAAGTTCCTGCAATTACTCATGTCGATTATTCTGCTAGAATTCAGACAGTTCATGAAGATACTAATCCGAAATATTATAAATTAATAAAAAAATTTAAAGAAATAACTGGTTGTCCATTATTAGTTAATACATCGTTTAATGTAAGAGGTGAGCCAATAGTAAACACGCCAGAAGATGCATTTAATTGCTTTATGGGAACAGAACTTGATAAATTAGTAATTGGAAATTGTTATTTAGATAAGAAAGATCAAAATAAGTCTTTGCAAAAAAACTACAGTAGAGAATTTGAGTTAGACTAATATAATTTTATTTTATTTAAAAATATATATATAATATCGAATACAATTATGGATATTAAATTAGAAAAGTGGTTCAGACCAAAAATTGACAACGAAATTTTAAAACAACTTACAAAAAAATCAGATTTTGAAGGATTAATGCATGTAAGTATTTATTTTGGCATATTAAGCATTGTAGGATATTTAGCATATTTTACTTGGGGTTCCTGGTGGTCAGTATTATGGTTTTATATTTATGGAAATATCTTTTGTTTTTGTAATCCAATTTGGCATGAGACGGGTCACAAAACAGCATTCAAGACTAAACTTCTGAATGAAATATTTTACTATATATCCTGTTTCATGGCTTATTTTGAACCTACAAGATGGAGATACACTCATTTTGTTCATCACGGAAACACTTATTCAACAAAAAATCCTTATGATCATGAAATTGAATATGACAATAATTTAAAAGATACTCCAAAAAAATTAATAATGAATTTAATTCCTTTTGGTGAATTATTTTTTTTCAAAAAAAGCATTGCTTTCGAAATAATAAAACATGCTTTTAATATCAAAACTAAAGTAATGACTGATAGTATTCCTGAAAATGCAAGACCAAGAGCTATTTTGATTTCAAGAATTTATGTTTGTATTTGGCTATCTATAATTATCTGGTCTTTATTGATATCTTCGTGGCTGCCGGTATTGTATCTTTTGTTGCCCCATTATTACGGAAAAGGATTACATAAGTTCGTTGCCTTTACCCAACATGCTGGTTTAGCAAGAGATGTAAAAGATCATAGATTATCAGCGAGGGATATGAAATTAAATCCAATACTAAGTTTTTTATACTGGAAGATGGAATATCACTGCGTTCATCATATGTTTCCAACTGTTCCAGCCTATAATCTAGAAAAATTACACTATCATTTAAAAGATCAATTACCCGAAATTAAAAATGGATTATATGATACTTATAAAGAGATTATTCCAGCTCTTAAAAAACAAAGAGATGAACCAAATTATCATCTAGATATTTCTTTACCAGAGCAACAAGCTTCTTAATGTATAATAATTATAAATTGTTGTTATTTTTAGGAGCAGCAATAATATTTCTTTATTTTAGTGTGGGAAAATATGAGGAATTTAGTCTTCAAAAATCTATATCAGCTTGTGTTATAGCCAAAGGTAAAATACTTAAAAAAATCGCGCCACAAGAAGCTAGAATTATTTGTGAGAAAGAGATTAGAGAGCAATTAGAATAATCAAAGGAGACTTGGTAACCAAGTTGAAAAAATTGGAAATAAAATCATTAATATTCCATAAATAATACCTACTATTGTAAATAAAGGAACTTCTTTAAACGCATTAGCTGGGTTTTCTTTTATTACGCCAGCAGCAGTATATATGCCCACGCAAACAGGTGGGGTAATCATTCCTATTCCAGCAAAAGCAACAAACACCACATATAAATGAAGTAAACTCTGATCAAAAGATAATGTTAGAGCTGCAAATATTGGAACGGTTAAGTAAAATACTGGAACTATTTCTATAAACGTTCCTAAAATTAAACATATTGTTCCTAACATTATCCAGAATAAATTTACACTCACTCCCATATCTGTAAAATAAGTTATAATCTTTTGAGGGGCTTGAGTATAAGTAAGCACAACACTTAAAAAAGTTGCGGTTGCAATAATTGAAAATATAACAGCAGTAATTATTGCAGTATCTTTTAAGCAACTCAGTAAAGATGAAAATGTTAATTCTCTATAAATTAGAAAACCTATAGCTACAGCATAAACCCCTGCAATCGCTGCAGACTCAGATGGAGTTAAAAAACCTGCATATATTCCACCCAAAATTATAACTGGCGTTATCAAAGCTGGAAGAGCTGCAATAAAAGAACTTAATCTTTCTTTAAATGTAGCTTTTTTGTCAGCTCTTATATGTCTACATTTAAACAAAACTAGAAGAACCATTAAAATTAAAAGTATGACTCCTGGTATTACACCGGCAGCAAATGTTTTGGAAACTGGAACATAAGTAAGAGCACTAAATAAAATTGCAGCATTTGATGGAGGTATTAAAGCTTCAAGTAAAGCAGCAGATGCCGCAAGCACAACAACAAAGGGGGTAGGGTAACCCTGTTCAATCATTTTGGGCATCATGATTGTTCCTACCGCAGTAATAGCGGCTAATATAGATCCACAGAATGCTGCAAAGAATCCCATCGCAATAACCATTGCAACACCTAAACCTCCAGGCCAATGTCCAACTAAAGTTGTTGCAAATCTTACAAGTCTAAGTGCTGCTCCACCTTTAAGCATTGCCATTCCACTGAATATAAACAATGGTACTGCTATAAGGACATGTTTTGTTAGAGCTCCAAAAGACACTTGAATTAAAACAGACCATGGAAGATTTAGTCCCCCAATAGCAGCTATAGAGCTACCTAGACCAAAAACTAAAAAAATTGGAACTGAAATTATTAATGCTAATAAAGATAATATAGACGCTAATACAAACATTTAATTTCTTATCAAATTTATAATGTTATCGAATAATAATTCTAATGATGTTAGAGCTAATATTAAAAAACCAACAGGAAATGCTAAAAACATCCACCATATAGGAATGCTAATTTCAATTTCCATGACTTGACCTAAATTGAAATACATTATTGTTGCATCAAGACCAGCTTTAAAGAATATACAGGCGGATATAAGTGCAACTATATTTACAATTAAAAATAAAATTTCTTTATTCTTTTTCGACAATATAGGAGTTAAAAAATCAACTTTTATATGTTGTCCTTTTTTTAAAAGAGGTCCTAATAATGGAAATACTAACCAACTAACTAAAACAGGTGGTAATTCTATAAACCAAGCAAATCCAGTCCCAGTTATGAAACGTGTTGCTGCACTTAAAAATAAAGCAGCAACCATTATAAAAATGATTAACATTGCGAGAGCTAATGAAGCCGAGGCTAGATAATTATTAACTGCTCGCAACGCTTTCATTTTTTTTGATTAAGCAAAAACTTCTTCTAATTATTATTTGCGTAATCTTGTGCTGCTTTCAAAGCATCAGCATCAATCATTTTTGCCATAGCAGGCATAACTTTATCTTTCATTAGCTTATCAAATTTAGCTTTTTCAGCTCCTGAAAGAGTAGTTACAACACCACCTCTGTCTTGGAATTCTTTAAGAACAGTTTCACCATGATCCATAATCCTGTCTGTTGAAAGTGTTCCAACCTCTTTACCAACATCCATAATTATTTTTTGTAAGTCTGCAGGTAAACTATTAAACCAAGTAGAGTTAGCCATGATGTATGCATCAGCATAATACTGATACGGCTTTTGAGCGTATTTTAAAAATTCCCACCAGCTATATGCTTTTATACTTCCTGGAGGACTATTTATAGTATCAATCATTCCAGACTGTAAAGCATTGTAAACTTCACCTGTTTTTAAAGATACACGGTTTGCCCCAAGAGCATCCCACATAGGTTCTTCACTTTTAAGTAATCTTCTCGCTTTTAAACCTTTCATTGCATCAATACCAGTTAACTCTCTAGCACTTGATATTGACATTACAGGTCCAACAGGGTTGTACATGACTAAAGTTGAATTTGTTTTTTTTGTTAATTCACCCCAAATTTCCTTTCCTTTTGAAGAATCTTGAAAAAAACCTCTTTGTTGTTCCCAAGAATTAAATAGTCCTGGAAAAGAGGCAACATTAAAGTTCTTATTAATTGGTGGAAAACTTACAACACCAACAATTCCTCCTAATTCAACAGCTCCTGAAGTTACTGCACCCATTACTTCTCTAATTCCAAAAAGTTGTTTAGATGGATATACCTCAATTTTAAGTTTTCCATTTGCTCTTTTATTCACTTCATCTGCAAAAATTTGAGCATGCTTAGCACTATGATGTTTTGGACTCCAATGAACAGATAGACGTCCAACAATCTCAGCAAAAGCTGCAGTTGAAGAAATTACAAATGAAATAACTAAGAAAAAGCTAACTAAACTTTTTGATAATATTTTTATTTTATTCATATTTTCCCTCTCTTTTTTTAAATAATCTTATTATTTTGAATCAATTAAAACAATCAAAATAAAACTGCTTAAATTTGAATAATAAGGTCTAAATGTTATATTAATCTAAACCATGATTTACAAATTATCAAAAAGTCTTTTTGTGTTTTTTTTTCTGCTTTTATTTTCGAATTATTCTTACAGCGAGACCAAAATAGATGAAGCTGTTGACAAAACTACAGATTTTTTAAAGTCTGTTTCAAAAAGGGGATTAAACAAAAATCAAACAGCTGAATTTTTAAATAATTATGCAATTACACTTAAAGATGAAAGAACTGACGGAGAGGTAACCTATATTTTTGATAGTGAGAATTACAAAAGATATAAGAATGGCAATATCATATCTGAAGATGGATGGAGGTTTTCAAAATTAGGAGCTTTGAGATTGTTTAATGGTGATGTAAAACTTACCTGGAAAATAAAGATTGGAAAAGAAAATTTAATGGTTATCAAAACAAAATTTCAACCAATTGGAAAAGAATATCCTTTTACTTATAAATTAAAAAAATTATTTTTTGAGGAGATACAGTGAATCCAACAGATATCTTGTTAAGTATTGCAATCGTTGGAATATACACAATTATTTATGTTTATTTAAAATCTAAATATGATGATAATAAAACTATCATAAAGCTATTTGTTATTGGATTTATCTACGCAACAATAATTACTGGTATTCTATATTACTTAATAAAATTTATTGCTTCCTAAAGAAATTCATATGAAGCACAAATTGGAATTAATTTATTTCAAAATGAGAGCACTAGCAGAAGCTCCTCGTTTATTATTTCATTATACAAATATTGAATACGAAGATCTAATGTCATGGGATTACTATGATAAGGAATGGTCAGATGTGAAACCTAATATTCCCTTTAAACAATTACCTATGTTAATTGTAGATAATAAACATGAGATTTGTCAAAGTATGGCAATAATGACATTTATAGAAAATTTAGCAGGAATTAAAATAAATGATCCAATATTAAATGCCAAAGCAAATGCTATTATGCAAAGTTCTCAAGAGCTTTTCATGCCACTTAACCCAACAGTTAATTTTGCAAAAGGAGATAAGTTTATTAAAAAAAAACATGACATGATGCCATTTTTAATGTCAAGATTTGAAGATCTTGAAAAAGCTATTAAAGAAAATAATAAAAAATTTTTTATTTTAGATGAGCCTAGAGCATGTGATTTTGTAACATTTCATCATTTAGATCTATCTAAAATGCTTGATCCTTCAATAATAAAAAAATTTCCTAGGTTAGAAAAATTTCTTGAGGACATAATGTCTATAGACAGTGTTAAATCTTATTTAGAAAATCGACCAGAATTAATTGATGTAAGTGTAGAACCAAAACTAGTAATTGATGGAGTTCCTCATTCAACAGGAGTTAAAAAAACCTAATTTTTAAATAGTTGATTGCGTTATATAAAATTTCTATTATAACTCTCAGAAATTTATGGCGGGGTAGCTCAGTTGGTTAGAGCGCGGGACTCATAAGCCCGAGGTCAGTGGTTCGATCCCACTTCCCGCTACCACATTTAATGCTGATAAATCATAATATATAATATCAAATTCATTAATAATTTGAATTTATCAAAAAAAATATCATCGATTAATTTAATAAATTTTTATATATAGATTTTAATATTAAATTTCTTTTATTAGGATGGTACTTTACCCAACTTTTTCTATAGATATTTTTACTTAAATCATTAATTTTTGAATGGTTTTTGTATAGATCTATTATAGTTTTTGCATATTTTGCTATTAATTTATCAAATAGTCCTTTGTTAAAACTTTCAATAAATTTTAGTTTAAACTGATCCCAATTTTTATATTTTTTTCCAAAATTTTTAAATTGGTAGAGTTGAAATGGAGTATTTATAATAATTCCATTTTCTTTATTTTTTATTATTTCTGTTTTGTCAAAAATATTTGTACATATTATTGGGGTAGATGTTTCAATGCATTCCATAAATACCCCAAAAGAGTCCTGGATAACTGGAAAAATAAATAAATGACACCATTTATATAATTCATATTTCTCTCTTTCCGTTATTTTGTAATTAATTACTTCTACGTTTTCTGGAATAGTGAAATTATTTGGAACATCAGAACAAACAAACTTAAACCTAAAATTTATTTTTTTCTCATTAAGTAAATCGGCAATTTTAAAACAAATCGGTCCACCTTTTCCATAAAATGACTGTCCGATAAATAGTAAATTAATTTTTTTAATAGGTTTTATAATTTTCTTAATTATTGTTTTTTTTAGATTAATTGAAGGAGGAACAACTTTAATTTTTTTACGTATTATTTCTGAATTACCTAAGTATCGAAGTGCATGTTGTTTTGCGTAGATTGTTGGAGTAATTAAAATTTTAATATCACATTTTTCTAATCTTTTTTTCAACCAATTTTTTTTTTTTAACATTTTAGTATAATCAAATGAGGAGCCAGTAAGTAGAAGTATTTGTTCAAATTCAATAATCTTTTTCTTCTTAGAATTGTATATTCTATTAAAGCTGTGTTCATAAGAGGCAAAAAATTTAAACCATGTATATCTAATAGGAGGAAATAATTTGTAATTTTCCCAAAATTTATGTTTTGGATTATGTAGGTAAATTAATTTCATATTTATTTTTTTCTATCAAGTTAATGACCAGGAAAATCCATTAAATTTTCAATTTTATATCCCTTTTTTAAAAGATTTTCACATCCACCTAAATCAAAAAGATTAATTACAAATATAAAAGCAGCAACTTTACCTTTGGAAATTTCAATCAGTTTTGCTGCAGCCTCAGCAGTTCCACCAGTGGCTATTAAATCATCAATTATTAAAACTGAATCATTTTCAGAAATAGAGTCTTTGTGAACCTCTATTGTTGCAGTTCCATATTCAAGTTGGAAATCCACAGAGTGAACATCTGCAGGAAGTTTGTTCTTTTTTCTCAACATAATAAATGGTTTTTTTAATATGTAAGAAACAGCAGAAGCAAATACAAAACCACGAGACTCAATTGCTGCAATTTTATCTACTTTAAATTTTTTTGATCTTTCAACAATTTGATTAATTGTTTCCTCA
This sequence comes from uncultured Pelagibacteraceae bacterium, assembly GCA_902604975.1. Taxonomy (GTDB): domain Bacteria; phylum Pseudomonadota; class Alphaproteobacteria; order Pelagibacterales; family Pelagibacteraceae; genus Pelagibacter. The sequence continues at coordinate 38,178 of CACLAY010000006.1, read as the reverse complement.
TAAGCTATTTCATCCTTTGTTAGAGTAGAAATATCTCGAAATAAAATACCTTTTTTAGGGTAATCTTTGATTGAACGAATATAATCTTTTAAATCCATAATAGTTATTTATAAATACAATAATATTAATTTTACATGGCAAATAATAAATTAGCAATAATTGGTGGAAGTGGTCTATATGATGTTGAGGAATTTAAAGATAGACAATCTATAGATTTAAATACTCCTTGGGGAAAACCTTCAGATCATATTTTAAAAATAAATTATAATAATAAAGAAGTTTATTTTCTTCCAAGACATGGAAGAGGGCATTATATTTCACCATCAAATATTAACTTTAGAGCAAATATTGATGCATTAAAACAATTAGGCGTATCAGACATTGTTTCTGTCTCTGCAGTTGGTTCTTTAAAGGAAGATTTACATCCAGGTAAATTTGTAATTGTCGATCAATTCATAGATAGAACTTTTGCAAGACATAAAACTTTTTTTGATGATGAGATAGTTGCTCATGTATCTATGGCTCATCCAACATCAAAGGGACTTATGAAAGCATGCGAAGATGCTATTAAAAAGGATGGAATAAACTATCAAATGGGTGGGACCTATGTAGTAATGGAAGGTCCACAATTTTCTACATTAGCCGAGTCTAATCTTTATAGATCTTGGAATGCTGATGTGATTGGAATGACTAACATGCCAGAAGCTAAGTTAGCAAGAGAGGCTGAAATTAGATATGCATCAGTATCGATGGTTACCGATTATGACTGCTGGCATTCAGACCATGAAAACGTAGATGTCGATAAAGTGATTAAGGTATTATTAAATAACACTTCTAAAGCTAAAAATATGATTAAGAATATTATAGATAATTTTGAAAACTATATAGACTCAAATGATCCTACAAATAATTGTTTGGATGTAGCAATTATTACTTCACCAGATAAACGAACAGCAAATACAATAAAAAAATTAAATACTATAGCCGGAAGAGTTTTAAATAAGTGAATATAAAATTATCCGAAGAAAAATGCTTAGAATATAAAAATAACGGAGTAGTTCTAATTAGGAATATTTTTCTCCCTTGGATAGAAAAGCTTAAAATTGGGTTTGAAAAAGTATTAAAAGATCCAGGACCTCATGCTAGAGAAAACGTTTCAGAAAATGATAAAGGAAGTTTTTTTGAAGATTATTGTAACTGGGAGAGAATAGATGAGTTTAATGAGTTCGTTTTTAAGTCTCCAGCAGCTGAAATTGTCGGAAAATTAACTAATTCTAAATCTATTCAGTTTTTTCATGAACATATATTTTTAAAAGATCCAGGCACAGTTAAAGAAACTCCTTGGCATCAAGACCTACCATATTACTGTTTGGATGGTAACGATACTGGTAGTTTTTGGATACCTTTAGATAATGTATCAAAATCAAATTCTTTAAAAGTACTAAAAGGTTCTCACAAATTTCCTAAACTTATAAAGCCAACGAAATGGTCAAATAATCAATCCTGGTATGATAAAAATGATGAATTTATAAATTTACCATTTATAGATGAAAAAAAGGTTTTTAATAAAGAAATGAATAAGGGAGATGCAATATTATTTAATTTCAAAGTTTTACATTCAACATTGGGAAACAACGATAATAAATCTAGAAGAGCTTTTTCAGCAAGATTTATTGGTGATGATGTAAGATATATTGATAGAAAAGGTGAAACATCGCCACCATTTAAGGGTATTAATTTAAAATCAGGGGATAAAATGAGAAATGATTGGTTTCCAGTTGTTTGGAGTAATTAAATGAGAGTAAATGGAAAAGAATATAGAACTATTTGGTTTGAAAATAATTTGGTTAAAATTATTGATCAAACTAAACTTCCTCATAATTTTATTATAAAAGAACTTGAAACAGTAGATCATGCTGTTAATGCAATTAAAACGATGGAGGTGAGGGGAGCCCCATTAATAGGAGCTACGGCTGCTTATGGAATTGTTTTGGCTATTAAAGAAAATAACAATTTTGAATTTATTAAAAAAAGTTCAGAAAAATTAGTTAATGCGAGACCAACTGCAATTAACTTACAGTGGGCAGTTCATAGGATGAACAATAAATTATCATTTATAAAATCTGAAGATTTATTCGATGTTGCATTAAAAGAAGCTGAGGAAATATGTAATGAGGACATAAATTTTTGTGAAAGTATTGGTTTAGAGGGTTTTAAAATTATTCAAAAAATTTATAAGAAAAAAAAAAATAAAGTTAATATACTTACTCATTGTAATGCGGGGTGGTTGGCAACTATTAACTGGGGTACAGCAACATCTCCAATCTATCAAGCTCATAAAAAAGGAATTCCAGTTCATGTATGGGTGGATGAAACAAGGCCAAGAAATCAAGGTGCAAATTTAACCTCATATGAATTAAATGAGGAGGGTATACCAAACACAATTATAACTGATAATACTGGTGGTATACTAATGCAAAGGGGCGAGGTTGATATCTGTATTGTTGGAACAGACAGAACTTTATCAACTGGAGATGTTTGCAATAAAATTGGCACATATTTAAAAGCACTAGCAGCATATGATAATAATGTGCCTTTCTATGTAGCTTTATCAAGCTCAACAATAGATTGGGAAACGAAAGATTATAATAACATACCAATTGAGGAGAGAAATTCTGAGGAATTATCACATATAGAGGGAAAAGATGATAAAAATAATATTAGGAAAGTTTTGATTTATCCTGAAAATAGTAAATCAATGAACTTAGCATTCGATATTACTCCCGCAAAATACATTACAGGCTTAATTACAGAAAAAGGGTTATGTAAAGCTTCCACACCGGATTTAAAAAAACTATTTAATAAATAATTAATTGTAAATTACTGTTATTTAATAAGAAAATATTTATTTTTTTTTAATACTTTAAATCCTACTGGAATTTCGTGAGAACAAATATGATTCGTTAAGTAGCAAACTCCAATTTCGCTTTTTGGACTTATAATTCGAGGTTGATCATAAAGGACTTCATAATTATCATGTAAAGGTTTTGTTAATGGCAAGTAATTATTTTCAGAATTAATTTGTCTATTTATGTTTTTTGAGAAAAAAAAGATTAGAGATATAAAAAAGAGTATTTTAAGTTTTTTTATTTTAATAAAATCTGATTTATTAATAATTATATAATGGGTGATTAGAAAGATGATTATAATAAAGCTTACTATATAAAAGGTTCCATATCTAAATAAAGGACTATTAAAGAACCATATAAAGAGACCAAAACTTATTAATATCAACATAAAAAAAAGAGCTTTTATGTCAATTTTATTTCTTATTATTTTTTGCTTATTTTCTTTATTTATAAAAAGGTAAGACGATATAATAACCATTAAAATTAATAATGGTGAAACTTTCTCCAAAATTTTAATAAAATGATTTTCTATCCAAGTTGAAAACCAATTAAAATTTTTAATATAATTATTTAAATCTATGTTTTCCCAATTAGGGTTATCTATAAATCCTTTTGCCCAAACTTCTGATAGCCATATGGCGTTACTTGGGTCAGCCATACCAGTTAGATACCATCCTGAATTTTTTATACAAGTTTGTACAATTGGATATACCAAACAAGATGTTTCAATATAACTTTTCAATAACCATATTGAAGAAAAAGTGAAGAAAGTTATGATAATATATTTATTTTTAAAAATCTGTTTCATTCTAGATTTATTAAGTATTAGAAAAAAAATTAATGTTGAGAATACGTATGTTACTTTATGAGAAAGCATAAAGCTTGAATAAATGGGCATAAATAGAAAAACACTATCTTTAAAATTTTGATTTACTAATAATTTTTCCTTTATAGTTCTTATTAAAAAATAAAAACCTACTAAAAAAGGAATTAAATCATTTCCAAACTCTCTATACCTACCCATTTTGATTAATAAAAACCCTGAAATAAACAATATTATTAAAAAAATAAAATTATTTTCACTTTTACTAATTAATATTTCAAAACAATAAATTAAAAAAAAAGTATAAAAAATGATGTTTATACTCGATATGGTTAAAGGATTAAAAAAATTATTTGAAAAAGCTGATTGAACAAATTGTAAAAAAGAAATATGTCCAAATCTAAACTCAATATTTGCAATTGAATAAATAATTTTTTCAGAATTTAAATATGAAACATACGGATGGTGATACATATTAGCATCTATTGGGTGATTGGAATATCCAAGAAGAGCAATACTTACTAAAATTAAAAAGATTACTGAATATATAAATTTCTTATCAAGAATATTAAATCTACTAACAAATAATAAAACTATCCCAATAAAACTTATAGATAGGCTCACATAATTACTTATAGGTATAAAGAAATGTAAAAATAAAGTTATAAAACCTATAGTAAAATATCCAACAATTATTGTAAATAACAAGTCATTATCTCTTCTATTTATATTTAAAATATTTCCATATCCAATAATTGAGAGTAATATTGTAATTAAACCAATTAGACTTGAAATTATGGTTGTCATGTATCTTAAATATTTAATTAATAATCTAATAATATATATCTAATAATAAAAAATTAATATCTTATCTAATGTTGATTACAGTAATAATTCCTTGTTACAACGAAAATAAAACAATTAGTAAAATTATTGACAAAATATTAAGTCTCAAAAATATAAATCTTCAAATCATAGTAATAGATGATTTTTCTACCGACGGTACTAGAGAAGTTCTTAAAAAAAAAATTTCTAAAAATGTAGACAAAATAATATATCATGAAGATAATAAAGGAAAAGGAGCAGCAATCAAGAGCTCTATTAAATCAATCAAAGGCGATATTATAATTATTCAAGACGCTGATTTAGAATATGACCCAATGGACTATTATAATTTATTAAAACCTTTCAAAGATAAAAGTATAAAAGTTGTTTATGGCTCAAGAGTTCTTGGAAGAAATGTTGAAAACAGATCTACTTTAATTCAAAAATACAGAATTCTTGGAAATTATTTACTTACCAAATTTTCCAATTTAATAAATAATCAAACCTTAACAGATGCTCACACTTGTTACAAAGTCTTTGATAAAGATATTTTTTTAAAACTTAATATAAAAGAAGATGATTTTGCTTTTTGTCCAGAAGTTACAACTAAATTGTCAAATATTAATCAAAAAATATTTGAAGTCCCTATTAGCTATCATGGGAGAGAATATGAAGATGGAAAAAAAATTAGATTTTCTGATGCAATAAAAGCAGTTAAAGTAATCATAAAATACAAATTTTTTAATTAATATGAACAAAATTAAAAATATTCTTTTTATCATGGCTGATCAATTGCGATTTGACTATCTTTCTTGTTATGGGCACCCACATTTAAAAACCCCACATATTGATGCACTTGCAAAAAAAGGTATTCTATTTGACTCAGCTTATGTGCAAGCTCCTGTTTGCGGTCCATCAAGAGCTTCATATTATACTGGAAGAACAGTGTTTAGTCATGGATCAACATGGAACCAAATACCGTTGCCAATTGGTGAATTAACAATTGGAGATTATTTGAGACAATCTGGGATAAGAACTGGTGTTGTCGGTAAAACTCATATGAGACCAGATTTAGATGGAATGAGCCGACTAGGAATTTCAAAAGATACAGAAATAGGTTTAACAATAAGTGAGCCAGGTTTTGAACCCTATGAAAGAGATGATGGGCTTCACCCAAATAACCACATTAAAAATTCAAACAAAAAATTATCCTATAATGAATGGTTAAACCAACTTGGATATGAGGGTGAAAACCCTTGGGATAGTTGGGCAAATTCATCAGAAGACGAATATGGAAAAATTTTAAGTGGATGGAGGTTAAGAAATTCTAATAAACCTGCAAGAATTAAAGAGGAGCACTCTGAAACTGCATTCATGACTAATAGATCTATGGAGTTCATTCAGGAAAGTGATGAAAGACCTTGGTTTCTTCATTTATCATTTATAAAACCTCACTGGCCATATATTGCACCTGCACCTTACCATAACATGTATTCAGCAAATCAATTTTACTCGGTTCATCGAAGTAACGCTGAAAAAGAAATAGATCATCCAGTTTATAAAGCTTTCATGGAAAATAATATTTCAAAGACTTTTTCAAGAGAAGAAGTAAGAAACACTGTTCTTTCGGGATATATGGGGTTAATAAAACAAATTGATGATAATCTTGGTCGACTATTTAAATTTCTAGAAGAAAAAGATTATATGAAAAATACAATGATAGTCTTTACATCAGACCATGGTGATTATCAAGGTGATCATTGGCTAGGAGAAAAAGAACTATTTCACGAACAAATTGTTAAAGTTCCAATGATAATTTATGATCCTAGCAATTTGTCAGATAATAATAGAGGAGTAAGAGAAAGCAGATTTGTTGAGGCTATTGACTTGCTTCCAACTTTTTTAGATTCTGTTGATAGCAATGTAAGCAAACATCGCCTGGAAGGAGAATCTTTGTTACCAATTATTAGAGGAAATGAAGTTTCTAATTGGAAAGATAGTGTATTTAGCGAAATAGATTACTCATTTAACGAAGCAAGAAAAACTCTTAATATTGGAGCATCAGATGCAAGAGCATACATGATTAGAAATAATAGATGGAAGTATATTTATTACAAAGGTTTCCCACCTCAATTATTTGACTTAAAAAATGATCCAGATGAATTTAATGATTTAGGGCAATCTTCACATCACAAAAAAATAATTTATGAAATGAAGGATATATTGCTCAAAAGAATTACAAATAGAAAAAATAGAGTTGCAGCAACAGATGAATTTGTTTTAAAAGAAAGAGACTATACAAAAGATGATGGAATTATGATAGGAGTTTGGTAATGAACCCTTTAATATTATCTTTAATTTGTTTAGTTTCAGTGGGAATTTCTGCAAATTTAATAAAATTAATTCGTGGAAATAGAATTTTATTAATTATTTCTTTATTACCATGTATTTATATATTTATCTTTGGTTTATATGCAACTCTGGGACCAATGGATTTATATAAAGATGGTACAGATAATTTTTATGCCCAGAATCCAGGTAAAGAATTACCAATAGTTTTTGTATTATTAAAATTTTATCAGTATATATTAATGATTGTAGGCGCAGTTTTTGGTTTTATATATTTTAATTATATAAAAAAAATTAAAAATACTATGGAGCCATCAGACTAGGCAAATATAAACAAATCGCAGGAAAAGCAATAATTAAAGCTAGCCTAATTACGTCAGTTATTAAGAATGGAAGAGTCCCAAACCAAATAGTTTGTAAAGGCGTTTTTTGCATTACACCTTTAATAACAAATAAATTCATTCCAACAGGAGGTGAAATCAATCCAAATTCTACAACTATTACTGCAAATATCCCAAACCATACTGGATCAATTCCAGCATCAATAATCACAGGATAAAACACTGGAATAGTTAAAAACAACATAGCCAAAGAATCCATCACAGTACCAAGAACTAAATAAATTGCACAAATTACTAAAATTATTCCTAATGGAGAAAGCTCAAGATAATTTATAAAATCAACAACTGCAAAAGGCAACTGTGTGACAGTTATAAGATAATTAAATATACTTGCACCAATTACAATTAAATACAATGAACCAACAGTTTTTATAGTTGTCCATAAAGCATCTTTTAAAAGATTTATTTTTAATTGACCTCTAAAAAAAATAAAAATTAAAACTAGTATTACACCTACTGCAGCACTTTCAGTTGCTGTAAAAAAACCTAAATAGAGTCCACCCATCATGATTGCGAATATTAAAAATATTGGAAAAACTTTTGATAAAGCAGAAATTCTTTCCTTTAAAGGCATCTTTGTTCCATAACCGCCTTGCGAGGGATAGATTAAAAGATAAATCCTAATAGCGATCATATACAGTACCACTGCTATTAACCCAGGTATCAACGCTGCAAAAAATAATTCTTGAACAGATTGTTCGGTTAAATAAGCATATATTACTAAAATAACACTTGGCGGAATTATTATTCCAAGTGTCCCACCAGATGCAATAGATCCGCTAATTAGGGCATCACTATAACCATGTCTTCTCATTTCGGGACCAGCCATTTGAGACATTGTTGCTGCCGTTGCAATTGAAGATCCACAAATCATTCCAAACCCTGCACATGCTCCCACTGTAGACATTGCTAAACCACCTTTGTAATGACCTACTATTGCATAGGCTGCATCATATAAATTTCTTGATAAATTTGAACTGTTGGCAAGATTTCCCATTAGAACAAACAAAGGCAACACTGATAATGTATATTTTGAGACAGCATCGAAAGGAGCAGTTCCCAAAACAAATATTGCAGGATCAAATCCCGAAATCAATGCAAAGCCAGCAAAACCAACAACCAACATTGCAATTCCGATTGGTACATTTAATACCATTAAAATTAATACAGCAGCAAAAGATAATCCGCCATTAATTACAGCTTCTAAACCCATTAAAAATTCTTTGCTTCAGAGTTAATTTTATAAATAGTTTTGATAAACCATATTATAATTGCAAAAACACTTAACCACATCCCAATGGAGCATATGAAATAAAAAGGATAAAAATAAAGCTCTAGATCAATTGTTACTCTTTGATTGTTCATAAACTTATGTGATGTCAAAGTAGTAGAGTATGCCATTAAAGACATAATCGATATCATTAAAACAAATTTTAAAATTACCAAGTAAGTTTTAAATATACCTAAATTTAAATTATTTATAAAATCTGCCGAAACATTAGCATTTAAAAAAAATGCTCTTGGCATTGCAAGGAAAGCTACTAAGGCCATTCCTATTTCAACCAATTCTATTGTACCTGTTACTGGTGAATTTAAAAAACGTCTCCCAAATACATCACAAAATGTTAATACAGCTAATAAAAATAAAATAATACCTGAAGCTATCGCCGAATAATCAAAAACTTTACTGACTTTAGAAATCATAAAAATGTTACTTCAAATTATTTAAACATTAACATATAAGTAGTCACAAAAATAGAAAGTATTAATAATGAAATTTATTTCTTTTAAACATAATGAACAAAATAAGTTCGGTATTATAAATAATAATAAAATTACAGATCTAACTGGAAAAGTATCTAATTCAGGTACACTAAAAGATTTAATTTCAAATCAAGGAATAGAGGAAGCAAAATCTTATGCAATAAATAATCCAGGCAATATTAATGTTTCAGATATTGAATATTTACCATTAATTCCAAATCCTGGAAAAATTATTTGTGTAGGTTTAAATTATAGTGAACATGTTAAAGAAACCAACAGAACAGTTGAAGAGAATCCAGTAATTTTTCATCGATTTCCAGAAAGTCAAACTGCACACTTACAGCCAATTCAAAGACCTGTTGTTTCACAAAGCTTAGATTTTGAAGGTGAGATGGCAGTAATTATGGGTGAAGGTGGCAAACACATAAAACCTGAGGATGCCTTAAAGCATATAATTGGTTATTCATGTTATAATGAAAGTACTATAAGAGAGTGGCAGAGACATACAAGGCAATTTGGGATGGGTAAAAACTTTGAAAAAACAGGGAGTTTTGGTCCACACATGGTTTTAGCTGAAGACATTAATAATTATAAAAATTTAACAATTGAAACTAGATTAAATGGCGAAGTCATGCAGAACGCAAAATTAAGTCAACTTATTTTCGATATTCCAATTTTAATTTCGTATGTTTCTAAAGCTATGGCTTGGAGAGCAGGTGATGTACTAGTCACTGGTACGCCTGGAGGTGTAGGGTTTAAAAGAAACCCTCCAGTATTTATGAAGCCCGGAGATAATGTTGAAATAGAAATCACAGAAATTGGCACTTTATCTAATACAATTAAGGATGAAATAATCTAATTTTCAAGTTAAACTTTCTTATAATTATTTAATAATAAGAGGGGATTAACATGAAAAAGAAAATAATAGGCTTTGTTATAGGAATTTTTTCCTTAAGCATTATAAGCACGGCATCAGCTACAGAATTAAAGTTAGCAACTTTTGAGCCACCAAAAGCATTTATAGCAAGTAAGATTTTAGCTGCTTGGGCAGATAAAGTTAATAAATGTTCAAATGGTGCTTTAAACGTAAAAATGTATGCGGGAGGAGTATTAGGAAGTCCTCCAAAACAATACGATATAGTAACTTCAGGAGTTGCAGATATATCTTGGACAGTTCTTGGATATATTGGTGGTCAATTTCCTTTAAGTTCAGTTGTAGAACTACCATTCTTGACCAAAACTTCAAAAGCTGGATCTAGAGCTTTAAATACTCTTTTTGAAGAAGGTTACCTAGATAAAGAAATGGCAGGAATTAAACTGATAGGTCTTCATTCGAATCCAGGATACCAAATCCATATGAAGAATACTAAAGTAGTTAAACCAGCAGACTTTAAAGGTAAAAAAATGAGAGTTCCAAGCAAAATAGCTGGAACTATTCTTAAAACTTTAGGAGCAACTGGGGTTAAAGTACCAGCACCAGGAACTTCAGAAGCATTAAATAAAGGTGTTATAGATGGCACACCTTTCCCATACACAGCAATTGGTTCATTTAGATTATTTGATGTTACTAAATATCATACAGAAGTTAACATCACTAATGCAACATTTGGATTAATAATGAATGAAGGGAAATATAACGGTCTATCTTCAGCAGCAAAAGGATGTGTTGATAAACATTCTGGTCAATGGTTTGGCGACTGGGCATCTAATTTAATCGATACTCAGAATGCCAAGATGAGAGTTCAAGTAGAAAATACTCCAGGACATGAAATAACTATTGCATCTGACTCAGTGTTAGCTGAATACAAAAAAATATTAGCTCCAATTGAATCTGACTGGTTAGCAGAAATGAAAGGTAAAGGCCTTGATGGAGATGCTGTATTAAAAAGAGCAAGAGAAGTAATATCTAAAATAGACGGTTAATAGTTAAATTCGAGCCCGCTAATTTCATGGCGGGCTCTTTCAAAATTAAGTATAATAATAAAATGGCAGTAAAAGCTTTAAGTTATATTGGAGTTAATTCAGATAAATTTGAGGATTGGTCAATTTATTCTCAAAAATATCTTGGTATGCAACAAATAGATCGAGGAAAAGAAATTCTATCTTTTAGAATGGATGACCAAAAACAAAGGTTAACAATAACTGGTGATAAAGGAGATGGATTAGGATTTTTAGGATGGGAAGTTGAGACCAAGGAAGATCTTCAAACCTTTGCAAATAAATTAGAAGAAAATGAAATAGTAGTAAATCATGGAAAGACTTCTTTTGCTGACAAACGTTTTGTTGAGGATTTAATATATTTTAACGACCCACAGGGAAATCGTATTGAATTAGTTTATAAGCCTATGTTAGACACTGATCCTTTTAAACCAGGTAGACCAATTTCAGGATTTAAGACTGGGGCACTAGGGATGGGACATGCAGTTGTACATGTTAAAAATATTGATGATTTAATTCCGTTTTACAGAGACGTAATGGGTTTCAAGATAAGTGATTATAGTCATACTCCAATATCTTTATGCTTTTTTCATGTTAATGGTAGACATCATAGTTTAGCTTTATTTGGCTCAGGTGGAACTGGTTTTCATCATTTTATGGTTGAATACAATAACTTAGACGATGTAGGTCAAGGTTATGACTTGTTACAATACAAGGATAATGCAATTGCCTATACAATGGGACGGCATACCAATGATTATATGACTTCATTTTATTCAATTACACCCTCAGGATTTTTTATTGAAAATGGATGGGGTGGGAGGATTATTAATCCAGACACATGGCAGCCAATTGAAACATTTGAGGGGCCTAGTTTTTGGGGGCACGAGAGACTTTATTTACCTGATGATGAGAGAATGAAATTTAGAAATAAAAGACTCGAAACTGCTTCTCAAGGAAAACAAGCTCCATTGTTGATTGATTGTCCTTGGTTATATTCAAATTTAAAAAAAAAATAATATTTAAAAATATCAATGAAAGAATTTGATGTCACAATAGTAGGATTAGGACCTGCGGGTGGGACTTTAGCAAACCTTCTGGCAATGCATGACTTTTCAATATTAATTCTCGATAGAGAAAAAAGTTTTTATCCACTGCCTAGAGCGGTTCATTTTGATGATGAAATAATGAGAGTATTTCAAACAATAGGTATTACAAAAGAATTTTTAAAACATACTATAATTAATAAAGGTACTAAATTCGTTAATTCTAAGAATAAAGTGATATTAGATTGGCCAAGACCAAAAAAAATTACAGATAATGGATGGTATCCAAGTTATAGATTTCATCAACCAGATTTAGAAAAAAAACTTAGAAAAAAATTAAAAATTTATAAAAAAGTCTCAATTGAACAAAATTCTGAAGTTATAAAAATTAAAAATTCAAAAAACCATGTCGATATAACTTATTTAAACATAAATAATCATAAAGAGCATCTCGTAAGATCAAAATTTTTAATTGGTTGTGATGGTGCTAACTCTATAACTAGAAAACAAATGAAATCAAAAATGGATAATTTAGGTTTTACTCAAAAATGGGCTGTAGTTGATCTAATATTGAAAAAGAAAAAAAATAATTTACCAGATAGAACAATTCAATATTCAAATCCAAAACAACCAGCGACGTATTGTAGAAATGTTGGTAGACGTAGAAGATGGGAATTTGCAATTAAGAAAAATCACAGTGATAAAAAAGTTTTATCAGAAAATTATATTTGGAATTTTCTAAAACCTTGGCTAAATAAAAGCGAAGCCACTATTGAGAGAAAAACAATTTATACATTTGAGTCAGCTATTGCTAGAAAATGGCGAAAAGGTAGAGTTTTTATAGCTGGTGATGCCGCTCATTTGATGCCACCATTTATGGGTCAAGGAATGTGTGCTGGAATTAGGGATGCATCAAATTTAGCATGGAAAATTGCCAACTGTATAAGGAATAAATTTAATGAAAAACTTTTAAACACATATCAATCAGAAAGATCTCTAAATGTTAAAGAATATATTGAAACCACTATGAGAATGGGAGAATTTGTAAATGCTGTTGAGTCCATTCAAATAACAGACAATATAAAATCTGATAATAAAGGTATTAAAAGCATGCAGTCAATTAAACCTAAACTAGGAAAAGGCTTAGGTAACCTAAAGGATAAAAATAGAGGAAAAACTTTTCCTCAATTCAAACTTAAAAATAATAAAACTCTAGATGATCATTTTTCAAAAAAAGGAATGATAATTTTATCTTCAGAAATAAAACCCAAAATCTCAAAAAATTGCCACTTATTGAAAGCAAGGAATTTGGGCAATGTATCAAAATATTTAAAAAATATTAATTCGAAAGCTATTTTAGTCAGACCAGATAGATTTATTTTAGCTTCAGCAAGATCAAATAAAGATTTTAATTTAATTTTAAAAAAATATTCTTCAATTTTACGATAACTTAAACATCTCATTCACAGCTAATATTTTTGAATGATTGTTTGGAGCAATCTCTCCATTTGGCATATATAAAGAATTTTCAAATCCTACTCTAATTTTACCACCTAGGTTAATTGCTTTTTGTAAACAACTTATTTCCTCTTTTGCAAAAGCACATATTGACCAATCTAAATTGATATTATTACTTTTCATTGCTTTTAAGAACTCTGGAATTTTTTCTGGATAACTAATTTTACCTGTGTAATGACCAATTACAAATAAGCACCAAGCTCCTTCAATTGGAATTTCTGCTTTATTCAAAAGGTTCACTAATAAGTCTACATCCTCTGGATTATATAAAATATGTTGTATTTTTGTTCCAGCCTCTGTCAAATATTTATATAACTTTATATCTTCCTCTGATGGGTTTCTGGAAGGTATTAATTCAGCTGTACCAATTGATGTGCCTGGCGGAGTAACATCATAAGCAAGTTTCCTCATTTCTTCAGGAGAATACTTGCCAACTGCCTCAGTAGTGACCTGAATATGCATTTTCGGAACTTGATATTCTAATTCACTTAACGCTTCTTTATAAAGTCCAGCATCTAAAACGTGTTCTCCTTTATCATTTCTTACATGTAGGTGAATTGCACCTGCTCCTGCTTCATAACAATTTTTAGCTACATCAACTGTTTCTTTAATTGTTAAGGGAACTTCTGGATGGTCTTTCTTGATTTTTCTTGCTCCATTTGGAGCTACCATTAAGCTTGGTAATCTATCTGGTTGAAAAAAAGCCATAAATTCAATCTAATAATATTATAAAATTTAGTATACTTAAATAAAATGAATTCATCAAAAAAAGAAGTCATTAAATTTGCCAAAATGCTTAACGATAAAAAACTATCAGCATTAAGATCTGGCAATATTTCAATGAGATATAAAAATGGTTTTTTAATAACTCCTTCAGGACAAAAGTACTCCTCACTGAAAGTAAAGGATATTGTTTTTATAAATCTTTATGGAGAGTATAATAAAAATCAAAAACCATCGTCTGAATGGAGATTTCATCAAGATATATATATTTCCAAAAAAAAAGCTAATGCAATTGTTCATTCTCACTCTACAAATGCAACAGCATTATCAACTCATAATAAGAAAATACCACCATTTCACTATATGGTCGCTTTAGCAGGAGGTACAGATATAAAGTGTGCAAAATATGCAACCTATGGAACTCGAGAATTATCAAAAAATATTCTTAAAGCCTTAAAAAATAGATCAGCATGTTTAATAGCTAATCATGGACAAATTGCATTTGGACGAGATCTATCAGATGCATTTGAACTTGCTGAAGAAGTTGACAATCTTGCTAAACAATATATCAAATCACTCGTTTTAGGACGACCGAAACTTTTAAGTTTAAATAATATGAAAAAAGTTTTATCTAAAAGTAAAACATATAAAAGAGGTTAGTATGACAACAAAAGTTGGTGAACATATTACACTTGATATTATAGGTACCAAAAAAGAGTATGATCCTGTTTTTTTTGAAAAATTAGTTTACAAGATTGCAAAAATTGCAAAAGTAACAGTATTAGAAATATCTAAATATAAATTTGAACCACAGGGATTTACTTTAGTTGCACTTCTCGCGGAAAGTCACATCAGCTTCCATACCTTTCCCGAAAAAGGTATTATCAGTTTTGACTTTTTTACATGCGCAAAAATTTCACCTTCAGTAGCAATAAATGTTATTAAAGAAGAAATTGAACACAGTAGAATAGTTAAGAAAGAATTTAATAGAGATACAGTAGATCTTTATCATGACATTTATAGTTCTCCAGGTTTAAAAAAATCATACGTGGTTAATAAAGTGTTAGAAAATTTTAAATCAAATGTTGGTCAACATATCGAGATATTAGATTTAGAACAATTTGGAAAAGCATTATTTATAGACAATGAAATTCAAGTAGCCGAAAAAGATGAGCATCTTTATAGCACTACTTTTGTTAAAGCTGGATTAGATTTGAACTCTAATAAGGAAAAAGCTGCAATAATTGGCGGGGGAGATGGAGGTGTAGCTAGAGAGTGTATATCTAAAAATTTTGGTTTTATTGATTGGTATGAATTAGATCCAGAAGTGGTAGATGTATGTGATAAACATCTTGGAAAAATTGGTAATAAAGCAACTGAAAAAAATTCAGTAAAATGTGTTTGGGGAGATGCATTTGAGAGTATCAAATCAGTCAAAGATGATACGTATGATCAGATATATGTTGATTTAAATGATGATCAATATTGCATAGATTTGGCCTCTAAAAATATGCATTCACTTGTAAGAATTTTAAAACCTAAAGGAGTTATTACTGCACAAGTAGGTAGCCAAGATAAAAAACCGAAACAAGTTAAAAGTTGGCTAAACGTATTCAATGAAAACTTTGGAAATACAAAATTATCAAGGGTTTATATTCCAAGCTTTGATTGTTCTTGGAACTTTTCATCATCAATAAACCACTAATTTTCTTTTTAATTAATTAAATTTGTGAAATAATAATTATAAATATTTTGGAGGTAAAATGAATATATTTAAGAAATTAGGGCTTGGAATTATATTTTCCTTTTTCCTAGTATTGAGTGCAAATGCTGGCTCAATAAAGATCGGAACTGAGGGAGCTTACCCTCCTTGGAATTCGAAAGATGCAGCAGGTAATCTTAATGGATTTGAAGTTGATTTAGCCAACGCATTGTGTGAAATTATGAAACACGACTGCACAATAGTTGAGCAAGATTGGGATGGAATGATCCCAGCGTTAACATCAAAAAAATTTGATGCAATAATGGCTGGAATGTCAATTACATCTGAAAGATTAAAAACTATAAATTTCTCTCAAGGGTATGCAGATGAAGTTGCGTCTTTAGCTGTAATGAAAGGATCAAATATTGAAAATATCAACACACCAGAGGGTATTAACCTAAATATTGGTGGTTCTGATGTTGATAATGCGCTTAAAACATTAACTAGTTCTTTGTCTGGTAAAACTGTTTGTACACAAATAGGTACAATTCATCAAAACTTTTTAGAGTCAGGTGATGTTGGTAAGATAAAACTTAAAACTTATAAAACTCAAGACGAAGTTAACCTAGACTTAACAAATGGAAGATGTGATGTCGCTCTTGCAGCTGCAGTCGCATTTACTGATTATGCAGAAAAATCTGGAAAAGCAGTAGTTTTGACTGGTCCTACTTTCTCAGGTGGAGCATTTGGAAATGGTGTTGGTGTAGGAATCAGAAAGGGAGACTCTAAGCTTCTTAATGAATTTAATGCAGCAATAGATAAAGCTAGAGATGATGGTATCATAAGTAAACTAGCCATTAAATGGTTCGGTTTTGACGCTTCTATGTAAATAATTTTAGATATGGCGACTATAATATATAGTCGCCAATCTATATGGAACTACTTTCATTTGGAAATACTGGTTGGGGAGACGAACTCTTTTTTGCAACCCTAATGACGATTGCTGTTTCGATTGCGGCTATGGCAATAGGTTTTTTATTTGCATTAATTTTTACACCTTTAAAATTATCTAAAAATAAAACACTTAATATTATTGGAAATTGTTACACCACCATTATTAGAGGTGTCCCAGAGCTACTAGTAATTTACTTATTATTTTTTGGTGGCACTGGTGCTGCAATGTATGTAGCCTCAATTTTTGGATATGATGGTTATATTGAAATAAATGCATTTATAACTGGCGCTCTTGCTATTGGTATTATTTCTGGAGCCTATTCCACTGAAGTTTTTAGAGGTGCTATTTTATCAATTGATAAAGGTCAATTTGAAGCTTCAAAAGTTTTGGGAATTAAAAAAAATATTCAATTTTACAAAATTATTTTGCCGCAAATGTTGAGGCTATCAATTCCTAACCTAAGTAATGTTTGGCAAATAACTTTAAAAGACACTTCTTTAATTTCTGTAACAGGATTAGTAGAAATAATGAGGCAATCTTATATTGCCGCTGGTTCAACTAGAGATCCATTATTTTTTTATTCAGTAGCAGCGATCTTATACTTAATGCTTACCTTTTTAAGCATGAAATTAATTAATAAATTAGAAATGAAATATAGCAAAGGATACTGATGGATATAAATTTAATGATTAGTATTTTTCCCAGCTTGTTAAATGGTGCAGTTATCACTTTTCAACTCTTAGTAACTTCAATGTTTTTTGGGTTAATAATAGGTTTAATTTTTGCAATTTTGAGAATTAACAAAAATCCAATAATTAATAAGTTTGCTTATGGGTATTCTTATTTTTTTAGAGGAACACCATTACTAGTTCAATTATATTTAATTTATTATGGATTAGCTAATATAGAGTTTTTAAGAAATTCATTTTTTTGGGTAATAATAAAGGAACCATATTGGTGTGCAATAATTGCATTTTCTTTAAATACAGGAGCTTATACGTCCGAAATACTAAGATCAGCATTTCAGACAATTAAAAAAGGTTACATTGAAGCCGCTCAAAGTTTAGGTGTAACAAAAAAAATAACTTTCTACAGAATTCAATTGCCCATAGCGATAAAACAATCACTTCCAGCATATGGGAATGAAATAATATTAATGCTTAAAGGCACCTCTCTTGCAAGTGTTATAACAATTATGGATTTAATGGGTGAAGCTAGAAAAGTAAATGTTTTAACTTTTAAACCTTTTGAGGCTTTTATTACAGCAGGAATAATTTATTTGTTTATTACATTTATAATTCACAATATTATAAAGTATTTAGAAAAAAAATACGGATTTCAAACATGAAAGTAGCCTGTATTCAATTATCTAGTGGGGAAGATTATAATAAAAATTTTAAAGATATTGTAAAATATATTAATCAAGCAATTGCAAATAAAGCAGACTTAATAATTACCCCAGAAACTTCTTCATTGATGTCTGCTGACAAAAATAATTTATTTAAATATTCATATGAAATGAAACATGATCCAATAATAAATAAGGTAAAAATTATAGCCAAAACAAAGAGGAAATGGATACTTCTTGGCTCAATGTGCATTAAAGAAAAAAGCAAATTAAGAAATAGATCTATTCTTATTGGACCTAAGGGTAAAATAAATGCCTATTATGATAAAATAAATATGTTTGATGTTAAAGTTTCAAAAAAAGAACAACATAAAGAAAGTAAAGTATTTAAGGCAGGTAAAAAATTAGTATCTGCTAAATTGCCCTGGGGAAAAATAGGTCTTTCAATTTGTTATGATTTAAGATTTCCAGAACTTTATAGAAACTTGTCAAAAAGAAATCTAAGTTTTATAGCTGTTCCATCTGCATTTACTAAAACAACTGGTCAAAGACATTGGTTAACTTTATTAAAAGCAAGAGCAATTGAAAATTTTTGTTATATCTTTGCACCTAATCAAACAGGAAGAAATACGATTAAAAGAGAAACTTTTGGGCATACAGTTATTATTTCACCCGATGGTAAAATAATGGCTCTTAAGAAAGCTGGTAAAGGAATTATATATTCAAATATAATTCCAAAAATAGCTATGGATTTAAGAAAAGTTATTCCAAGCCTTAAATAACTAATTTAAATTTTTAAGTAAATTCTATTAAAATAAATAACTAATGTGAGAGCTCGTAAAATCAAAAATATAGTGAGTGAAATCCATAAACCTTGATTACCAAACCCTTCAACAAGCATAAATGAACTTATTAAATGAATAACAACAGAGATAAACATGGCATTTCTCAGCTCTTGTGTTTGAGATGCTCCAATAAATATTCCATCTAATTGGTAACAAAAAGATGAAACAAAAGGCAGAAGCACTAACCAAAATGAATACTGATAACTAATGTCTCTCACATTCTCTATGTCAGTCATAAAATCTATAAATGAATTTTTGAAAAGCAGGTAAAACAGAGAAATCAAAATTCCAGTTAAAGAACTCAAAATAAAAGAGTTTTTAACTATTTTTGTAAAAAGTATTTTATTTTTTTTACCAATAGAATATCCAACTATACCTTCAGTTGAAAATGCATAAGCATCTAAAATAAATGCAGATAAAAATATAAGATTTATTAAAATTGTATTAGCTGCAATAAATTCTTCGCCAATTCTCCCACCTAGATAAGTAAACCAAAAAAAAGAAAAAGTTAATAAAATAGTTCTTAAAAATATATTTAAATTTATTTCTAATAAATTTTTTAATTTTGAGGTATTTACAATTTCCTTAATATTAAAGTTTAAAGATACATATTTTCTTAAATAATAGAAAACATAAAATAAAAATAAAAATGATGTTATTCCTGTGGCAAGCAAAGTTCCATATGCGACACCTTTAATATTTAAATTGAATTTTAATACTAAAATAGAGCTAAAAAAAATATTTAGAATAGACAATAAAACAATTGCAACACTTGAAATTTTTGTCTTTTGTAATCCAATAAATAAACCTACAACAATATAAATTGCCAATTCAAAAAAAGATGAGTAAATTCTTATATTAAAATAATCATTGAATTTTTTTTCTGTATCAAGCGATAGATCAAAAAATATTAGACATAAATTTAATAATTGTTTTTGGAATAGTATTAATAAAATTGATATTGAAATCACAAATAAAAGATTTCTAAAAACTATATTTGAGATACTTTTATAATCATTTCTTCCAAATGATTGACTTACAAGGCCAACAGTTCCCATTCTTAAAAAACCAAAACTCCAAAATAATAATGAAAAAAAACTGGATGCTATACTTGTAGCAGTGAGATAACCTTGATTACTCATATTTCCCATTAATGTCGTATCAACAATTCCAACTAGAGGTATTGCAAGGTTAGCAAAAAATATTGGTATAGATAAACTCAATATGTATTTTATTGAAGATTTATCCCTCACTTAATAATTAGTAGCTTGTATATTCTTTAATCTCTTTAATTTTAGAGCCTGTATAATTATTCACTTCTAGTTTTAGTTTTGCTCTGTCATCATTTAAAAAGTGCACATCTCTTGAGAGTTTTATAAATTTTTCACCAAAATCAGAATTTTTTTCACATAATCTTTTATTATCTTCAATAACCCAGAGTTTTGAATTAATTTCTTTTAACGAATTGAATAATTCACTTAGTTTTTCATCTGATTTAACATTATTATTTAATTGATCTTTCAGTACACTATATTCATCATTTATAAATTTAAGTTTCTCAAGATCCTTAATTTTTTCTTTTTTGATTTCTAAAATTGAAATTTTATCTAAAAGTTCACCTACAGATACTTCAACTAAAATTTTATTCATATATAAACATAGTGTGTTAAGTTGTTAAAAATATGTCTAATATTCTTATAATTAAACATGGATCTTTAGGTGATATAGCGCAAGCGAGTGGTGCAATTCAAGATATTTCTGATTTTCACAAAGATGATAAAGTCTATTTATTAACATCAAAGCCTTACATTGATCTTTTCAAAAAAAATCCATGTTTAGAGGACATAATTTTGGATAAGAGATTATCAAGATTTAATCTAATTTATTTGTTTAGCCTGATGCGTGAATTAAAAAAATATAAATTTCAAAAAGTTTTTGATTTACAAAATTCCTCAAGATCAAGCTTTTATAAAAGAATACTATTTCCAAGTGCAGATAGTGCAATTTGGTCATCATCAGAAACCACCTTACCAAAGGATCAGTCAAAAGAGGAATTTGATAAAAAACCAGTATTAGATCGATTTAAACATCAATTAGATTCTTCAGGACTGACAACAAATAAAACAATGTTACCTGATTTTAAATGGGCTTGTTCTAATATAGATAATATAAAAAAGGAATTTGATTTAGATAAATATATAATTTTATTTCCTTTTTGCTCTCCACATTTACAGATTAAAAAATGGCCTAATTATAATAAACTTATAGATTTAATTAAGAATAAATTTAAAGATGAATATAAAATCATAGTGGCTCCTGGTCCTGATGAGATTAATATGGCAAATGAAATTAATGCTATTTCAATTTTAAAAGAAAATAGATCTTTAGATATTTCTGAGCTTGCTACATTAATAAAAGAAAGTTCTTTTGTTGTAGCAAATGATACCGGACCAGCACATATGGCTGCACATTTGGAGACTAAAGGCTTAGCTTTATTTGGTTCTCACACCACTGCATATAAAGTAAGTATAGAAAGACAAAATTTTAAAGCTATCCAAGTAACAGATTTAAATAAATTATCTCCAGAAAAAGTTTTTGAATATTTAATAAAATCTTTAAATTAATGGAAATAAATTTCCTTTTTTTAATAAGTGTGGTTCCTGCAATAATTTTGTACGGTATTGCAAAGTCAGGTTTAGGAGGTTCTATATCATTAATATCAGTTCCATTGATGACAGTTGTAATGCCGTTACAGCAAGCATTAGCAATAATTCTACCTATTTTAATTTTTTCAGACATGATTGCTGTTTACAGATTTAGAAGAGAGTTTAATTTTAGTATATTGAAAGTGATTGTCCCATTTGCGGCACTGGGAATTGTAATTGGTTCTCTATCTTTCAATCATTTTTCAGAGGATTTACTTAAATTAATAGTTGGAATAATGGGATTTTTATTTGCTGGACATTATTTTTTGTTTAAAAAAGAAAACACAGTTCCAGCCAAGCAGAACTTTTTGAAGGGTGCAATTTGTTCTTCTATTGCAGGATTTTCCAGTTTTTGTGTACATGCTGGTGGAACACCCACAAGTCTTTATTTACTTCCACTAAGGTTAAAAAAAGAAATTTATGTAGGAACTAGAATAATCTTTTTTAGTTGTGTTAACTTAATAAAGCTACCTTTGTATATTTATCTATCAATGATGAATTTTGATACATTGTTTCAATCAGTATCTCTTTTTCCACTAGCTTTAATTGGAATATTTATTGGTTATCAATTGCTTAAAATTATAGAGGAAAATTTGTTTTATAACATTATCTATGGTTTAATTCTTGTCAGCAGTACAAAGTTAATATTTGATTTTATTTAAAATTTGTCTTTTTAATTGAGTTGTTACTGAATTTTTTTAGCAAAAAAGGTAAAAAAGCTACAATTATCAATATTCTTAAAAAATGATGATAACTTACAAAAATTGGATCAATATTATAGGCAACACTAATCACAACCATTTCATGAATTCCTCCTGGAGCAAAACTTAAAAAAGTTGGAATAAAATCAAATCCTAAATACTGAAGAAGGTATGCCGTAACCATAGCAACAACAACTAATATTGAGCACACAATTATTCCATGAAAAATATAAAAAAATAATTCTTTAAGTTTTAATCCATTTAATCTACTTCCAAGAGCAGTACCCAAAAAAATGAATGCTATATTTATTACTGTATCTGGGAATCTAGAGTTAACAATCTCAAAAGTATAAAATAAACCAGATAAGGCCATAGCACCAACAAGTATAGGTGAAGGGATATTAAATTTTTTGAGCAATTTAGAAAATAAATAACAAATGACTATTAAAAAAATAATTTCTAAAAAATATCTTAGATCGTAAATATTTTCGTAATTATATCCTGCAATTTCAGAAAATCCTAACTTGCTAATAAATAATATAGGTACAAAACTTACAATAAATATAACTCTTGTAGCCTGAGGAATTAAAACTTGTTTATGATTTTCTTTTTTTCCATACTCTAAAAGTGCTGCAGCTATCGGGACAAATGCACCTGGTAGAGCAGCAAGAGTTGCAATAAACTTATCAAACTTGCAAACTTTAACAAAATAATAACCTGCCAAAATAGTACTCACTACAGTGCAAACAATCATTGCCATAGATGAGAATATCCATAAATGAATTTTATATAATAAAGATACATTCAACGTTCCACCTAAAATAATACCAACCATCAGAAAAACTGGATTAAGTAATTTTGTTGAGAACTCAATTTTAAAATTAGTAAAAGCAACGCAAAGATTTAAGCCTAAAGCACCTAGTAACCAAGGCAAAGGAAGACCAATTAGAGTACCAATATAACCTCCTACTACCCCTATGATTAAAGCCTTATAACTAATTTTGAGCTCATTTAATAATTTTTTAAATGGAATCACGTTTAATATTTAAATAATAAATCTTTATTGACACTGAATTTTAATTTATGTTTAATTACTAACTATAATTATAATAGGAGAAAAAATAATGAAACTAATTAAATCAATAATTTCAGTTTTATTCTCAGCAATTCTTGTACTTTCAGCAACAACAACCAGTTCAATAGCAATTGATAAATTGCACTTTGTTATTGGTGGTGGTGCCGGAGGTGGTTGGGATGGAACTGCTAGAGGTACTGGAGAAGCTTTAACAAAAGCTGGTATGTTAAAAAGTGCATCATTCGAAAATATGTCAGGTGGTGGTGGTGGAAAAGCATTAGCTTACATGATTAATAATAAGCCTGCAAATACAGTCTTAGTTCAATCAACACCATTAGTATTAAGATCAATTACAAGACACAAAGGTTATGTAAGTGGAAGTGGAACTTTATCTTATAAAGATGTTGTGCCAATAGCTGGTGTTATTGGAGATTACGGTGCAATAGCAGTTGCTAAAAATTCACCTTATAAAAATTTTAAAGATGTTGTTGATGCATACAAAAAAGATGCAAGTTCTATTAAAATGGCAGGTGGATCAGTAAGAGGAAGTATGGACCATTTAATTGGTGCTTTAGCTTTCCAAGCTGCTGGTGCTAATCCAAATGATGTTGCTTATATTCCTTATGACGCTGGTGGAAAAGCTTTAGCTGGACTTTTATCTGGAGAAACACAAATAATCTCTACAGGTTTAGGTGAGCTTATGGGTGCAAGAGATCAAGTAAGAATTATTGGTATCACAGCCCCTTCAAGAGTTTCTGATGCTCCGGATGCTCCAACTCTTAAAGAACAGGGTTATGATGTACAATTTGTTAACTGGAGAGGTTTCTTTGGACCTCCAGGAATGAGTAGCGCAGATAAATCAAAAATTGCTAAAATGTTAGGCGATGTACAAAAGACTTCTGAATGGGAAACTGTTAGAGCAAGAAATGCATGGGTTAATATTTACAATCCAGAAGGTAAGTTTGTATCTTTCTTAGAAAAACAAACTGAAGAAATGACAGCTCTTATGAAAAAATTAGGAGTTATATAATCTTTACGATTATTAAATATTAGAGCAGTGAATATAAATACTACTAAAGTTATATCACTGCTCTTTTTTATATTTTCAGCATTTTATTTATATACAGCTTATCAAATTCAAGTTTTTGCATTCGATGAAAATGCTCCCTTTAATGCAAGAACATTTCCAATTTATCTAGGTTATGCAGGCCTTTTTTTCTCTGGATTAAAACTAATTTTACCAGACCCAAATACAATAAAAGTACAACATAAAACTCTAGAATATAAAAAAACAGCGATACTTATTGTTATTGCAATAATTTATGGTGCTACAATCTTAAAAGTTGGTTATTTTTTAACAACATCCTTATTTTTGTTCTCATCATATTATTTTTTAGGAGAGAGAAGATGGGTCTTAATGTTTTTATTATCTTTTCCTTTTGTAGCAGCCTTTATGTATTTGCTTCATGGCGTTCTTGATATTTATTTAAGAGATCCATTCTTACAATCAATTGGAGTAATGGGATGATAGAGGGGATTCTAATTGGTTTAACAACAGCTCTTACTTTTCAAAATATTTTAATGGTAATGGTTGGTTGTTTTTTTGGAACAATTATTGGAATGTTGCCAGGACTTGGTCCAATGACAGCGATAGCTTTAATGATACCAATTACTTATGGTTTTGATCCAGCAACTGGTTTAATATTAATGGCAGGAGTTTACTATGGTGCAGTATTTGGAGGTTCTACATCATCAATACTTTTAAACGCACCGGGTGTTCCAGGGACAGTTGCTACCTCGTTTGATGGTTACCCAATGGCACAACAAGGAAAGGCAGGTAAGGCTTTAGCAATTGCTGCTTGGAGTTCTTTTGCTGGTGGAACATTATCTGCAATATATCTTTTGTTTATGGCACCCAGTTTATCTAAGGTAAGTTTATCATTTAGATCACCAGATTACTTTGCTTTAATGATTTTAGGTTTAACTGCAATTGCAGCTTTTTCTTCAAAAGGTCAATTTTTAAAAGCAATGATGATGGTAGTGCTAGGATTAATGCTAGCATCTGTTGGACAAGATAGCTTATCAGATATTACTAGATTTACATTTAATAATATGAATTTAACGGATGGAATTAGCTTTGTTCTTGTTGTTATGGCAACCTTTGCAATGAGTGAAGCTTTAACCATAATTTTAAAGAGAAATGACCCCACAAGCGCTGCTAAGCAAGTGTCACTAACTGAGCTAGGTTCGATTAAAATTAATAAAGAAGAAAGATCAAAAATGTATAAAACAATTCCTAGATCATCAATAATAGGTTTTTTAATTGGCGTATTACCAGGTGCTGGTGCAACAATTGCATCTTTCTTAGCTTATGGAATGGAAAGAAATGTAGTTAACGACGAAGAAAAAGAAAAATTTGGTAAAGGAAGTGTTAATGGTTTATCAGCTCCTGAAACCGCCAATAATGCAGCTTGTTCAGGATCATTTGTACCCATGCTTACCTTAGGTATACCAGGCAGTGGAACAACCGCAGTTATGTTGGGGGCTTTATTAGGATTTGGTGTTCAGCCTGGACCAAGACTTTATATGACTAATCCAGAAATTTTTTGGTCTATCATTATGTCAATGTATATAGGGATGGTAATTTTATTAATTTTAAATTTACCTCTAATTCCATACATTGCAAGAATCCTTGCGGTTCCAAAAAATTATTTAATCCCGTTAATCCTATTTTTTTCTATTACTGGAATTTATGTAATGTCATTTAATAACTTTGATATTTATTTAATGATAGGAATTGCTGTTGTCGCAACTTTTATGCGCCTTTATGATTTTCCAATGCCACCTTTAATACTCGCTTTTGTTCTAGGAGGCCTTATGGAGGAAAATTTAAGACGATCTTTGCTATTAAGCAACGGATCATGGGAGTTTCTATGGGACAGAACACTTACATTGTGTATTCTTTTAACGACAATTTTAATAGTTGTCTGGCATTTTTATAAATCTATAATAAAAAAATGATATCTAGAAGGCGATTTTTAAAAACATCACTATCAGCATTAGCATTTGCAGCCATACCAAAAATTTCATTTTCACAATCAAATCCAGATGTTGTTGTAATTGGTGGTGGTTCCTCGGGATTATCAGTAACAGCTGAATTAATGAAAAAAGGAAAATCAGTTGTTTGTCTTGATGCAATGAGCAGAAAGGGTGGGCGATGTTTTACAAACACCTCGATATTTGGTGTTCCGTATGATCTTGGAGCGCATTGGTTACATAATTTTAATTTTAATCAAATTGCAAAGTATGGAAAGAAACAAAAAGATATATTTGATATTTATAAAGATCCAGACACAGTCATGATTTATGACGGTCAAAAAAAAATTAAGGGAATGAAACTTTATGGATTGTACAAGAAGTTAGGAAAGTTAAAAAATAAAACAAAAGATGACATTCCTTTAAGTAATAAAATAAAAGAAAAATGGTTAGAAAATGAATGGTTTGCAACAGCACATCAAATAAGATTTCCTTGTGAGTCTGGAAAAGATATAGATCAATATACAGCTGCTGATGGTAAACTTAATTGGGAAAGTTATGGCGAAGGTAGTCAGGGTGGTGATGGATTTGTAAAACAAGGATATGGCGCTTTACTTGCTCATTATAGAAAAAATGTGCCAGTTCAACTACAAACAACTGTTAATGAGGTTAAATGGGATGGCAATGGAGTTAAGGTAGTCACAAACAAAGGAACTATAAGTGCAAAAGCCTGCGTTATAACAGTTTCTACCTCAGCATTTAATTCAGGAAAAATTAAATTTACGCCGGCACTACCTATTGAAAAGTACGAAGCTTATGATGCTTTTTCCTGTTCAAATTATAATCATGTAACATTACAGTTAAAAGATGATTTTTATAAAGAGTATAAAGTAAAACCAGACATGTATTTTACCCCAAAAATTACAACTAAAGGCCTTAAATCTCCAGAGGGATACTGTTCAACGATGAATTTGCATGACTCTAAAATATCATATTTTGATGTGGGTGGAGAATTTGCAAAAGATTTAGAAAAAGCAGGAAGCAAGGCAGGTATAGATTTCGTTTTACAAACCTTACGAGATACTTTTGGATCTGATTTTGATAAATTTTTTGTGAAAGGACATATGACTAGTTGGGGTAAAAATCCATTTGTATTGGGCGCTTGGGCCTCAGCAACACCAGGAAAAGCTAATTTAAGAAAAAATATTAAAACTTCAGTTGCAGATAAACTTTTTTTTGCAGGGGAAGCTACAGCAAAAAATTATGGAACAGTCCACGGAGCTGATAGAAGTGGAGCAAGAGTAGCAAAAGAAGTATTAAGTTTTGTTTAATTAATATAAATTTTATCTGATAAACCGTAACAAAGTATAGCCATCATAATTAAAAAGACTGCAGGCGCTATAATTCCTTCATTTGTAACTTTTTCATTTAAACCAGTTTTATCAATCTTAAGCGAGTAGAAATTTGTTCCTAAAACGCATGCATGTATAATAAATATTAAATTAAAAAATGCCCAAGTACCTTCAACTCCATTTGGTCTTACAAACATTATATAAATAGCCATTATTACCCAACCAAGCATTAGCGCTCCAACAAATCTAACCATTACAGCTGCACTGTGATCTATACCAAACTTATCCATAAATTTTTTGGTTCCTACAATTGTTTGAAAACAATATGCTGTTATCGCTATAAAATGCGCAACAAAAATAATTAAGTAAAAAATATTATTAAATTTCGCTATCATAACTAAATTCTATAAGATTCTTTTATAATTTTCAATTATTCTATCCCAAAGGAAGTTTTCAGCATTAATTTTTGCCTCTTTTCCGTATTCTAAATACTTATTATCTTTAAAAAGTTTCTCTATACTTGAATAGATATCCTCAAGTTTATTTCCATCACATATCAAGCCAGTTTTTTCATGGATTATTGCATCAGAGGCACCTCCATCTTTACCCCCAATAGATGGGATTCCATATTGTGCAGCTTCTACATAAGCAATACCAAATCCCTCAACAGATTTTTTATAAATTACTGAAGGCATTACAAAAATATCTGATTTTACGATAAGAGCATTTTTTAGATCTGAAGGAATATCTTTTAAGAAAGTTACTTGTTCTTCTAATTTAAGTTCAATTACTAATTTTTTTAATTTTTCCTCCTCCTCACCGTATCCGATACATGTATAGACAATTTCTGGATAAATTTCTTTTAGATTTCTAACAGCCATAATTACTTTTTCATGATTTTTTCTTTTATCGAATCTAGAAACTGTAATTATTCTATATTTTTTGCCTTTAAGTATTTCTTCTGCCTCATTCAAATATTTCTCAGGAACCTCACTGACTTGGTCAATTCCAGGGTTAATTATAACAATTTTTTTTTTCTCAATACCCAAATCTATTGCTAAATTTTTCGTATAATTTGAATTTGCTACAATATGATCAACATTATTTAGAACTGATAATACTTTTTTATTTAAACTTGAACCTTTTGTGTGATTAATTTCTTTTGAATGAATTAAGCAGATTTTTTTTTTATTTGTTTTTATAAGCTCCAAACTTTTCCAATGGTCAGCGATAATACATTGTACCTTATTATTTTGTTCAAGATAATCATTAATCATATATGATTTTCTATATTTTCTAATAAGCTTAATTCCACTTACTCTTTCTATTGAAAATGAAACTGATTTATCAAACTCTTCATGATTTTCATGATAATCTGCAAAAACTTTTATAAGGTTTAGTTTTGAGAGAGATCTCGAAAGTCCCCACATTAGGTTTTGCATGCCTCCTAATTCTGGTGGAAAAGATCTAGTTATGACTAAATACATAGGTTATTAAAACCATTTAATGCTGCAGCCCATGCTAGGAAACTGTTCTTTTGGACCATTGTTTGATTTTGCAATCATTTTCATTGCATTTTTAAGTTCACTATCTCCATTTTCTGTTGGTTTCAAATTTTTTAACTCTCTTATTCTTCCTCTATATTGAAGTTCAAGATTTTTATTGTATCCAAAAAAATCTGGAGTGCAGACCGCACCATAAGTTTTTGCTACTTCTTGTGTTTCATCTATTACATATGGAAAATTAAAATTATGATTTTTTGAAAATTTAATCATATTATCAAATGAGTCTTCTTCATATCTTTTTGGATCATTTGACATTATTGCTATAGATTTAACTCCATTATTTTCTAATTCTTTACAATCTTCGACAACATTATTTATGACAGCCAATACATATGGACAGTGATTACAGATAAACATTATTAGTGTTCCATTTTCACCCTTTGCATCATTCAAGGAAATTATTTTATTATCTATAGATTTGAGTTCAAAGTTATAAGCTTTTTTGCCGAAGTCACATATTGGTGTTTTAGTTAATGCCATGTTAAAAGACTATATAATTTATGTTTTACGATTTAAAAGATAAAAAACCAAAAAACCTTGGCGAAAATTGGGTAGCACCAAACGCTGTTATAATTGGTGATGTAACATTAGAGAAAAACTCTAGTGTCTGGTTTAATGCAACACTAAGAGGTGACATTGAAAATATACATATTGGAGAAGGTTCAAATGTACAAGATGGAAGTGTTTTACATACAGATCCAGGTTATCCATTAAAAATTGGGAAGAATGTAACTATAGGTCATTTAGTAATGCTCCATGGTTGTACAATTGATGACAACTCTTTAATTGGAATAGGGGCTGTTGTACTTAATAAAGCCAAAATAGGAAAGAATTGTATTATTGGTGCAAAATCATTAATTACAGAGAATAAGGAAATTCCTGATAATTCGTTAGTAATGGGTTCACCTGGAAAAATTATTCGTCAGTTAACTGATGATGAAATTGAAGCAGTAAAACAAAATGCTATTAGATATCAAGAAAACTGGAAAAAATATTCTAAATCTGTATTTTAAAAAAATGAAAAAAATAATTATATTTTTTATAATATTTTTATTTTCATCCTTCTCTTTTGCATCAGATGAAAAAGCTGGAAGATATTTTGAAGATCAACCAGATGTTACTGATGAACCTCAAGTTCATTTCATTTATCTCTTAAACAAAAATAGCGAGGATAGAGAATGGGATATCAATGGAAAAATGGAGAAGGAGTTATTAGAGGCCAATGAAAAAGTGCTCGAAATGACAAAGGGTAATCAGAAGTTTAGGTATGACTTAAGGGAAGATGGCAAAATGGATATTTCTTTTGTTAGATTGGATAAACAATATAAAGGAAACTATAATATGGAATACCCTGATGCATATTTGACAAAATTAGGATTTAATAATCCTAATAAATTGTACTTTGCTTGGGTTGATGTAGGTCATAGAGATGGTGGACAAGGCGCTGTTCACCATGGATACATCTTTTTAAAAAACAAACATAATCCAAGTGCTAGAAAAAGAATTCTTATTACGTTACACGAATTAATGCATGTAAATGGATTTGCTTGGCCATGCATAAAAGGAGCTAAAAAATCACACAAGTTTGGGACAATAATTGGAGGGCCTGACGGGGGAGATAAGTATAGTTTGGGCGGATTGTATAATCATAAAGATCCTACTTGTCCTGATTTTAAAGATTCTGTTTTTTTAGAACCGACTTCTAGTACACCATTTAATCCTGTTTACTTAAAATGTGCAATGGCTGCAGAAGTTGGTCGAGGTATTTCTCCTGATAGTAATTATGAATGGAGAGATCGATATTCTCATAAAAAACTAAATAAAATTAAAAAGAAAAGAACTTGGTGCACATATAATTTATATAAAGATTTCAAAAATTTCTAGAGATGAAAATATTGCTGATAATTTTTATAGCTTTATTTCCACAATTCTTGCACGCATTCGAAAGATTTATACCTTTAGAGTTGTTTACGGGTGGTAAAATTAGAAATGATACTGAAATTAAATTTTCAAAAACTAATTTGGTATTTGGTGAAAAGAAAAAAAAGAAAATTGAAGGCCCAGAGAACTGGGACCATCCAAATACTGGAGAAAAAATAAAAGTTTATAAAAGAACAAGAAAAGGACAAAGTGGACTTAAAACTCAGCTATTCACCATAACAAATGATGGACAATGCATAGGAAGAATTTGGGATAGTAGACGTGGTGGTAGAATAATTGAAAATGGATGTAAATTTCCTTTGGGAATTTGGAAAGAGGGAGAAACTAGGTCTTTTGTAGGGTCTTCTGGAGGTAAACCTAGAAAAATTGAATTAACAATTTTAAAATTAGGAAAAAAACAAAATAGCAATCTTAAATTTAATTGGAAATTATATAATATGAAAAATGGAAAATTAATGGATGATAACGATTATACTTTTGCTCCAGGAAAAGCGATGATAAAATTAAATGATAAAAACATATCTAAATGATTAAAATATTAATAATAGTATTTTCCCTATTTTCAAATGCCGTTTTTGCATCAGATGAAAAAGCTGGAAGATATTTTGAGGATCAGCCTGATGTAACAGATGATTATCAAATTCATTTCAATTATTTATTAGCTAAAGATAGCGAAGACAGAGAGCTTGATATCAATGGCAAAATGGAAAAAATTATTTTGAGTATGAATGAAATGATGAGCATAGCTACGAGTAAAAATAAAAAAGGAGACAAAATACCAAGGAAATATAAATTGGATTATAGAGAAGATGGAAAATTAGATATCACATTTATACGAATGGATAAAAATTTTAAACAGCTTCATAAATGGGCAAATAACGACATAACTCCTTTTCTGTATTTCAAAAAAGGTCAAACAAATAATAAAAAAGTTTATTTTAATTTTGCCGATATCAATAGTGTTGATGGTGGTGAGGCTGGTGTAGGTTTTGGTTCCATTTTCTTAAGAAATAAAAGTGTAAGAACTGATAAACGAAAAGCTGCAATAGCATTGCATGAATTACTTCATACTCAAGGAATGGGGGCAAATTGTATGCCCTGGATTAAATCATCAAATCTTAAGAGCCATAGTAGTCATTTAAAAAACTATGATCAAAGAACAATGTTAAATTCAGTAAATCCTAGTAGCCCTAGAATTGGAAAGATTTATGCCCACAATATAGATAAGTGCCCTCAATTTATGGACTCAGTTTATCTCACTCCTACTAGAGAGGATCCTTATGATCCCTATAAAGTATTTTGCTTATTTGAACTTGGAAAATATGAACATCCTAATTTTCTACATATCATTAGAAAATTAAAAAAAGCAGGGAAATATAAATGGAAGTGGAGATTTGCATCAAGTTGTTCCACAAGAAATATGAAAAAAGATAATGAAGGTTACTTTGTTCATGGTGTTGAAGGAAATATTTTAGATAAAGTAAATTATTAATTAAACAAATTAATTAAAATGAGAAAAATATTTATAGTTTTAATCACTTTAATTTTTTACTCTACTTCAGTAGTTGCCGTAGAAAAATTTAAGTTTAAATATAATTTGCATGAAAATTTACCAAAGAAATGGGTTACTGAATTCAAAAACATAATGAATATTGTGCAAGAAGTTATGCCTATAAATGAGAACACTAACGATTGGGTTAAGAATAATATGAAATTAACTAACATGAAACAGGGCTATAATATGGATATCTATGCATGGAAAAGCACAAAAAATCCTTTTCCAGAAAAGCGTATTAATATGAAATACTCAGGTATTGAAGGATGTAATTCACCTGAACCATGGATGCAACTAGATATATTTCCACAAGATTGGACAAGTTCAATTAATAAAATTCGTACTTACACTGTTATTGTTCATGAGTATTTTCATGTTTATCAAAGAGCACTTTCTCACAGAGTTGGGTGTCTGTCTAACAACAGTGCAAAATGGTTGGTAGAGGGAGGTGCTAAAGTTTTAGAAGAGATCTATTCAAGGCAATATTACAAAAAAGACCTTTTAAAGAGCGACATTCAAGAGAGAAAAAGATGGAGTATTAAAAAGGTTACCAAAGAACCTAATTTATACGAACAACATAAGACATCACCACAAAAAAATGGATTTGATAGTAATTATGCTGGCTCTGCATTCATATTGCTGGCTTTAGTTAACGAATTAAAAAAAAATAATCTTTCTGAAGAAGAAGCATTTGAGTTAGTTTTTAGAGAATTCTGGATACAAAGGGCTAAACAACCCTCAGGCTGGAATTGGCAAACTAGTTTTAAAAATACTTTTGGTATGACATTGGATGAATTTTACGAAAAATTAAGTAAATACAAAAGAAAAGATCTTAAAAAAATACTCCCAAGCAAGACATTAATGATACAGGATATTTTTAGTTAATCCTTAACTGATCTTCAGAAAAGAAGGTCATTAACTGAGTAAATAATAAGTCCTAAAATTATTAGAAAAAATACCACAAATGCGATTTGCTCACTAATTTTCTTAGAAACTTTGGTTTCGCCTTTTTTAAATTTTCTAATTTGAAAAATGCCAAACCTCATTACTGCCAATCCCCCTAAAACAAGCGCTATAGCAATAATAAATCCACTTAGCATTTTTATGGAACTAGCCAGTTTTGTTTATTATTTGAAATATCAAATCTTGCTCTTCTATGGCCTTTTGCTGCGAGATAAAGCCATTCAATACTTTCAATATTACATTGTATTACTGTAAAGTTTTTATAACCTTCTTCACTTTGTTCCATGGTAAAGCCTGATTTTTCAATGTCTTCACTTAAACCTGAACTTGGTTCATCCGTTTCTGTTCCTGGTCCATTGTTTACTAAATAACATTTACGACTTACATGAGCTGTATTTAACCAAGATTGTTCTGTGATTTTATTATTATGGTTGATTATGCAATTTACTTTTACTCTTAGTTGAATTTTTTCCTCTTTATCATAAAAAATTAAAGCAGCATTATTATTTTTTTTTAATTTTGGAATTTTGTCTGATCTAATATCGCTGTGAAATTGAATTATATTATTTGATTGATCTGATTTTCTAAGAACTACAATTCTTCCATCAAAATCTGACTGATCACCACAAACAAAAACTGGAATTCGAAAAGGTGATGATCTATTAGTCACTGCATTATTAAGCATTGACCAAATTTTTTTCTTTATTTCAGAAAAGTCCTCATAGTATGGGACGGCATTTGACATTGGATTACTTTTTTTTCTTGAGTCTAGCAATTAAACTAGAGCTATCCCAACGGTTACCACCCATTTTTTGAACATCCGCATAATACTCATCAACAATTTCTGTAATTGGCACAGGTGAACCATTTCTTTTTGCTTCTTCAATTACAATCTTCAAATCTTTTCTCATCCAATCAACTGCAAAACCGTAATCAAATTTATCTTCAACCATAGTTTTATATCTATTTTCCATTTGCCAAGATTGAGCAGCACCCTTAGAAATTGTTTCCATAACCTTATCAATATCCAATCCAGCATTTATGCCAAAGTTAATAGCTTCTGATAAACCTTGAACAACTCCTGCAATACACATTTGGTTCATCATTTTCGTAAGTTGACCACTTCCTGATTGACCAATTAATTTTACTTTCTTGCTATAGCAATCAATCACTGGTTCAGCTTTTTTGAAAACCTCTTCGTCACCTCCAACCATAACTGTAAGAATTCCACCTTCAGCTCCAGATTGTCCTCCAGAAATTGGTGCATCTAAAAATGCAAATCCTTTTTCTTTTGCTTTATTATAAAGTTCTCTAGATACTTCTGCAGACACAGTTGAATTATCTACATATATCGAACCTTCTTTAGCACTATGATATAAACCATTTTCTCCCAAAGTTACTTGTTTCAAATCTTCATCGTTACCAACACATGTAAAAATAAAATCAGCACCTTCTGCAGCTTCTTTTGGCGTTGAAGCCATTTTACCTTTATATTCAGAAATCCATTTTTCAGCTTTGGCAGTTGTTCTATTAAAAACAGTTACATTATGCCCAGCTTTTGATATATATCCAGCCATCGGATAACCCATTACCCCGAGACCTATGAAAGCAACATTACAAGTCATAAATTATTTATATGTTTAAAAGTTTAAGTTTAAAAGTAATTATTTTTGGTTTTATTTTTACATTTTTTTCGTGTTTTGGACAGAGTTTTTTTATAGGACTTTTTAATTCTAGCATAAGAGAAACACTTTCTATAACACATGGACAATTTGGCACGATTTATGCATCAGCTACTTTATTTAGTAGCTTACTTCTAATATGGATTGGAAAAAAAATTGATGATGTGAATGTGATTAAATTTGCAATTTTTGTTACTATACTTCTATCATTCTCTTCTTTTTTCTTTTCCAAAACATCGTCTGTTGCTTTTTTGTTTGTTGCAATTTTTTTAATGAGGTTTTCTGGACAAGGATTAATGTCTCACACAGCATCAACCACGATTTCTAGATATTTTACAAAATCAAGAGGTAAAGCGTTAAGCATTATATGGTTTGGTTTATCTTCTGCTGAATTTATCATGCCAGTCTTAATTGTTTATCTTTTAACTCTGTTCGTGTGGCAAGATTTATGGATATCCTTTTCTTTACTAGTTTTGATTTGCCTACCGTTGGCATCTTACATTTTAGTTAAAGATATTAAATTAGATACCAGAGAGAGTAACCAAAATGAAAAATTAAAAGAGGTCAATATTAAAAACTGGAAAAGAATGGAAGTTCTTGGTGATTATAGATTTTATATTATATCATTAAATATGTTGGCAATGCCATGGATAGCTACAGGAATATTTGTATATCAATCATTTGTAACTAATTCAAAAGGGTGGGGTGAATATACTATTGCGCAATCTTTTATGTCTTACTCAATTTTTTCTGTAATTACTTTAATTGTTGCTGGTTATTTAATTGATAAGTTTACAAGTAGAAAATTACTAATCTATATGAATATTCCATTATTTTTAGGAACTTTAGTGATCATTTATTTTGATGCTCCACAAACTGCTTTTTTATTCCTTGGATTGGTAGGAATATCAAACGGTCTAGCTAACTTGTTAGGATCATCAACATGGGCAGAGATTTACGGTGTAAAATATATTGGATCTATAAAAGCATTAACAACTGCTTTAATGGTATTTGCAACTGCCTTTGGAACGGCGTTATTTGGCATTTTTATAGATGCTGGATTTACAATTGAAAAGATTGCATTTATTGCAGCAATTGCAATTGCTTGCTCTATAGCCTTACTTTTCACTATTAGAAAAAAATTAAATCCTGTTTATCTCTAATACTGCTTGATTTTTTCACAATCGAGGTGTATCTAACCGTCCATGGCAAGAGTTACAGTAGAAGATTGCATAGATAAAGTAGATAGTCCTTATGAATTAGTTTTAGTTGCAAAGGAAAGAGCTACACAACTTAACTCAGGATTAGAGCCTACTTTAGATAGAGATAATGACAAAAATACTGTCATAGCATTAAGAGAAATCGCTGAAGAAACAATCAAAGTTCCTGATTTAACAGATGCTGCAGTTTACAAGTTAAGAAAGCATGTTGAGCAAGTTGATGATACATCAGAGGACGAAGATGATATTGGCGATGATTTTGAAAATCTTTACAAAGGTGAAATTTCAAAGAGCGGAGTGCCAATCCTTCCATCTAAGAGAGCTAGAAAAATTCCAGAAAAAA
This sequence comes from uncultured Pelagibacteraceae bacterium, assembly GCA_902604975.1. Classification (GTDB taxonomy): domain Bacteria; phylum Pseudomonadota; class Alphaproteobacteria; order Pelagibacterales; family Pelagibacteraceae; genus Pelagibacter. The sequence continues at coordinate 894 of CACLAY010000006.1, read as the reverse complement.
TTCAAGTTTCTAAAGATGATTTAGCTGAGTTACAAAATACAGCTGAACAACCCTCATCTGAAACTGTTGAGGACATGCAAGAAGAAGAGTCTGATGTTTCATTGGACGAAATGAAAGATCAAGAAGAGACTGTATCAGACGAAACAGAAAACCAAGAATAAATTAACTAAATTCCTTTATTATTTTTTCCCTGTGCTCATCTAAATCAGGAATATCACCTCTTGTATTTTCATCTTTGTAGGTAGACATTTTGATAGGGTTTCCTGCTGATTTAAATTCTCCAATAATTTTATGGTATGATTTTACAATCATATTTCTTTCTTGAATTTGAGGATTTTCTACAGCTTGTTTTATATTAAAAATTGGCCCACATGGAATTTTCAATTCTTCCATTTCTTTAACCCATTCATCTGTAGATTTGGAGCTCAATTGTTTTTCAAAAATTTCTTTTAAGTGATCCATGTTTTCACATCTTAGTGAATTAGAATTAAATCTTTCATCATTTGCAGTTTCAGGAATTTTTAATACGTCACAAAGTTTTGTAAAAAGTTTATCATTTCCTGCAGCAATAATTATATAACTATCTTTCGTTTTAAAAGCTTCAAAGGGAGCAATAGATGGATGTCTTGAACCCATTGGTCCTGGAATTTCATTTTTGGAAAGATACCTTGCAATTGCATTTTCTAAAATTGCTATTTGGCAATCTAACATAGAGACATCTATAAAAGCTCCTTTACCAGTTTTTTGTCTATCGTATAAAGCTGCATTAATTCCAATTGCTGTAAAAAGCCCTGCTGTGATATCACCAATAGAGGTTCCAACCCTTGTTGGTTCTGAGTTTGGATGGCCAGTTACACTCATCAAGCCTCCCATACCTTGAACGACCATGTCATA
>CACLAY010000005.1 GCA_902604975.1 uncultured Pelagibacteraceae bacterium | reverse complement strand
ATATTTTAATTGATAATAAAAAAGTTAAAAATGCATGGTGCATGCCTGGAGGAAAGATTGCAGTTTATACTGGGATGTTAGATATTACTAAAAATGATGATGGTTTAGCAGCAGTGATGGGTCATGAAATTGCTCATGCTGTTGCAAAACATTCAGTTGAAAGAGCAAGTAGAACAGTATTATTAAATACAACGACTGGAATAATAGATATTGCAACTGGAGGTAAGTTATCTCAGGTTAATAGAACGACTGGTATGAATACAGTCGGCTTGTTATCACAAATTGGAATAATGAACCCTTTTACAAGAAAACAAGAGAGCGAAGCTGATTATTTGGGATTAATTTTTTCGTCTTTATCAGGTTACGATATAAGAGAAACTACTAAAATATGGGAAAGAATGAAGAAAGCAAATAAAGGGAAAGAACCACCTGAGTTTATGAGCACACATCCATCAAATGACAGAAGAATTGAACAAATTAATAATTGGATGAACGAAATTATATTAAAATACCCACCAATTGCCTAATGTGTTGGTGAGCCCTGATGGACTCGAACCATCGACCCATTCCTTAAAAGGGAATTGCTCTACCAACTGAGCTAAGGGCCCAACACGAAAATTCTTATATTGATTTTTTTATATTTGGCAATGGTTAAAATTTACAAAATATTAATATACTTGTCATGAAACTGGTCGAAAGTTCCCATTTTGATATTTTTTCGAATTTCATACATAAGTTCTTGATAAAAATTTATATTATTTAATGTCAAAATCATAGATGACAGCATCTCATTGGTATTGTGAAGATGGTTTAGATAATTTTTTGAGTATTTATTTAAGTCAAACTTTGTAACATTACTATCTAGAGGTGTATTATCAAATTTATTTTCAGAATTTCTTATCTGAATTCTTCCATTCCATGTAAAAGCTAAACCAGTTCTTCCAGATCTTGTTGGAAGAACACAGTCAAACATATCTATGCCACGCTTAACTGCTCCCAATATATCAGAAGGGGTTCCTACACCCATTAAATATCTTGGTTTATCAATTGGTAGTCTATCTTTAATACAATCTAACACGTCAAACATTTCTTTCTGAGTTTCTCCAACTGCTAGCCCACCAATAGCATATCCGTCAAATTCTATATCTAATAACTTATCAAGGGACTCATTTCTTAAATCCTTGAATAAACCCCCTTGAACAATACCAAACAACGCTTTGTGAGGATTTTTTCCAAATTCTTCTTTAGACCTTTTTGCCCACTCTGAAGACAATTCCATGGAAATTTTTATTTTATTATAATCTTTGGTATTTTTTGGACACTCATCCATTACCATAACAATGTCTGAATTAAGTTTTTTTTGTACTCTGATGCTTTCCTCGGGACTTAAAATAAAGGTTTTTCCATCAATATGTGATTGAAATATAGCTCCTTTAACTCTATCAATTTTATTAAACTTAGACAAAGACATCACTTGATAACCACCTGAGTCTGTCAAAATGGGAAGTTTACAATTCATAAAATTATGTAAGCCACCAACTGCCTTTATCCTCTCTGTTCCAGGTCTAATCATTAAGTGATAAGTGTTAGAAAGAATTATTTCACTTCCTGTTTTAATAATATCATCAATAAAAACACCTTTAACAGTAGCTTGAGTTCCTACTGGCATAAATGCAGGGGTATTAATTTCTCCACGATGTGTTTGAATTAATCCAACACGATAATTTTTATTTTGATGTTTTACGCTAAAAGAAAAATTCTTTATATCTTCCATCCATTAAATTCTACTCAGATTTAAAGCTAATTATTTTATCTGGGTTAGAAACAGATCCATTGGGTCCATCACCTTTTGTAATCATGTCAACAAACTCCATGCCTTCAATTACTTTTCCAAATACAGTATATTGTCTGTCAAGATGCGGTGTAGGACCAAAACATATAAAGAACTGACTATTTGCACTGTTCGGATCTGAAGATCTTGCCATTGATAACGTTCCTCTTTCATGTGGCAAATCATTAAACTCTTCTTTGAGATCTGGCATATCTGAGCCACCCATACCAGCTCTGCTTAAGTTAAAATCGTTAGAAGTTGAATTTCCAAATTGAACATCCCCAGTTTGAGCCATAAAACCATCAATTACTCTATGAAAAACAACACCGTCGTATTTTCCACTATTAGCCAGTTCTGTGATTCTTTTAACATGGTTTGGGGCCACGTCTGGAAATAATTCAATTTTTAAATCTCCATCTTTTAATTTTAGTATCATTGTATTCTCCTTTGCATTTAAATTTGTTGTTAATAAAAATATTGATAAAAATAAAATACTAATTTTTTTAATCATAAGCTTCTTTCAGTGACTTGATGGTACTTTTAGTTGTAAATTTTTTTAAATCACCCTTATGGAGGGCTATTTCTTTAACAAATCTCGATGAAATAATTTGATTTTCAACATCAGACATAAGAAACACTGTTTCTACTTTATTGTTTAATTTTCTATTCATTCCAGCTAGTTGAAACTCATATTCAAAATCTGAAACAGCTCTTAAACCTCTTAGAATTAAGTTTGAATTGTATTTTTTACACAATTCTGTTGTAAGAGAATTGAATTTTATAACCTGAATTTTATTTTTTGAAAATTTCAAGTCTCCATATAAAGCCTTTGAAACAATTTTCAGTCTTTCATCTATTTGAAATAAAAAATTTTTCTCATTTCCATCAGATATACCGACAATTATTTTGTCTGCCAATTTTAGAGCTTTTTTAATGACATCTATGTGGCCGTTTGTTATTGGATCAAATGTACCTGGATATATAGCTATATTTTTCATTAAACCAAATTATCATCTAATTTAATTGAAGAGACAACCTTTTCATCACCAGTTAATTTAATAATTCTTACTCCTTGGGTATTTCTTCCGGCAATTCTTATTTCTGTAACTGCAGTTCTAATAACTCTACCTTTATTGGTAGAAATTAATATTTGATCACCCTCAAAAACAGGAAAAGATGAAGATACATTACCGTTTCTTGGGGAATTAACTATACCAATTATTCCCTTTCCTCCTCGATTTGTAACTCTAAAATCATAATGGGACGTTCTTTTTCCATAACCATTTTCTGTAATTGATAAGATAAATTTTTCTTTAGCTTTCACTTCAGATTTTTCATCTCGAGTCTTGCTTTTACTTTTTTTAATATCATCTTTATCAATTATAGATAACGAAACAATTGTATCTTGTTCTGAAAGATTTATGCCTCTTATACCTTTAGATGATCTACCCTTAAAAACTCTAAGTTTTTTAGATTCAAACCTTATGCATTTACCAAATTTTGTATTTAACATTATATCTTGATCATCTGTACATATTTTTACTCCAATAATCTTGTCATCAGAGTCTAATTTCATTGCAATTTTTCCAGAAGCATTAATAGATGAAAAATCTTCTAAATTATTCTTTCTAATTTTCCCCTTGCTAGTTGCGAATATTATATGCATATTTTTTTTATCAACATCTTCGTCTGGAAAAGGCATAATCGAACTTATAGATTGATGGTTTTTTAAAGGTAAAATATTAAAGAGTGATTTACCTTTAGATGAAGCGGATCCTTCAGGTATCTTCCAAGCTTTAACTTTATAAGCTAAACCCTCTGTAGAAAAAAATAATAATGAGGTATGCGTATCTACAGATAATGTTTGAACAACCGAGTCTTCTTCTCTTGTTTTAATTCCTGTTTTTCCTTTTCCACCCCTTTTTTGCTGTTTCACACCGCTTAGGGCTCCTCTCTTAATATATCCTTGAAGCGTTATTGTTATTATTACCGACTCTTTTTGAATTGTTTCTTCAATATCATAATTTAAGACAGCATCGATAATTTTTGTTCTTCTAGGTACTGAGAATTTATCTTTAATTGTCTGGAGATCGTTGCTTATTACTTTTAACAACTCATTTTTAGAATTTATAATCTTTTTATATTTTGAAATCTCTTCAGCTAATTTTTTGATTTCGATTTCTATTTCGTTAATTCCGATAGCAGTTAATTTTTGAAGTCTTAGTTCCAATATTGATATAACTTGATCCTTAGATAAAACATATTTTCCTTTATAATTTTTATTATCAACTAATTTAATAAGTTTCGATGCCTTGTTTATTTTCCAAGTTGTTTTTAATAGTAAATTTTTTGCTTCTTCTGGATTTTTTGATGATCTGATAATTTTAATGACTTTATCTATATTTTCAACACTAACAGATAATCCTAATAAAATATGAACTCTCTCCTCTGCTTTTTTAAGATCAAATTTAGTTCTTTTTATAACTACATCTTCTCTAAATTTTAAAAAATTTTCTAAAAAATCTTTGAGAGTGCAGGTCTTAGGTTTTTGATCAACAATTGCTAATGAATTAAAACCAAAAGATGACTCTATTGAGGTGTACTTATATAACTGTCTTTTAACAGTTTCAGGTTCAACATTTCTTCTAAGATCAATTGATACTCTTATACCTTCGCTATTTGATTCATCTCTTATATCACTTATACCCTCAATTTTTTTATCTCTTACTAGTTCTGCAATTCTTTCATTTAAATTAGATTTGTTAATTTGGTAAGGTATTGATGAAACTACAAGTCTATCTTTACCATTTTTTAAATTTTCTACTGAAATTTCTCCACGTATTTTAAAAGACCCCCTTCCAGTTTTGTATCCTTGCTTAATAATATCTTTTCCAATTATTAACCCACCAGTTGGAAAATCTGGTCCAGGTATATGTTTCATTAATTCATTAATTTTAATATCTTTGTTTTTAATTAATGCTAAGGTTCCATCTACAACCTCACCTAAATTATGAGGTGGTATACTAGTTGCCATTCCAACTGCAATTCCTCCAGCGCCATTAACGAGAAGATTTGGATATTGTGCAGGCAATACAATAGGTTCTTGTTCTGTTTCATCGTAATTACTTTTAAAGGATACAGTATTTTTTTCTATATCATCAATTAAAAACTGTGAAACTTTTGCAAGTTTAGTTTCTGTATATCTCATTGCTGCAGGAGGATCGCCATCTATAGAACCGAAATTACCTTGTCCATCTACTAAGGGTAAGCTCATTGAAAATTCTTGAACCATTCTAACAAGAGCGTCGTAAACAGCTTGATCGCCATGAGGGTGGTATTTACCTATTACATCTCCAACAATTCTTGCAGATTTTCTAAATTGTTTTGACCAATCAAAGCCACCCTTGTGCATGGCATAGATAATTCTTCTATGGACAGGTTTCAATCCGTCTCTAATATCAGGCAATGCCCTACTTACTATAACGCTCATAGCGTAGGACAAATATGAAGAACTCATCTCATCATACATTGAGATTGGTTTAATATTATTATTTATTTTTGGAACTTCGTTTTTTTCCATATTAATTAAAATGGAATATCGTCGTCTAATCCACTTTGATCTGGTGCAGGCGCATCATCAAAATTTTGTTTATTATCTTGTGATGCAATATTATTTTGATTACTGCCACCAAGCATTGTTAATGATGAGTTATAGCCTTGAATTAAAATTTCAGTTGAGTATTTGTCTTGACCACTTTGTTCATCTTTCCACTTTCTTGTTGAAAGTTGACCTTCAACGTATACTTGTGCACCTTTTTTTAAATATTGCTGAACAACATTTACCAAACCTTCGTTAAAAACCACTATTCTATGCCACTCAGTCTTTTCTTTTTTTTCTCCTGTATTTTTATCTTTCCAAGACTGGCTTGTAGCTAAACTAAGTCTTGCAACGCTTTTGCCATTCACCATTTGCTTGACTTCTGGATCTGCGCCCAAACGACCAATTAATAATACTTTATTTAAACTACCAGCCATAATATTTTAATATTTAAGAATGTTTATTATATCACTTATTAACTTGAATATTAATTTTATTAATCTAAAGCAACAAAAATTATGCTTAAAAAGATAGTTATTAAGGGCGCAAAAGAGCACAATTTAAAGAATATAACGCTTGAGATTCCAAAAGAAAAATTTGTAGTAATCACAGGTCTATCTGGATCAGGAAAATCATCTTTAGCATTTGATACTGTTTATGCTGAAGGACAGAGACGATACGTTGAGAGTTTATCAGCTTATGCAAGACAGTTCTTAGATAAAATGAAAAAACCAAATGTAGATTTAATAGAAGGTTTAAGTCCAGCGATCTCAATTGAACAAAAAAACACATCAAAAAATCCAAGATCCACAGTTGCAACAGTTACAGAAATTTATGACTACATGAGAGTTCTTTATGCAAGAGCTGGTATTCCCTACTCTCCATTTACAGGGCTACCGATCACTTCTCAAACAATAAGTCAAATTGTTGATAAAATTAAAACACTGCCAAAAAAATCAACAATTTTTTTGTATGCACCAGTTGTTAGAGGACGAAAAGGAGAATATAGAAAAGACATACTTGGCTACAAGAAAAGAGGATTTAGAAAAATTAAAGTTGATAGTAAGCTTTATGATATTGATGAAGTTCCAGAATTAAATAAAAAATTGAAACATGATATTGCAGTTCTTGTTGATAGAATTGTTTTAAATGCTTCATTAGGAAACAGGTTAGCTGAAAGTGTTGAAACAGCAGTTAACCTAGCAAATGGATTAATGTTTGTAGAATATGAAGATGAAACACTACCAAAAAAATTTAGAAAGACTGAAAATTTGATATTTTCAACTAAGTTTGCCTGTCCTGAAAGTGGTTTTACAATTGAAGAAATAGAACCAAGGCTTTTTTCTTTTAATAGCCCTTATGGTGCCTGCGAGGAATGTGAGGGTATTGGTGTAAAATTAAATGTTGATCCAAAATTAGTTGTGCCCGATGAAAAGAAAACAATAGCAGATGGAGCTATTGAGCCTTGGTCAAAGTCTTCCTCTTTATACTATGCTCAAACTTTAGCATCAATTTCGAAACATTATGGTTTCTCATTAAATGATAGGTGGTCTAAATTACCAAAAAAAATTAAAGATGTAATTTTATTTGGATCTGATGAAGAAGAAATCAAATTTTCTTATGATGATGGATACGAAAAGTATTCACATAAAAAAACTTTCGAAGGAGTGGTAAATAATTTAGAAAGAAGATTTTTAGAAACTGATAGTGATTGGAAAAGAGAAGAAATATCTCAATATCAATCAGATACAAAATGTGAAAGATGTAATGGGCATAGACTTAAAGATGAGGCTCTTTGTGTTAAAATTAATGAACTTAACATTAGTGAAGTAACTGAAAAATCTATATTTGACGCAAAGGAATGGTTTAAATCGCTAGAGACAAAATTAGATAAACGTCAACTTAAAATTGCTCAGCATATTTTAAAAGAAATTAACGAAAGATTGAATTTTCTCTTAAATGTCGGTCTTGACTACTTAACTTTATCAAGAGAATCTGGAACTTTATCAGGTGGCGAAGCTCAGCGAATAAGACTGGCTTCTCAGATAGGTTCTGGATTAACTGGAGTTTTATATGTTCTTGATGAACCATCTATTGGTTTACATCAAAAGGATAATGTTAAATTAATAAATGCATTAAAAAGACTTAGAGATTTAGGGAATACAGTCATAGTTGTAGAACATGATACTGAAACAATGGAAAACGCAGATCATATAATCGATCTTGGTCCAGAAGCTGGAAACAAAGGTGGTGAAGTAATTGCCCAAGGATCTTATAAAGATATATTAAATAATAACGATAGTATTACTGGAAGATACTTATCAAACAAAAGTTTCATACCAATACCAAGAACTAGAAGATTAGCAAAAAATGGAAGGTTTTTAGAAATTAATGGAGCAAGTGGTAATAATTTAAACAATGTAAATCTTAAAATTCCACTTGGAAGTTTTACTTGTGTAACTGGTGTTTCTGGAAGCGGTAAATCAACATTAATACTTCAAACACTTTATAACGCTCTAAATCTTACACTTAATAATAACAAATCAAGAAAAATACCAAAACCTTTTAGAGGTTTTAAAGGTATTGAATTAGTAGATAAAATTATTGATATAGATCAATCCCCTATTGGAAGAACTCCTAGATCTAATCCAGCTACTTATACGGGAGCATTTGGTCCAATAAGAGACTGGTTTACTAATTTGCCTGAGTCAAAAAGCAGAGGCTACAAACCTGGAAGATTTTCATTTAACGTTAAAGGTGGAAGATGTGAAGCTTGTGAAGGAGATGGGGTAATAACGTATGAAATGCACTTTTTACCAGATGTTTATATAACTTGTGATGAATGCAAAGGTACTAGATATAATAGAGAAACGCTAGAAATAAAATTTAAAGATAAAAGTATTGCAGACGTTTTAAATATGACAGTAGATGAGGGTTGTGAATATTTTGAAAACATCTCTAATATAAAAACGAAATTGCTTACACTTAAGAAAGTTGGATTAGGATATATAAAAATTGGTCAACAAGCCACTACTCTATCAGGTGGTGAAGCTCAAAGAATAAAATTAGCAAAAGAATTATCTAAAAGATCAACAGGAAGAACAATATATATATTGGATGAACCAACAACAGGACTACATCAACACGATATTAAAAAATTATTAGAAATTTTACATACCTTTGTTGCAACTGGAAATACTGTTGTTGTTATCGAGCATAATTTAGATGTTATCAAAACAGCTGATTATATAGTCGATATGGGTCCAGATGGTGGTGTAAAGGGTGGAAATATCATAGCAGAGGGTAAACCTGAAGAAATTATTAATGTTAAAGATAGTTATACAGGTAAATTTTTAAAACCAATGTTGGACAATAAGTTCAAAAAAACTGCTTAAATTTTTATTAAAAATGTTATAAATTAGAAATATTATGACTTCGATTCTACAATCATTATCTAAAACAGTTCATATCTCTTTAGCTTTATCCGTTTTGCTATTTTTAGGTTTATATTTTGGAAATGGTGGTTTTGATATCGACATCGTTTTTTGGAGTTGGTTATTTAGATATATTCACGTCATTGTTGCAATAATGTGGATTGGTTTACTATGGTATTTTAATTTTGTTCAAATACCAAACATGGCAAAAATACCAGACGAACAAAAACCAGCTATTGGAAAAGTTATAGCACCTGCAGCTCTGTTTTGGTTTAGATGGGCAGCTTTAGTTACTGTAGTATCAGGTCTGATCTTAGCTTATTTAAACGGTTATGTTCATCAAGCTATGACACTAGGAATTGGATCTGGTGGTGGAAAAGCAACTGCTATAGGTATTGGCATGTGGTTAGGAATTATAATGGCATTTAATGTTTGGTTTGTAATATGGCCAAATCAGAAAAAAGCTTTAGGCATTATTGAGGTCGAGGCTGATGTTAAAGCTAAATCTGCAAAAACAGCTATGTTATTTTCGAGAACAAATACGCTTCTATCTTTGCCAATGCTTCTGACGATGGTAATAGCACAAAACCTATATTAATCTTTTTCCTCTTTAACTATTGTTCTTTGGCTGACACTCAGTGCAACTAAAATAGGATTTGCGATGTATATTGAAGAGTAAGTGCCAAAAATAACTCCTAATATCATTGCTAATGAAAATCCTTTTAGTATTTCACCACCAAAAAAGTAAATTGACAGCAGAGCTAATAATGTAGTCACAGAGGTAATAATTGTTCTAGATAAAGTTTCATTAATTGAAATATTTGTTAAGTCAAAAATTTTAATATCAGAGTATTTTCTTAAATTTTCTCTCACTCTATCAAATATTACAACGGTATCATTCATAGAGTAACCAACAATAGTTAAAACAGCTGCAACTATAGAAAGATTTATCTCAAGTGAAAAAATTGAAAATATACCCAATGTAATAATAACATCATGAAATATAGCCAAAATAGCACCTAAACTAAATTGCCATTCAAATCTTATCCAAATATACAATAGCATTGCTGCAAGTGACAAACTTATAGCTATAATTCCAGATTTTAAGAGTTCTGAGCTTACTTTAGGACCAACATTTTCTACTCTTCTAAAGTCGACATCGCCAATAGAGCTAGATAATTTATTCTGAATATTTTTAATAAATTCAGGATCATTTGAATTTTGCTTTTCAAATTTAACAATAAAGTCTGTTTCATTGCCAAATTTTTTGACAGATACATCTCCTAAATTCATTTGATTAAAGCTGTCTCTAATAAGACTAATATTGTTAGTTTTATCTGTAGTTCTTAATTCAATTAATGTACCACCTTTAAAATCAACACCATAATTTAATCCTTTAAAAATTAAAAATACTAAAGAAACAGCAATAAGAATTAATGATAATACATTAAATTGTCTATAAAATTTATTGAAAGAAATATTTGTCATTTTATAATAGCTGTTCCTTTTCTTTATTTCTTACCACATAAAAAGAAGTTAATAATCTTGCTATAAAATAAACTGAAAACAATGTAGTTAATATTCCAACACCTAATGTAACTGAAAAACCTTTTACAGGTCCCGACCCCATAAAAAATAAAATGAATGCTGCAATTAATGTTGTGATATTGGCATCTAAAATAGTTGTTCTTGATTTTGTATATCCAGCATCAAAGGCTATTATAGGATTTTTCTCATTTTTAGTTTCTTCTTTAATACGTTCAAAAATCAGAACATTTGCGTCTACTGCCATACCCACTGTTAAGATAATACCTGCAATTCCAGGTAAGGTTAATGTTGCTTCAAACAAAGTTAAAATACCAATTAATAAAAAAAGATTTGAAACCAGAGCTAAATTAGCAATTAAACCAAATGTTCTATATTTATAAATCATAAATAGAATAACCAATAAAAAACCAATAATTAAAGATAAAATACCAGCATCTATTGAATCTTGACCTAAGTCAGGCCCAACTGTTCTTTCTTCAATAATATTTAAAGGCGCAGGTAAGGCTCCTGATCTTAATAATAACGCTAAATCTGTTGCTGATTGAAATGTAAAACCACCAGAAATTTGTCCAGAGCCACTAATTATAGGTTCTCTAATTGTAGGAGCACTAATTATTTTTCCATCTAGCACTATTGCTAACTGTTTACCGACTCCAGTACTAGTTGCTCTACCGAATTTTTTAGCTCCTACTCTATCTAAACTAAAAGAAACTACTGTTTCATTAGTTTCTGTGTTCATAGTTGGTTTTGCATCAATTAAGTTATCACCACTTAAAATTATCCTTTTGCCAACTATTGCGTCTCTGGAACCATCTTCAAAAGATAATTTTTCAGTTCCAAACGACTCTTCATTATTTTGTGAAATAAACTGAAAAGTAAGATTTGCTGTCTTTCCTAATAGTGATTTAATTCTGTTAGGGTCATCTAAACCAGGTAATTCAACTAAAATTCTATCATTTCCTCTTTTTAAAATATTGGGCTCATTCGTTCCAACTTCATCTACTCTTCTTCTTACAATTTCAATAGCTTGATCTAATGAGGAATTTTTTAGTAAAACTAATCCATATCTTGAATATGTTAAATTAAAAAAATTTCCATTTTCTGATACATCAAACTCGTGTGATTTATATTGTTGATAATATGCATTAATATCACTTTCTTTATCATTTAAAATATTTTTAACATTTTCAAATTCGTTATCTGATGCCTCAAACAAAATTGTGTTTTCTTTTAATGAAAAATTTTTTAAACTTATTTCTTTTTCTTTAAAATATCTTTTTAGTTCAATTATTTTTGCTTGTAATTTTTGAGTAATTACTGGCTGATTATCTATTTCAAGAAGTAAATATGAACCTCCTTGTAAATCCAAACCTAAATTAATATTTTTTGAAAAAAATTTATCATCAAATTTAATAAAATTTGAAAAAGCAAAATAAGAAAAAATAATTGTAAAAATAATTACTGAAATTATTCTTAATTTTGAAAAGTATAACACTTTTTTTATTATGTTATTTTTTTGGTTCGATGGTAGTGACTAAACCTTGAATTCCAGTTGCTCTGACAACTTCGACATTCACATTATCAGAAATTTTTACCTCAACTTTTTCGTTATCAATTATTCTTTCAACGGTACCAACTATTCCTCCAGAGGTAATAACTTTGTCACCTCTTTTAAGTGCTTCCACCATGGCTTTGTGATCTTTGACTTTTTTCTGTTGAGGTCTAATTAGAAAAAAATAGAAAATAACAAAAATTAAAACTAATGGTATAAATTGTCCAATTCCAGCATCCATATCGTATCCTATTAAGTTAAGGCTATTTATCCTATCTATTATTCAAACTCAACTCTTAATTGATAGAAATTTTATCTATATTTGGCATATATGGCTTAAGAACATCAGGTATCAAAATAGATCCATCTTCAGTTTGATAATTTTCCATAATAGCAATCATAGTTCTACCAACCGCTAATCCACTACCATTAAGTGTACCAACAAATTCTTTTGAATTGTTTTTTCCTTTGTATCTAGCTTTCATTCTTCTTGCTTGGAATGAACCACAAGATGAACAGCTTGAAATTTCTCTATACTTATTTTCAGATGGAAGCCAAACTTCAATGTCATAAGTTTTTTCTGCACTAAAACCCATGTCACCAGTACATAAAACAATTTTTCTATAAGGAAGTTTTAACTCATCCAATATCATTGTAGCAGAGTTAGACATCCTTTCTAACTCCTCTAAACATTTATCGTTTTCTACAATACTTACAAGTTCCACTTTATAAAACTGGTGCTGTCTAATCATACCTTTGGTATCTTTACCATAACTACCCGCCTCTTTTCTAAAACATGGTGTTGCCGCAACAACTCTTATAGGTAATTCTTTCTTATCCAAAATTCGATTTTTTACAATATTTGTCAAAATTACTTCAGCTGTTGGTATTAAAAACTTTCTTTCTTCACCTTCATCAAGTTTGATTTCAAACTGATCATTTTCAAATTTTGGTAATTGTCCAGTGCCAAACATTGTTTCAGCGGTTGCAATTAATGGAGGCGATATTTCTGTATAACCATTTTTTTGAGTATGTGTATCAATCATAAAATTTGATATTGCTCTTTCTAATTGAGCTAATTCTTTTTTAACAAATACAAATCTAGAACCAGTTGTTTTTGTTGCTAGGTCAAAATCAAGCATATCTAATTTATCTCCTAATTCATAATGAGATTTAGGTTTAAAATTAAAATCTTTTATTTCACCCTTTTTTTCAATTTCTTTATTAGAATTTTCATCTTGTCCTATTGGGACATCACTTAATGGGATATTAGGTATAGAAGATAAAATATCAGTAATCTGCCTTTGTAATTTTATTTGATTTTTGTTAATTTTCTCAATTTTTAATGAGAGTTCTTTTGATTTTTCAAATAAACTTTGGTCTTTGGATTTTGAAATAGTCTTTTTTTCCATTTCAGATTTTTCTTTTTCTTGAATAAGCTTTCTGTTTTCCTCATCTAAACTTATTATGCTATCAAGGCTTATATCAATGTTTCGATTTTTAAGTTTTTCCTTAAAGTTTTCGAAGTCATTTCTGATATCTTTAATATTGTGCATTTTTTTCTGCCGCTTTCTTTTCAATTATTCCTACTGATATTATTGATAATTCATATAAAATTAATAAGGGTATACCTAATCCAATTTGTGTGATTGGATCTGGTGGCGTTAAAATAGCTGCTGCTGCGAATATAATTACAACAACATATTTTCTTCTCTCTTTAAGAAATGTAGAATTCACAACTCCAATTCTAGCTAATAAACTTAATACTACTGGTAATTGAAAACTTAATCCAAATGCAAAAATAAGCTTCATTACTAATGATAAATACTCGTTTACTTTAGCTTCTAGTTGAATTGGTAAATTTGTGGCTGCCCCTAAACTCTCGAAGGATAAAAAGAACTTTATAGCTAAAGGCATTATTAGATAATAAACCAACATTCCTCCAAGCAAGAATAGAATTGGAGTTACCACTAAGTAAGGCATTATAGCTTTCTTTTCATGATTATACAGTCCAGGTGCTATAAATTTCCAAATTTGGATTAGTATAAATGGGCTTGTGATAAAAAAAGCAGCAAAAAAAGAAACTTTTAAGTATGTTAGAAATGTTTCTTGAAGAGCAGTAAATATTAATCTTCTATTTGTATCGTCATCCTTTACTGCATTCGCATATGGTTCAACTAAAAATCCATAAATGTACTCAGAAAAATAATAACAAATTACAAATAAAATAGCTAAAAATATAAATGAGTTTATTAATCTTTTTCTTAATTCAGTTAAATGACTTATGAAACTACCCTCTTTATTTTTACTCATCTTTTTTTTTCTCTTGATTTTCTGACTTAGGTTTTTCGTCTAAATCAGTATTTAAAGTTTCATTTGTTAAATCACTAACTTGTCCTTGAACATCACGAACATATCTCTTTGCTGTACCGATCCATGAACCAATTTTTTTTAACATGTAAGGAAAATCTTTAGGACCTACGACTATAATTGCTATTGAAACTATGATTAGTATTTCTAGCCAGCCAATTGACGGCATTTGTTATTCTTTTTTATTAGAGTCTTGATTTTCTGAAATATTTTTAGTTTGGTCTTCATCATTAACGTCTGTAGCCATTCCTTTTTTGAAACTTTTGATCCCTTTAGCTACATCACCCATTAGGCTAGAGATTTTTCCTCTACCAAAAAGTAATACTACTAAAATTACTACAATTGCTATTTGCCAAAATCCTATACTCATAAATTATTTATAACCTTATTATTGATTTATTAAAAGTGATTTTTTAAGTTTCGTCAGATTTAAGGGTACTACTTAACATTTCATCAATATCAGAATAAATATTTTCCTTTTTATCAACTTGTTTTTCTTTAAAAAATTTGCCTGTTCCAAATATTGAAGAGTCTACACTTGATGTATCAATTAGGCCTGCCGAACCTAATTCATTAACAGTTGGCAAATCAGATAATTTTTGTAGATTAAAATGACTTAAAAATTCATCTGTAGTTCCATATTGTATTGGTTTGCCTGGAACATTTTTTCTACCTTCATGTTTAACCCAATTTAACTCCATCAGAATTTCCAAGGTATTAGTTCCAAAAGCTACACCTCTTATCTCCTCAATTTCGGACCTTGTAACAGGTTGATGATAGACAATAATAGCAAGAGTTTCGATTGCAGCTCTAGATAATTTTTTTTCAACAGTTTTTTGTTCTGACATTAAAGAGGATAAATTAACTGCAGTTCTAAATGACCATTTATTAGATATACAAATCAAATTAATACCTCTATTTGAGTAAAAATCTCTTAACTTTTCCAGTGATTGCTGAATATCTGTTTGTTTAGATAATTTTGACTCTATTGTTTCAACTGAAAGAGGTTCAGCAGCAGCGAATACAATAGCCTCAATCTCTCTTTCTACATCGGTGAGTTTAGTTGGAAAACTTACAATATTATTTTTTTTAATTTTGTTCATTAATTTTCCTTAACATAGATATCATCAAATAATTCTTTTTGTTTTAAAGATATATTTCCTTCTTTTACCAATTCTAAAGAGCCAGCAAAAATTCCTGCTCTACCAGTTCTTTTTAAATTAGGAGACTTGTTAAATCCAGCAGGAACCAACTCAGACAAATTTTTCCAATCATTGAGCGTGCCAAAGAACTCTTTTATTCTTTTAATAGCATCTTCAGTAGTAAAAACAGGAAGTTTAGGTATGTTCATAGTATGAAAATCTTTAGTCATGACTATCCCAGAGTATGCCTTTAATAATTCAAATAATGTTAAAGAAACTTTTTTGTCGTATATCGACTTTACACCACTTTTAGAGCCACGCATAAAAACATCTCTACCTAATCTTTTTCTATCTAACATTTGAGAAGATAATAATCTAATTAATTCTAATTTTTTTAATTGTAATTTAAGTTTCTCAGCAACTTCAAAAGCTTTGAACTCCTCCTCATCGGTTTCAGGAAGTAATAATTTTGATTTCAAATAAGTAAGCCAAGTTGCCATTAACAAATATTCAGAAGCTATTTCTAAATTTATATTTTCTTTTTCTGTAAGATATTGATGAAATTGATCAGCAAGTTTTGTAATAGAAATTTCTTCTAAATCAACTTTTTGCGATTTAGCAAGATCGAGCAATATTTCAAGGGAACCACTGAAATTATTTAAATTTACATTAAAGTCTAAAGAATCATCGGACATTTTAAATTACTCTAACCTATAATTTTTATTAATTGTGATGTTTTTTTTGTTACGAATTTGTCTAATTTTGGTGAATTTTGTGCAACTGTAACCATTTCACTTAAATTTCCATTGCAATGTAAGGCTAAATTGCATCCGGCTAAAAAAGATTTTTTTACTCTAACATCAAGTTTATCTTTTAAAGCTTTCATTGAAAGATCGTCTGTTAAAATTAGATTTTTAAATTTTATTTTATTTCTTATTAAATTAATAATTTTTTTTGAATGGGTAACGTTATTTTGTGGATCAATTTTATGAAATAGTAAATGGCCTGTCATTGCGATCAATGCTTTCTTGTTTCTAAAAGTATAAAAATCATTTTTTAGTAAATAATCCTCATTTTTGGTTATTTTGGGAAGATTTTTATGACTGTCGACTTTAGCTAAACCATGCCCTGGTATGTGTTTCATCACTGTTGCAACTCCGTTTTTATGAAAATGATTGATACAAATATCTCCCATTGTTGATACTATTTTTTTGTTAATTGAAAATGATCTGTCTTCAACAATCTTATGAAAATTTTTTCTTTTAAGGTCCAGAACAGGAACAGTATTAATATTTATACCTAATAATTTTAATAAGTATGAAATTTGTTTAACATAGACATTATAATATATATTAAATTTTTTTTTGTCTTTTTTAAATAATTTACCAAAATATTCTGCTGAAAAAATAGAATTATCAATAAATTTTCTTAATCTACTAACTCTACCACCCTCCTCATCTATCAAAATAGGATAATTTTTATTTTTAAAAATTTTTTTAATTGAATTAGTTAATTCTTGAGTTTGATTTATAGAATTTATATTTCTAGAAAATAAAATAATTCCCCATGGTTTATATTTTTTTAAAAAACTTATTTCCTTTTGGGTAAGATATTTACCTTTTATTCCACATATAAAAGATCTATGGGATTTATTTGTCATTATAAAGAAGTTCCCAAAAAGAATATTTATTTTTTTTCTTATTATTTTTAAATTCTACATATTCAATAATATTTTCTGTATCATTTTCTAATAATATAAGATCTTTTTCTATATTATTAATTTTTTCATTAATTGAAGAAAGTGATCTGTAAGATTTCTTAATATTTTCATCAGAAAAATAATATCTGGCAGTAAAAAAAATAAAGAAGAAAATTATAATAAGAAAAAAAAGATACTTTAGTTCTTTAATCATTACATTTTTTCAGGGGTGTCTACACCCAAAATATTCATACCTGTTTTCAAAGTATTGGCTATAGATTTTAGGAAAACTAGTTTTTCTATTTGAATTGTATTATCTTGATCGATAAATCTTTTAGAAACATCTTCCTTGCCCTTATTCCAATAGGAATGGAACTCAGAAGCTAAATCATATAGATAAACTGAAATTCTATGTGGTTCTAATTTTTCTGAAGAAACTTCAACACATTTAGGCCATTCACTAATTTTTTTGAATATCTTTATTTCTTCATTGCCGAAGTTAAAATTTGAATTCTTTGTCTCAAGATTATTATTTATATCATTTTGTGTATTTCTAAACACAGACGAGATTCTAGCATATGCATACTGAACATAATAAATTGGGTTTTCTTTCGATTTTTCTTTTACTTTGTCAAAATCAAAATCAATTTCTGCATCACTACTTCTGCTTAACATAATAAACCTTGTTGCATCCTTACCAACTTCATTAATAAGATCCTCTATAGTGATATAATCTCCTTTTCTTTTTGACATTTTAAAAGGTTTTTTATCCTTAATGAGTTTTACTAACTGACTTACTTTGCAAATTAATTTATTTTTTTCACCTGATAATGCCTCAACCACTGAAGTAATTCTTTTAATATAACCAGCGTGATCAGCGCCAAGAATATTTATAAGAATATTAAAATTTCTTTTTAATTTTGTATTATGATATGCAACATCACTTGCAAAGTATGTCCACGATTTATCTTCTTTTTGTAGAGCCCTATCTTTATCATCACCAAAGTCTGTAGATTTAAACAATAATTGCTCTCTTTCTACCCAGTTTTCATTACTTTCTCCCTCAGGTGCTTTAATTTTTCCTTCATAAATATATTTTTTTTCTTTTAAATTTTTTATAACTTCATCAACTTCATTATTATTTATTATATCAGTTTCACTTGCAAAATTGTCATGCTTTATACCAAGATTTTCTAAATTTATTTTTATTAATTTTAAAGATTCTTGTATTGAAAGTTTTTTTAGTTTTTCTGAAACTGATTCAAAGTTTTTGAAATCTAAATCTTTATTTTTTGAAATTATTTTTTTTGCTATATCTATAAGATAGTCTCCAGGATATAATTCCTTATCGTCTATAGGAAAAGTTTCATCATAAAGAATTTCTTTTATTCTTAAATAAACAGATTTTGTAAAATGAGAGATTTGATTTCCATAATCATTAACATAATATTCTTTGGTAACTTTATGACCGTTAAAGGATAAAAGATTAGATATTACATCTCCAAGTATGGCACCTCTTGAATGGCCTACGTGTAAAGGTCCAGTTGGATTTGCAGATACAAACTCTACTAAATAAGTATTTTTTTTTCCACTAGTGCTACTTCCATATGATGAATTATTTAAGACATCTAGTATAAATCCATTCCAAAATTCATTTTTAAATTTTAGATTAATAAAACCTGGTTTTTCGATGCTAATTTCATCAATATTGTTATCACTATCTTTTATTAAGTCAGCTATCTGCTTAGCAAGTTCTAGCGGAGTTTTTTTATTAATTTTGGATAAAACCATTGCAACATTTGTGGAAATATCTCCATTAAATTTTGCAGGTGGTATATCAACATTGATACCTGATAAATTATCTGGCAACTCTAACAAATTATCTTTGTGGGCAGATTTAATAATTTTTTCTATCTTTAATAAATAATTTTCAAATATATTCATTTGTATGACTTATATAATTGTATTGCGTATCTGTCAGTCATTCCTGATATATAATCAGAAATTGCTCTATATTTATTTTTATCTATAAATTTATTAATAATAAACTTTTTCGGTTTCTTTTCTATTATTTTAAATAAATTTTCTACTATTTTTTTTCCACGATTATTTTTCAATTGTACAGTCTTATTATTATACATATTTATTTTTAAAAAATTTTTAACCTCTTTTTCTATTGATAAAAATTTACTAGAGAAATTAATTATTTTATCTTTGTACATTTGAACGTCTCTTTTAGTATTGATCTTATTTTTCTTTAAATTTTTAATACTATTTTTAATTACATCTTGCACCATTAAATTTATAGAGTCTCTTATAATTTGATAAACTATTATATCTTTGTTTGAACGATTAATTTTTGTTTTATAGGATTTATAAATTTTTTTAAAAAAATTAATTTCACATAATTGATTTAGTGAAAACAATTTAGCCTTAATTCCATCTTGTATATCATGATTATTATAGGCTATGTCATCAGATATAGCTGCAATCTGTGCCTCAAGAGAAGAATTGTTTTTAAAATTAATTTTTTCTTTAAATTTTTTGGCTCCAATTATTTTATTTATTTTATCAATATTACTTATTGGTCCGTTATGTTTTAAAAGACCATCCAGTGTTTCAATTGTTAAATTTAAACCCTTAAATTTTAAATATTTATTTTCTATGAACATAACTATTCTTAAGGTTTGAAGATTATGATCAAAACCACCATGCATGGTCATTGATTCATTCAAGGCTTCTTCACCGGCATGTCCAAATGGAGTATGTCCCATATCATGGGCTAGACTTAGTGTTTCAACTAAATCATCATTTAAATTCAAATATCTAGATATTGATCTTGCAATTTGAGCAACTTCTAATGAATGAGTTATTCTCGTTCTATAATGGTCACCTTCTGTATTAACAAAAACTTGGGTTTTGTGCTTTAATCTTCTAAAAGATGCGGAATGAATAATTCTATCACGATCTCTTTGAAATGGCGTTCTAAAGATGCTATTTGGCTCAAAAACTAAACGACCTTTTGATGTAAAAAAACCTAATTTTGAGTAATTATTCATTCTTTAAAAATGGCAAATATTAATTATATTAGTAATAACAGCGATAAATAATGATTAAAGAAATTAAATTTACAGATAATGCGTTAAAACAAATCAATAATCTTTTATCAACGAAGGATGAAGGTTCTTTTTTTAGAATCGCTATCAAAGGTGGTGGATGCTCTGGATTTCAGTACGATTTCTCCTTTGATAAAACACCTCAAGACGACGATTTAAGACAAGATAATATTTTAATCGATAAAACTTCAGCAGATCTATTGAAAGGATCAGAAGTTGATTTCGTAAAAGAATTAATCGGAGACCAATTTAAAATAAATAACCCACAAAGCAAATCATCTTGCGGTTGTGGTGTTTCATTTTCTCTTTAATGATCATTAGCTCATGGAATGTAAATTCTATTAGAGCAAGAATACTTAATGTTCAGGAATACTTAAAAAAGTTCAATCCTGACATTGTATTAGCTCAAGAAATAAAAACTCAAGAGGAAACTTATCCGTTTGATGATATTAAAAAATTAAAATATGAAAGTTATGTATTTGGACAAAAAAGTTACAACGGCGTTGCTATACTTTCCAAAAATAAATTAGATAAAATCGAAAAAGATATATTTAAAGATAAAAACAAACAATCGAGAATAATTACAGCGGATGCAAAATATAAATCTAAAATTATTAAAATTATAAATATCTATACACCAAATGGTAACCCGGTTGATACTGAAAAATATGATTACAAATTATATTGGCTAACCAATTTAATCAAAAAACTTAAAACACTTTTAAAAAGTTACGATAATATAATTATCGCAGGTGACTTTAACATAATACCTTCTGCTGAAGATGTTCACGACCCTAAAGGATATGAAAATGATGCTCTTTTTAGAATTGAGATAAGGAAAAAATTAAGAGAAATGTTTAATTTAGGATTTCATGATGCATTTAGATATATTTATCCAGATAAAGAGGAATATACTTTTTGGGATTACACAAGTGGTGCTTGGCAAAAAAATAATGGAATGAGGATTGATCACTTTTTGGTGACTAACAGTTTACTGAATAATATTAAAGATGTTAAAGTTAATAAATATCCAAGAGGTAGAGAAAAACCATCTGATCATACACCGATTGAATTAGAATTAGCTTAATGATTTAATTTTATTAATTAGATCCTCATTAATATGTCTAGGTCCTTTATCTAATCTATTCTTGTGTCTTCTTTCACCAGGAAGTCTGACATCACCCATCGATTTCATTTTTTCAAAAAATTTTGATGAATGTTCGTCCCAATTATTTTGTGATAATTTATCTGGAGATATGGCTAAAATGAACTCTCCACCACTTGGAGGACCTCCATCATTATTATCCTTCTCAGCTGTCTCAAAACTGAAATTATCCCCTACTAAGGCACCTGCAAGCAATTCGACCATCATCGCAATCCCTGAGCCTTTATAGCCGCCAAAAGGCAATAAAACACCCCCATCTGCAATCTCAGCAGGATCAGTTGTATCTTTTCCCTCTTTTGTTAGTCCTGTTCCTAATGGAACTTTATGACCCTCTCTTTTAGCAACTTGAACTTCACCCATTGCCATAGATGCTGTTGCCATATCGTAAACAACTGGAGGTTTGTTTTTTCTTGGCCAAGCAAATGATATTGGATTTGTTCCAAACAAAGGCTTGATTGCTCCAGCTGGCGCTACAGCAGGTTTGTATGATGTACATGCAAAGGCGACTAAACCTTGTTCTGCAATCATTTCTGTTTCAGGCCACATAGCTGCCATATGATGAGAATTAGTTATAGCTAAAATCGCAACACCATTTTCTTTAGCAAGTTTAATAAGTTCTGGAATACTTTTTTTTAAAACCACAGGAGCTAAACAGTTATTACCATTAGCTTTAATAACTGATGCTGATATTTTTTTTATATCTGGTTTGCCTTTTCCATTAATTTTTCCACTTTTTAAACCTGCTACGTAAGCTGGCACTCTGAATAAACCATGCGATAAGGATCCATCCTTCTCAGCTTTAGTAACCAAGTCTGCCATTATAGTTGCTGTTTCATCATCACAACCACTATTTAAAAAGGTATTTTTTGCTAAATTATAAATTTCATCTAGCTCTAAAGATATATTGCTCACACATCTATTAGATATTATTTAAGATTTATTTCAAATAGAATATTTATTTATTTTTATCTTCCCACTCAAAACGTGGAAAAGAGTCAAAGATTTTAAAAATACCATTTGACCATTGATTACAGACTTTTGAATACTCATCATCAGTAAGATTTAAGCACTTTTGTGATGCAATTTTATATTGGTCTTTTCTATAAACCGTAAAATCAATTGGTGGACCAACTGTTAAGTCACTTTTTAATGTTGAGTCCATTGATATTAAAGCACATCTTGATGCATCACCAACAGTGACTTCGGGTTTAATAACTCTATCTAAAATTGGTTTCCCGTATTTAACTTCGCCAATAACTAGATATGGCTTGCTATCGGCGGGTCTTATATAATTTCCTTGAGGATAAACTAAGTATAATTCCATTGGTTGTCCCTTAATCTGACCACCAATAACAAAAGTAGAACCCAGTAATACTGTGTCTGTGTTAATACCTTTAGGTGCTGAATGTTCAATATTTAATGAACCAATATATGAAGCAATCTGATCAAAATTTTCGCAAGTATTCAAATTCATTATTCCAGAGGAATTCTTCAAATCATTTTGAATTGATTTGTAAACTGCTTGAGAAGTTCCTAAATTACCTGAAGTAACAATAATAATTGTTCTGTCGCCTACATCGTACGTGAACATTTTTGAATAAATATTTACGTTATCTAAACCAGCATTCGTTCTTGAGTCTGACGCAAATACCAATCCATCTTGTGCTTTAATGCCAATACAATAAGTCATTTGAATAATTTACTATTGAATTATAACATTAATTAATAATCTATTAAAAGCATAACTGCTATATCTATTATGCATTTGCTTATTCTATCCAATTATTAAACATTATATTGTTATGGTCTCTAAACTATGGAAAAACTATAATGCTAAAAATGCTTATGATGGTTATTTCACAAAAGAAAATAAGCTAAGAAAACATGCAACTATAATTTCAGGTATCCTAGAAAGATACGGTAAGAAAAAACTTCAGGAAATAGAAAAGAACTGCCAAAGTACAATTAGTGCAAGAGGAATAAATTTTAGAGTTTATGCTGCTAACAATCGTGCGGAAGAAAAAAAATGGCCATTGGATATAATTCCTAGAATAATACCAAAAAAACAATGGAACAAAGTTTCAAAAGGCTTGCAGCAAAGAGTGAAAGCTTTAAACCTATTTATAGATGATGTTTACAATCAAAAGAAAATTTTTAAAGATAATGTAGTACCAAAAGAAATAATTTTTAAATCTCCATTCTATGTAAAAGAATGTGATGGATTTTCACCCAAACATAAAGCCTGGTCAAATATTTCAGGAGTTGATTTAATAAGAAATACCAATGGTGATTATTTAGTTTTAGAGGATAATTTAAGAGTTCCATCAGGTGTTTCTTACATGCTTGAGAATAGAATGGTGATGAGAGATGTTTTTCCGGAATTATTTACAAGGTATAAAGTTGCTTCTATCCATCAATACACAAACAAATTATTTAATTGCATGGTTGAATGTATTCCTAAAAAAACATCAAATCCTCATATGGTTGTATTAACACCTGGTATTTATAATTCAGCTTACTTTGAACATTCATTTTTAGCAGAGCAAATGGGTATAGCATTAGTGGAAGGAAAAGATTTGTTTGTTGAAAATGATATTGTCTATATGAAGACAGTCAAGGGGCCCCTCAAGGTTGATTGTATTTATAGGCGATTAGATGACAATTTTTTAGATCCAAAAGTTTTTTTTAAAGGATCATTAATTGGTGTTCCTGGACTTTTTAAAAGTTGGAGAAAAGGAAATGTTGGTATTATTAATGCGATTGGAACAGGTGTGGCTGATGACAAAGTTGTTTATTCTTACGTAAATAAAATGATAGTTTATTATTTGGGAGAACAACCTATTTTAAATCAAGTAGAAACATACCTGTGTCATAACAAATCTGAAAGAGATTATGTAATCGAAAATATTGGTAAATTAGTTGTAAAGCCTGCAAATGCATCGGGTGGTTATGGAATTATGATTGGTCCAAAAGCTCCAAAAAAAGAACGAGAGGAAGTAATTGCCAAAATAAAGAAAAATCCAAGAGAGTATATTGCTCAACCATTAGAAACTCTTTCAACAGCTCCAACAATCACTGAAGATGATATAGAACCTAGGCACCTTGATTTAAGGCCTTTTGTTTTAAGTGGAAAAACTACATACGTAAGCACTGGTGGACTAACTAGAGTAGCTTTAAGAAAGGGCAGTACGATTGTAAATAGCTCTCAAGGTGGTGGTTCTAAGGATACACTTATTGTTGAAACATAATAATATTCATATTATTAAAAATTAATCAGCCTAAATTCATTTTGATGAAAAATAACATAATAATTTTTACAGATCTAGACGGATCTTTATTAAATACTAAAAATTTCAAATTCGAAAAAGCTAAATCACTTATTAAAAAAATTATTAAAGATAGTAATTTTATAATTCCTAATTCAAGTAAAACAGAGTTAGAGATAAGAAATTTTATTAAGAAATTAAAAATCAAGCTTCCTTTTATTAGCGAAAATGGTTCTGAAATTCATAATCTAAATACGATCGAAAGAAAGCTTCCTAAAAAAATTACAATAGCGCGTGATAGAAATACAATTTTGAAAATTTTTTTAAAAAATATGAGTAAAGAGATTTTAATAAATTGTGACTTTTTATATAAAATGGACAATAAAAATAAATCTAAAATTTTAGGTTTAAAAGGAAAAGATTTAATCGCTAGTTCAAAACGAAAATATACTTATCCTTTTATTTTTAAAGGAGATAATAAACTAGAAAAATTATTATTTAAAAAAACTTACAAGGCAGGTTTAGGTATTCAACAAGGAGGCAGAGTGATGAATTTAGGTGATAATGTAACTAAAGGCATGGCAATTAAAAAAACATTAAATTTTATTAAATCAGTTAATAAAAATAAGATTACAACCATTGCTGTTGGTGATAATCAGAATGATTTAAGTATGTTAAAAGTTGTAAAATATCCCTGTATTGTTTCAAATAGATCCATCAAAATTAATAACAAAAATAAAATTTATACTAATAAAAAGGCTCCAGAAGGATGGATTGAGGTGGTCAAAAAGGCAATGGATAAAATAAATAAATAAATTAATTTATAAATATGGGTGATTTTTCTCAAAACGGAATAGTAGCAAATCTTCACGATTTTTCGATACGAAGCACTGAGCAGATTGAAAAAGACTTATTAAAATTTTCTAAAGAGAGAAAATTAGAATTAATTTTACCTTGTCTTTATTCGGAACTTGAAGGAGACGCATTACCAAACATTGTGAATGAAATAAGCAAAACTAAATATCTTAATCATGTGATAATTGGCTTAGATCAAGCTAATAAAGCACAAGCGAAAAAGGCATGGAAATTTTTTAAAAAGTTAAAAACTCCATTTTCTATTTTATGGAATGATGGTCCAAAATTAAAAAAATTAGATAAGGAATTAAAAGGTATAGATCTTGCGCCGAAACAAATGGGTAAAGGAAGAAATGTTTGGTATTGCATTGGCATGGCAATAGCTAGAGATGAAGCTAGATCTGTTGCTTTACATGATTGTGATATAAAAACTTATGATAGGAGATTGTTAGCAAAACTATTCTACCCAGTTGAAAACCCATTATTTAATTATGAATTTTGCAAAGGTTATTATCCAAGAATTGCTGATAATAAAATGCATGGAAGGGTAGCTAGATTACTTGTTAATCCACTTCTAACGGCAATGGAAAAAACAATAGGCAAAAGTGATTACATAGACTTTATGAAGTCATTTAAATACCCATTAGCTGGAGAATTTTCATTTAGAAGAAATATTCTACCAGAACTTAGAATTTCATCAGATTGGGGAATTGAAATTGCTATTTTATCTGAAATGCAGAGAAATTATTCATCTAACAACATATGCCAAGTAGAATTAGCTGATAATTATGATCATAAACATCAGATATTATCTATCAAGGATAGTTCAAAAGGGTTATCTAAAATGTCTATTGATATAATTAAAACATTAGTAAGAAAACTAGCAACACAAGGCTATTCATTTAGCAAAGAAACTTTTCGATCAATTAAAGCAACTTATTATAGATCAGCTTTAGATTTAATTGATATTTATAGAAGTGATGCTCAAATGAACGGATTAAAGTTTGATTCTCACAATGAGGAAAAAACGGTTGAGTTATTTGCTTTAAATATAATGAAAGCTGGTGAATCATTCTTTGAAAATCCAATGGATACACCTTTTATTCCAACTTGGCACAGAGTAAAAAGTGCTATCCCCGATTTCTTAGATAGATTTAAGGAAAGTGTTAAAGCGGACAATAAAGAGTTTAAGTAAACTTAATAGATTAGTTTAATGTTTGTGATTGTGCTCTTCGTTTAAATTATCAATATCAATTTCTTGAATTTCATTAATGGGCTTTGCTATACGCCAGTTCCTTACTTTCCCATCCTCTGCTCTCTCAGTTATTATTGTCTCTATAGGAGGGCAATTAGGTTCATGACAACTTAACTCAGCCATACTTAAAATAGATTTTTCTGGAATTTGATGTTTTTTTGAAAATACAAGTTTTAAATTTCTAATAGTTTCAGCATTAGGTTTTTTTTTATTAAACATAGATTATTTTTTTTCCTCATCCCAAATCGATGTCCATAAAATATTTCCTCCCATGTCACCAATTAATAGATGTGAGCAATCTTTGGTTACTGCAATTGCAGATACTTCAAATTCTGTAAAGCTTCGAATAATAATTGTATTGCTTGCTTTTTCGATTTCTGACAAAAAAACCGAACCGTCACTTAACCCAGTTAAAATTGCATTTTCATTTGGGAATGGTTCAACGAATGTTACTAATTTATTTCCTACATAAGGAAGACAAATGGGTTCTCGACCTACTGGTCCATCTCCATCGAATGGCCAACATACTGCTTCTTTAGCTCCCGATGTTGCTAAATATTTCGAGTCATCTACGAAAGCAAAACTTTTAATTTTTGCACCATATCCAGACATTGCTGAGTCAATTTTGTCTTTTAATCGCCAAAAATGTAGTTGGTTTTCCTGCATTGATGTAACCAGGTATTTACCATCAGGACTAAAAATTACTTTGTTATGAGAACCCTTCCAATTTAATTCAGATGAATTCCATTTGTTGCTATAATCTTTTTTCCAAAGAGTTACTCCTCCGTAACGAGAAACTGCCAATCTTCTGCCTTTTGCGTCAAATGCTATGCCGCCAATAGTGCTATTATGCTCAAATAATTTTGGCTCTTTGTGATTTGGTGACCAAAGATAAACAATATTTCCAGATGAACAAACTAAACTTCCATTATTTGCTGCAACATGATCTACCCAACGAGTACCAAAGTTACCAATCTCATTAATCTTTCCATCAAGAGAAATGTTTAAAAATCGACCATCATCCCCACCAGTTAAAATATTATCACCATCCTTTGACATGCAGAGTACAATTCCTTTGTGAGCTTTTATTGGCTCAGAACTTTCGCCAGATGTAAAAATTCTTACTGTACCATCGCCAAATCCAACTGCTATTGAATTACCAACTGTAACCGCATTAGTTACAGGAATTCCAAGTTTAAACTCTGTTCCTCTTTGTTCAAATTTAGTCTTATCTAATTCTGGAAATTGACTTGTATCAGCCTTCATGCCGATTTACAGTTTTCAAATCCTTCTTTTAAATTCATACTTTCTAGGTTTCGACCAATGAAGACTAGTCGAGAACTTCGTTCTTTACCCTCAGGCCATTTACCCATTGGTGAGGCATCCATAAGCATATGTACACCTTGAAATACATATCGATCACTTTCTCCTGTAAAGTCAAGTATACCTTTAGTTCTTAAAATATCCTGACCTTTGGTTTGTAATAGTTTACTAAACCAATCTTGAAACTTTTCCATATCTAAAGGAGTATCAGAGACAAAAGATAAACTAGTTACGTCATCGTCATGTTCATGGTCATGGTCTGATGTAAGAAAATCAGGCTCAACATCTAAAACACGTTTTAAACTAAATGCATCGAGATTTAAAATCTCATTTAAAGATACTCCACATTTGGTTGTATTAATAATTTTTGCAAAAGGATTAATTTTTTTTATTCTTTCTTTAACAACTTCTAATCCACTTTCATCAACAAGATCTATTTTGTTTAATAATACAACGTCTGCAAAGGCAATTTGCTCCTCTGCTTCGTGATGATCTGTTAATTGTGTACTTAAATGAACAGCATCAGCAACAGTAACAATTGCATCCAAC
Source organism: uncultured Pelagibacteraceae bacterium (assembly GCA_902604975.1). Taxonomy (GTDB): domain Bacteria; phylum Pseudomonadota; class Alphaproteobacteria; order Pelagibacterales; family Pelagibacteraceae; genus Pelagibacter. Next base: position 20,664 of record CACLAY010000005.1, on the reverse strand, counting down.
TTTGTTCGATCAGCAACATCTTGATCGACAAAAAAAGTTTGTGCAACGGGAGCTGGATCTGCTAATCCGGTGGTTTCTACTATGATTGCATCAAGCTTATCTGCTCTTTTCATAAGACCACTTAAAATCCTGATTAGGTCTCCTCTTACGGTGCAACAAATGCAACCATTGTTCATCTCAAACACCTCTTCATCAGCATCAACAACTAAATCGTTATCAATGCCCTGCTCACCAAATTCATTAACTATTACAGCATATTTTTTGCCATGCTGTTCTGTTAAGATTCTGTTTAAAAGAGTAGTTTTTCCAGCACCTAAAAAACCTGTTAAAACAGTAACAGGGACTTGTTTGTTGGTTTCTTCCATTAATTATATTAACAACCTTTAAAGGATTTTGACATATTTTTTATTAAATCAAAATACAAACCTTTTCCAGGAGTTAAAGTTGCGCCCAACGGATCAACAATACCAGTTTTAATATTCATATCTTTTGCTACAGCTTTAATGATGTCCGGATTAAATTGAGGCTCAGAAAATACACAAGCTACTTTATCGTGCTCAATTACTTCTCTGATTTCTGAAAGTTGTTCCGCACCAGGTAATACATCTGTGTTAACTGTGAAAGCTCCTAATATATTTACATTAAATCTTTTCTCAAAGTATTGGTAAGCGTCATGAAAAACGATCGAGGCAGTACTTTCATTAAGTTCTGCAGTTACATCATTTGTAAGTTTATCAATTTCTTTATAAGCCTTACTTAAATTTGCTCTATAAGTAGCTTCATTTGTTGGATCATTTTCAATTAAGTGCTTAGACATTTCAAATAAAATAACTTTTGCATTAATTGGGTCTAACCAAATATGTGGATCAAATTCACCGTGGTGGTGTCCTTCGTGTCCATCATGATCATCATGATCATCATGGTCATCATGCCCATCTTTTTTTTTTGCATGATCGTCATGGTCGTGATCATCGTGGTCATCCTTTTTCTTATGTCCATGATCGTCATGATCGTCATGATCGTCCTCTTTATGCCCATCTTCTTTTTTTGCATGGTCATGATCATCGTGATCATCTTTTTTCTTGTGTCCGTGATCATCATGATCATCGTGATCGTCATGGTCATCAAAAATATTTCTCTCTCTAAATTTTAACTTTACTAAACCTTTAATCTCTAATAACTCAATTTTTTCTGCCTCATTAGCAATTGAGTCTAACGGTTTTTCTAAAAAATTTTCTAAATCTTCACCTACCCAAAAAACAATGTCAGCATCTTGTAACATTTTTGCATGCGAAGGTTTCATGGCAAATCCATGTGGTGAAGCGTATCCTTCAACTATTAAATCTGGTTTAGCTACACCATCCATTAAATAGCTAGCTAAAGAGTGTATTGGCTTAATAGATGCAACGACTTTGATGTCGGCATTTGCTGATGTAAATAAAGTTAAAAATGATAGTATTGTTAAGATTATTGAAGATTTTTTTAAATTTTTCATAATATTTGGTTATTGTTTATTGTTATAATATAACGCTGTGTAATAATATAACATATTTAAGTCAAGTGAAAAAATGAGCATGGAAAATAATATTTTAGTAAAATTAAACAATGTTGGTTTTCAACAAAATCAAAAGTGGCTTGTTCAAGGTGTTTCTTTGCAAGTCGAAAAAGGTAAAATTGTTACCTTAATCGGTCCTAATGGTTCTGGTAAAAGCACAACTGCTAAAATTGCTCTAGGTTTATTTAAAAATATTGAGGGTCAAGTTGAAAAATTCACAAATAATATTGGTTATGTTCCACAAAAAATATCAATAGATTGGACACTTCCTCTAAGAGTTAGAGATTTTATGCTTTTAACGGATAATCTTACAGAAGACGTAATTGATGAAGCACTTTCATTAACTGGAGTAATTAATTTAAAAGATAAAAGTTTGGGAAATTTATCAGGTGGAGAATTTCAAAGAGTGTTACTTGCCAGAGCTATTTCAAAAAAACCTGAATTGTTAGTACTTGATGAGCCAGTTCAAGGTGTAGATTTTACAGGAGAAATTGCCTTGTATGAATTAATTAAAGAAATTTCAGAAAAATTAAATTGCGGTATTTTATTAATATCCCATGACTTACATACAGTAATGAGCGCTACCGATCATGTTGTTTGTTTAAATGGTCATGTCTGTTGTTCGGGTTCACCTAAAGAAGTTGCAAAAAATAGTGAATACAAAGCATTGTTTGGTGAACAAGCTGCTCAAACACTTTCAATTTATGAACACAATCACGATCATGTTCATACTAATGATGGGGATATAAAAAAAAATTGATATGTTTGACGATTTTTTTATAAGAGCATTGGTTGCAGGTATTGGTATCGCTTTTGTTGCTGGTCCTCTTGGTTGTTTTGTTGTGTGGAGGAGATTGTCTTATTTTGGAGATACACTCGCCCACTCCGCATTACTCGGTGTAACAATTGCATATTCATTAGAATTTAATATTGCTGTTTCAATATTTTTAATTTCATCGGCAATTGCATTAATTTTAATACAACTACAAAAAAAAACTAATCTACCAAGCGATGCGTTGTTAGGGCTATTGGCTCACTCATCATTGGCAGTTGGATTAGTGGTGATTGGATTTTTAACCTTTATTAGGTTTGATATTATGGGATTGTTGTTTGGAGATATATTAGCAGTTAATAAGAAAGATCTTGTAACAATATGGGTTGGTGGAGCCTTAATTTTATTGGTTTTAAGATTAATATGGAAACCACTGTTCGCCTCAACTGTAAATTATGAATTAGCACAAGCTGAAGGTCTAAACCCTGATAGAGCAAAAGCAGTCTTTACAGTCTTATTGGCCGCAATAATTGCCATATCTATCAAATTAGTTGGAGTACTATTAATCACAGGAATGTTAATTATACCAACTGCTATGGCTAGAAATCTTTCAGATAACCCGAAAAAGATGGTGATCTTTGCGATAATTGGAGGATTGTTATCAGTGTTTATAGGATTGTTCTCTTCGTTAGAATTCAATACACCGTCTGGTCCTTCAATAATTGCTGCAGCTTTAGTTCTGTTTATTTTTTCATTACTTAAAGTTAAACAAACGATACAATTGAAAAATTAATGGAATATTATAAAAAATAATTAAATGCAAAAACAAGAAACATTATCTAAAAACCAAAAAATAATTTTAGATTTAATTGAAAAATCTGATCAACCATTAAAAGCATACTCAATTTTATTTGATGTTAAAAAAAAAGGTATTAATGCTCCTTTGCAAGTTTATAGAGCGTTAAACAAACTAGTCAAAATCGGAAAAATTCATAAAATAGAAAGCAGAAACGCTTTCATCGCTTGTAAAAATTCAAAATGTCAAATTGCTAAAGCTACTGTTTTTTCAATTTGTGAAAGTTGTGAAGATGTAACTGAAATTCATGATCATAAATTATCAGAACACTTAAGAGATTTTAAAGATAACAAAGGAATGAAATACACTAAATACAATTTGGAGTTTTTTGGCCTGTGCAAGAAATGTATATAAATAGATGAAAATAAACAAAGGCGATACATTAGAAGAAATCTCATTACCAAAACCTGATGGTTCAATTTTTAATTTATCTGAAACAAAAGGTAAAAAAGTACTACTTACTTTCTACCGTATAGCTGGATGTAGCTTTTGTAATTTAAGATTGAATGAATTGAATAAAAGATTTGGTGAATTTGGAAATAATTTTACACATGTTGGAATTTTTCATTCCCCAGTAGATAATTTAAAATCTTATATGGATAAGCATGGTGAATTACCTTTTACAGTTTTAGCTGATGAAAATTTTGAATATTTTAAAAAATATGAAATTGAAAGATCTATGGCAAAAACATTGAATGCAATGTTATTTAAACCTCACAAAATTATTCCAGCAATGATGAAAGGATATATTCCAACAAAGATTAAAGGTCATTTAGATATTGCTGTAACTGATGTTTTGATTAACGAACAAGGTGTTGTTGAAGAAGTATATTATGCTCAAAAAGATATAGCAGATCATTTTGAGTTTGAAAAAATTAAGCAGTTTGCGCTTAATTAAACAAATAATGAAAATTGAATATTATTTTAGTGTCTTATCTCCGTTTAGTTATCTTGGAGCTGATAGATTTACAAAGATAGTAAGCAAATATAATTTAGAGGTTATAGAAAAACCACTTGATTTAGTTGGTGAAATTTTTCCAAATACTGGTGGGTTGCCAGTTCCTAAAAGACATCCTGCAAGACAAAAATATAGACTTGTAGAACTGGAGAGAATTTCAAATAAACTGGGTTTGCCGATTATTAAAAAGCCAAAGTTTTTTCCACCTAAAGACCCACACTTACCAGCAAAATTTGTAATAGCTTCAAATAAATTGGGTAATAAACTTCATTTTGGAAATGAATGTTTAAAATATTTATGGTCTATGGATAAAGATCTATCTGATCACAATACACTTCAGGAAATTTGTGAAAAATTAAATTTAAACTTTGAAGAAATGAAGAAATTAGCTTTATCTGAAGATGTGAACTTGGAGTATCAAAAAAATTCAAAAGATGCAGTTGATAATGATGTATTTGGCGCTCCTTCGTATGTCTTAAATAATGAGATTTTTTGGGGTCAAGATAGATTAGATTTTCTTGAAGATGCATTTCTTAAATAAGTGAATATCCAGAGGATCTTACTGTTCTAATTAGTTCTTTTGTTTTATCAATATTAATCGACTTTCTTAATCTTCTTATATGTACGTCAATGGTTCTACTTTCTACGTTTATGTTGTTTGGCCAAACATTTTCTAAAATTTGATCTCTTGAATATACTCTTTTAGGGTTGCTTAAAAAGAATTCTAGTAGTCTAAATTCTGTTGGTCCAAGCTGTATTTCAATATTTTTTCTAAACACTCTCTTCTCAAATCTATTTAATTTTAAATCTTCAAATTCTAAACTATTTGAAACAACTTTAGGATCATATCTTCTTAATACAGCTTTTATTCTTGCTAAAAGCTCATTGAAACTAAATGGTTTGGTTAAATAATCATCAACACCACTATCTAATCCTTTTATTTTATCTTCCTCTTCTCCTTTTGCTGTAAGCATTATTATGGGTAGGTTTTTATGACTTGAGTTATTTCTAATATTTTTGCAAATATCAATTCCAGATAAATCTGGAAGCATCCAATCAAGTAAAAGCAAATTTGGTTCAAACTTTTTCAAATCTTTTAAACCATCATTACCATTGGTAGATGAAGCTACTAAAAAACCCTCTTTTTCTAAATTATGTTGAACTAATTGTATTATTGAAGGCTCATCCTCAATAATAAATATTTTGCCATTCATTTTATTCTTGGATAACTTTTCCTTTTGGTCTGCTTCCTTTTAGATATTCGCCTTTAATTAAGTAACAAATAGACTCTGCAATATTAGTAATATGATCACCTGCTCTCTCTAAGTTTTTTGTTGCGAATATAAGATGTGTAGAAAAATCTAAATTTTTTTTATCTTTAGATAAAAAATCAATAACACTTTCCATTGCAATATAGGTAAGGTCATCAACTTGTTCATCCTTTTCCCAAACTTCTTTGGCTTTATCGTAATTTTTGTTAACATAACTATCTAATACATCATTTAACTGTTTTATAACCAACTCACCTAATCTTTTTAAATTTGAAAGTAATTCCTCTGGTAAATCTAGTGGTAGTGGTTTAACTTTTTTAGCATTACTTTTAGATAGATCTCCAATTCTTTCCAAGTCTTGTGAAATTTTTAAAGAACTAATTGTTTCCCTTAAATCAATAGCCATAGGAGCTCTTTTGACTAGTAATGTCATAATTTGAGTATCTATTTTTGATCTAAATTTATTAATTTCATCATCACTTTTAATAATTTTATCAATAGAATCTTTATCAACTTTGATGATAGCGTCCATTGAGTCTACCATTTGAGACTCTGTTAAACTTCCCATTTTAATTACAGAATCAACCAGAAATTGTAATTCTTCTTCATATGACTTTACTGTATGTTCGTTACTCATAGTTTATCCAAATCTACCTGTAATATAATCTTGTGTCATTTTATTGTCAGGGTTCTTAAAAATTTTTTCTGTTTTTCCTACCTCAATTAATTTTCCAAGATGAAAAAAGCCAGTTTTCTGTGAAACTCTAACTGCTTGAGCCATCGAATGGGTAACAATAACTATTGTATAGGTTTTCTTAAGTTCATCAATCAATTCTTCAATTTTGGCTGTTGCTATTGGATCTAAGGCTGAACATGGTTCATCCATTAGAATTACTTCTGGATTTACTGATATTGCTCTAGCTATACAAAGTCGTTGTTGTTGACCTCCAGATAATCCAGTACCTGGTTCGTCTAACCTATCTTTAACCTCTTCCCACAAAGCAGCTTTTTTTAAACTTCTTTCAACTATTTCATCTAGCTCACTTTTTGTCTCTCCCTTGCCATGTATCTTTGGACCATATGAAATATTATCGTATATGCTTTTAGGAAATGGATTTGGTTTTTGAAACACCATCCCAACTCTTTCTCTTAAGGAAACGACGTCTAAATTTTCATCATTAATTTCTACACCGTCAATCTCAATATTTCCTGTAACTTTGCAAATATCAATTACGTCATTCATTCTGTTTATACATCTTATGAAGGTTGATTTACCACACCCAGATGGACCAATTAATGCAGTTACTTCTTTTTCATTCAAATCTAAGTTTACATCAAATAAAGCTTGTTTGTCTCCATAGAACACATTTAAATTATTAGATTTGATTTTTACTTCACTCATTTAATTCCATCTCTTTTCAAATTTTTGTCTTAAATATACTGCTATAAAATTCATAACAATTAAAAAACTCAATAGCATCATAATTGTTGCTGATGTTTTTTCAACAAAACCTCTTTCAGCTGACTCTGACCACAAATATACCTGCACAGGTAGCGAGGATGATGGATCAATTGGAGTTGATGGAATGTCAACAACAAAAGCAACCATACCAATCAAAATTAATGGTGCAGTCTCTCCTAATGCTTGTGCTAAACCAATAATTGTTCCTGATAATGTTCCTGGTAGCGATAATGGAACTACATGATGAAATACAGATTGAAACTTTGATGCGCCTACTGCCAATGCACCTTCTCTTATCGAGGGTGGAACTGCTTTTAAAGATGCCCTGCAAGGAATAATTATTCTTGGCAATGTCATCAAGGCTAATGTAATACCAGCAACTAATGGAGTAGATCTAGGTAACTGAATAGTAGCTAATAATATTTGTAGAGCAAGCAATCCATAAACAATTGAAGGTACTGCAGCTAAATTATTAATGTTTATTTCGATAAAATCTGTAATTTTATTTTTTGGAGCAAACTCTTCTAAATAAATTGAAGCAAGAACAGCAACTGGAAAAGCTAACAATAGACATATGATTATGCTATAGAACGATCCAACTAAAGCCCCTCCAATTCCAGCTAGCTCTGGATCTCTGGAGTCCCCATTATTAAAAAAATAATTATTAAAATTTTTGTTTATTTTATTATTTTTTAAAAGATTGTCATAAATTTTTAGCTGAAAATTTGAAATTCTTCTTCTATCCTCTGGTAAATTCCTTGGGTAATTTCCTTTATGCAATTGATCTATATCGTCTGATGCCGTTATTTCTAAGTTAATTTTTTTTCCTATTAAGTTGTTATTTTCTAAAAAAGCTTTTTTAATTTCAATTTCAGCATCGGTTGTAAATAAATCAATTAATTCATTTTCTTCATCTAAATTTTTAGCTGGATATGCTTTAAGAAGAGTTTCAATTGTAATATCATAAAAATCTGCTTCCCTTATATTCTCCTCTGGTGCTCCATTTTCAATCTCAATTAATTCTGGGTCAAAGAAAACCTCTACATTAATGACTGTTTTCATGAATGCAGAACTTCCTTTTGAAAAAATATTATTTACTAATATAAGTACAAAAACCAAAGCAACCAAAATTGATGTGAGACCATACAATCTAAACCTTTTTTCAGCAGCATGTCGTTTTTTTAATCTTTGTTCTTTAGTCATATTTCTCTCTATATTTTTTCACAGCTCTCTGAGCTATGTAATTTAAAATCAATGTTGCAACAAATAGTGTCAATCCCAATGCAAAAGCTGATTGCGTTTTTGGGCTATCAAATTCTTGATCACCAACGAGTATCATTACAATTTGGGTTGTAATTGTTGTTGTTGACTCAAGTGGGTTAATAGTGAGATTAGCTGCTAATCCTGCTGCCATAACTACAATCATTGTTTCACCAATAGCTCTTGATACAGCTAACAATACTGATCCAATTATTCCAGGTAATGCTGCGGGAATTACAACTTGTTTTATCGTTTCTGATTTAGTTGCGCCAACAGCATAGGAACCATCTCTAAGTGATTGTGGTACTGAATTAATTACATCATCAGATAAAGAGGAAATATAAGGTATAATCATTATTCCCATAATCAGACCTGCAGCTAAAGCACTCTCCGAGGAAACTGTTAAACCAATACTCTCACCTATTTGTCTAAAGAATGGTCCTACGGTTAAAGCTGCAAAAAAACCATAAACAACAGTAGGTATTCCAGCAAGTATCTCAATGATTGGTTTTGAAATTCTTCTTATTTTATAGGAAGCATATTCGGCCATGTATATTCCTGAAAATAATCCAATAGGTACAGCAACAAACATAGCAATGAATGCAATAAATGAAGTTCCAGCTATCAATGGTACAAATCCAAATGCATCTCTTAATTCATCATATTCTGCAGCCGTTATTGCAGATGCATCCCTGATAAAGGCTCTTTGAGGGCTCCAATTAGTACCAAATAAATAGTCAAAAATATTTATTACTGAAAAAAATTTTATACTTTCAAATAATAATGAGAATATTATTCCTAAAGTCGTAAGAATAGCAATTAAGGATGAAACAAAAAGCAAACCTTTTAAAATTTTCTCGACATCTTCTCTTGCTTTATTATTATTTTTAATTTTTTTTAATGAAAAAATAACTGAAGCAATAATTGTTACAAAAATTAAAACTATTTTAGAATTAGTAAAAATATTTAAAAATTTTGAATATGATATCGCGCTTTCTTTTAAGATAGTGTCAATATCACCAAAATAAGTACCTAAATGAATTGCTTTAATTTTTTCGTAAATTAAGTTAGCTTCATTTTTATCATTAAAAATTGCTCCTTGATTTGCGGCTGTCTCAATAATAATTGATTTTATAATTACGGGTTCAAATAAAGACCAAACTAATAAAAAAACTAATGCAGGTATTGAACTCCATAGAACTAAATAATAACCATAAAATTTTGGAAGTGCATTTAATTTAATATTTCTCTCAATAGATATACTTTTTGTCTTTGACTTACCGTAAAAAAACAAAGATGATGAAAATATTACTATTAAAAAAATAAGAACAAAATTCATTCAAACAACTTGATATATTTAATTTGTTACAGATTTATTACAAATTAAATTAGTAATTGAATAAAAAGGCCAATGAATTTAGCCTTTTTTTTTAATTTTGAGTATTAGTCTAGTTAATGCTTATAGTAACAAGATCTAGAGCTGCTGTTCGTGTTGCTTTGTACTTGTCAGATGCTAGAGGAACTAATCCAATTTTAGCTAAATAACCTCTGTTACTCATGGCTTTTTTTGAAGTGAATTCTTTAAGAAATTCCTTAATACCAGGTATAACACCAACATGAGCCTTTTTAACATAAAAGAATAATGGCCTAGCAATTGGGTATGAATAATCCTGAATTCCTTCTAATGATGGTTGCACACCATCTACTGATGAAGCTTTAATTTTATCTTTGTTTGCAACCAAATAACTATAACCAAAAAAACCGAAAGCATCAGGATTTGATGAGAGTTTTTGTATTATAAGCGTATCATTTTCGCCAGCTTCAACGGCATATCCATCTTCACGTATTTTAGCACATTCTTTTTTAGCTTTTTTACCTGCTGACTCATAAAGAGATTTTGCAGTTTTTGTACATCCTTTAGTCATTACTAAAGAATTCCAAGCATCTCTAGTTCCTGATGTTGGAGGGGCTATTAAAATTTCAATTTTTTTGTTTGGAAGATTTGCATCTATATCACTCCATTTTTTATAAGGATTTTCTATAAGTTTACCATCGATGTCCACTTTAGCGGCTAGGGCTCTCCATAATTGCTCTTTAGTAAAATCAGCATCTGGAGCGCTCACTGAATGAGCAAAAGAAATTCCGTCATTACCAACAATTATTTCTATAATTTCAGTAACACCATTTTTTTCACATAATTCAATTTCTTTTGGTTTAATTGCTCTGGAGGCATTTGTAACATCTGGATGATTTGCACCAACACCTGCACAGAATAATTTCATTCCACCACCAGTTCCTGTGCTTTCTATAACCGGAGTTTTGAACTTACCACTTTTACCAAATTTTTCAGCAACTACAGTTGCATAAGGATAAACAGTGGACGATCCTACTATTTTAATTTGATCTCTTGAATAACTAGTTGTTGTAAAACTTAAAACTATAAGAAATCCTAAAAATACATTTATTATTTTTTTCATTTATCTCCTTAAGAATTTATTATGCTTAAATAAATAAATCTGATTCTTTTATATTTTATTAAAGGAACGTTAAACTTTTATTACAAAGACTAACTTTTTAGTTGTATTATAAAGAATTGAATTTGATATCTATTGTTGTTCCTTGATTTTCAATACTGTTGATGTTCAATTCTGCTCTATGTTGAGAAACCAAATGTTTCACAATTGCCAAACCTAATCCTGTTCCTCCAACGCTTCGACTTTTGCTAGGGTCTACCGTGAAAAATCTTTCCGTGATTCTGTGAATTGATTCTTTTGGAATTCCAATTCCTTGATCTGCTACGGAAATAATAATTAAATCCCCATCTTTTTTTGCTGTAATTATTATTTCCTTATTTTTATCACTATATTTAATCGAATTATCAATAAGATTTGTGAATATTTCAATAAGCTTATCTCTGTCACCTATTATTTTACAATTATCAATTTTATTAAATATAAGTTTAATTTTATTTTTACTTAATATTTTTTCATATGTTTTAATTACATAATCAATCAGCTCTACTAAATCTATCTCGTGAGTTGGTCTTATGTGTTCTTGTAATTCAATTTTTGATAAAGAAAGTAAATCTCGAATTAGATTTTCCATTCTCTCTGACTGGGAAATCATAACTGGTAATAAATTATTTGCCTCTGAATTTTGTTTTATATCTGGGTTATTTTCAAAGGTTTCAAGACCCATTTTTATTGATTGTAAAGGAGTTCTTAGCTCGTGAGAAACATTAGCAACAAAATCTGATTTGAGTTGTTGGAATTTATAAAATTCAGTTAAGTCTCTAATAAATAAAAAGCATGAATTTTCGTCAAAAAATAAATTATTTTGGTCAAGATAAATAGTAATATTTAATCTTAAAACAGCTTGATTTCTAATTTCTATTTCAAAATCTGTAACTTTTTTACCATCAAATGCTTTATCAATTGAAATTAATAAATCAGGATTTCTTAAATAGCCGCTAATATTTTCATTTAATTTTATTTGAAACCAATTATTTGCTGAATTATTACTAAATATAATTTTCTTTGATTTATCTAATATTATTATTCCCTCTGGTATATAATTTAATAAATCGTAGATATTTTTTCTATAATCTTTACTTTCAATTACTTTTACTTGTTCTTCAGTTTTATTTTCATCAGTTTTGATACCTAGAACTCTTTCTTTTTTAAGCAACAAGAAAGCCAAAATCCCTACGATAATTAATAAGATGATTGTTAAAAGTTCCATTTAATTACAATTAAAATACTTTAATTCCTATTACACCAATAACAATTAATAAAATAGATATAATTTTTTTTGAAGTTATTTGTTCTTTTAAAAAGAAATATCCAATTAAAATAGAAAATAAAATACTCGTTTCTCTTAATGCACCAACAATTGGTATTGGTGCTTTAGTAAACGCCCATACTACTGTTATATAAGTGAAGTAATCAAGTGAACCACCGAATATAAATATCTTTTTTCCATATTTTGCTAATCTTTGAATGATATTTTTCTCATCTTTTAAACGCATTACAAATGTGTGCAGTAATGCATTTATAACAAACACCCAGCTAATAAAGGAAATGGCTGACAAACTTACCCTTGCGCCATAACCATCTATCACAGAATACAATCCGATCCATAAACCAGTTAATAGTGAATATTGAATTATTTTTGAGTTTTTTTTGGATTTATCAAATAAGCTTAAAAAAATTATTCCTAAACAAATAATTAAAATTGAAAGAATAATAAAATTATCAAGCACCAAACCTAAAAATAAAATTGAAATTATAGTTGCAACCAAAGGTCCTGTTCCACGTGCAATCGGATAAACCTTTGTTAAATCACCTAGTTCATATGCACTTAAAAGATACCATTGATATGCTTGGTGAATAATAATGCTTACAATTAAATAAGGAATGCTCTCAAATGTAGGCAAAGGTAAGATTATTATTGCTGTTAAAGCTAATGGTAGACGACCTAAAATTACCCCAGATAAAGCTATAACTTTATCAGAATATTTCTTAACCATTCCGTTCCATGTGGCATGTGTAATAGCTGCTATAAGAACTAATATGAATACAGTATTATCCATTAAGAGTTAATTATTTAACTCTACCATAAATGTCTTGATATCTAACAATGTCTGTCTCTTTTAGAATTGAACCAACTTGAGCTTCCATAATTTTTACAGGTTTTTTTCCAGGATTTTGTATTCTATGAATTGCTCCTAGCGGAATGAATATATGTTCATTTGGTTTTTTATTAATGATATCATTGTTTAAAGTTATTCTTGGATTACCTTTGGTAACTAACCAATGTTCTGCTCTGTGATGATGTTTTTGAAGACTTAATATACCTTTAGGTTTAACTAATAATTCTTTAATTAAAAACTCTTTTCCTTCAAATAAATTTGAATAACTCCCCCATGGTCTATAAAAAACATTCTTTTTTTTAAAGTGTTTTCTTTTATTTTTATCATATATCTTAAGTATCTCTTTCCAACTACCAAGATCAGACCAAGGTATGTCTAATTTAATAGCATTAATTTTATTTGTTTTCTCTAGTATTGCATAATCAAAAGATTTCTCGATTGATTTTTCAAAAGCTCTTTTGTTTAAATAGTAAGTATTATTTTTATATTTGCCTTTTTTAATAGCCTCAACACAACTTTTGTAAGTTTTATTTTGATATTTTTTAAAGTTATTAATTATTGAGTCTTTTCTTAAATAAAACATGCCAGAATTCCAGTAACCTTTTTTCTTAATGACTTCTTTTGCTTTTGATAATTTTGGTTTTTCAATAAATTTTGTAACTTTATTTATAGATTTAATTTTTTTAGTTAAAAAATATCCATATTCACTTGATGGGTTTGTAGGTTTTATTCCAAAAATAAATAAATTTTGATTATCTAAATTTGGTTTATTTTTTAAAAGAGATTTATTTAAAATATTTGACTTTTCAATTAAATGATCTGCTGCAAAAAACATCAATGTTTGCTCTAATGGAATGTCTTTTATCAAAGCTGAAGCAAGGATTGCCGGTGCAGTATTTTTTTTAGCTGGTTCTAGAACTATTTTAAACTTTTTTATTTTACTTTTTTTTAAAGCTAATTTGACTTGTTTTAAGTATTTGAGATTTGTGCTGATTATAGGAAAATCAAAAATTGGTTTATTTACTCTTTCTAAAGTTTTTTGAATTAAACTCCATCCGCCAAAATCAATAAATTGTTTTGCTTGATGATTTTTTTTATCTGGCCAAAGTCTTGTTCCTGCGCCACCACAAAGTATTACAGGTCTAATTTTCATTAAATATCAGCGTACGTTCTAACCTCGTTTTTACCACCTGGATGAGTTGGTGCACCTTTATAAGCTGGTCCAACTGTTTGTGCATATTTCCATAAAGTACCATTACCAAAATTCATCTTTCTTGGTTTCCATTTTTTACGTCTTGCACTTAATTCCTTCTTAGTAAGTCTTACGTTAATTGTGCCCTTTTTAGCGTCTATATCGATGATATCCCCATTCCTTAAAAGGGCTATAGGACCGCCTACGGAGGCCTCAGGGCCCACATGACCGATACAAAAGCCTCTGGTAGCCCCAGAGAACCTACCATCAGTAATAAGGGCTACTTTCTCCCCTTTTCCTTGACCGTAGATTGCTGCAGTTGTTTGAAGCATTTCTCTCATTCCAGGACCTCCTATTGGTCCTTCATATCTAATAATAATGATGTCTCCATCTTTGTATTTTCTGTTTATTACTGCTTTATACGCAGACTCTTCATTATCAAAACATCTAGCTCTTCCTGTAAATTGTAATTTTTTCAAACCTGCTATTTTTACAATTCCACCTTCTGGAGCTAAATTTCCTTTTAATCCAACAACTCCTCCTGTTGGTGAAATTGGATTTTTATAAGATCTCATTACTTTTTGATTAGTTCTAAATTTAACATTTTTTAAATTTTCTCTCATTGTTTTACCTGTAACTGTCATACAGTCTCCGTGAATGTAACCACCATCCATTAGAGTTTTTAATAACATTGGAACTCCTCCTGCTTCCCACATATCTTTTGCAACATATTTTCCACCAGGTTTTAAATCTGCAAGATAAGGAGTTTTCTTAAATATTTTTGCAACATCCATTAAATCAAATTTAATTCCAATTTCATTTGCGATTGCTGGTAAGTGTAAACCTGCGTTTGTTGATCCTCCTGTAGCTGCAACGATTGTTGCTGCATTTTCAAGAGCTTTTCTTGTTACTATGTCTCTAGGTCTAATATTTTTTGCTAACAAATTCATTACAGCTTTACCGCTGTCTATTGCATATTCATTTCTTTCAGCATAAGGCGCTGGTGTACCAGCAGAAAAAGGTAATGCTAAGCCAATTGCCTCTGAAACACATGCCATTGTATTAGCTGTAAATTGACCACCACAAGCTCCTGCACTTGGACAAGCTTTAAGTTCTAATTTTCTTAATGCATGTGCTGTCATTTTTTTTGATGTATATTTTCCAACACCTTCAAATACATCAACTACAGTTACGTCTTTACCTTCAAATCTACCTGGTAAAATAGAACCACCATAAATAAAAACACTTGGAACATTTAATCTAACCATGGCCATCATTAAACCTGGTAATGATTTATCACAGCCTGCCAATCCAACTAATGCATCGTAACAATGACCTCTAACAGTTAGTTCTGTTGAGTCTGCTATCACATCTCTTGATATCAAAGATGATTTCATTCCCTCATGACCCATTGCAATTCCATCTGTTACAGTAATAGTACAAAATTCTCTTGGTGTTCCTCCAGTTGCTTGTACACCTTTTTTAACTGATTGAGCTTGTTTCATTAAATTAATGTTACAAGGAGCTGCTTCATTCCATGTTGAAACAACTCCTACAAATGGTTTTGCTACATCTTTTTCTGTTAAATCCATTGCATAATAAAATGATCTTTGAGGAGCTTTGTCAGCACCTATTGTTGTGTGTCTACTTGGTAATTTCTTTTTATTAAATTTTTTCATTATAAACCTTTAAGAGTTAATTCTATTTTTTTAACATCTTTTTCAAGATTAGCAAAGTTGCTTTTCTCCTGCTCTACTATATTTTGTGGTGCACGATCTACAAAGGATTTATTTGATAATCTAACATCAATTTTTTTCATCTCTTCACTAATTTTTGTAATTTTCTTTTCTAATGTTGATTTGATCATATTTAAATCGACATCTTCATCAAAATATAATTTAAATAACTCACCACTTATGACTATACTTGCAGATGGTTTGTCTAAATCTTTTTCTTGAAAATTTTTAATTCTTCCATTTTTTTTTAGTATATTTTCATTAGCTGATAAAAAGTTTTTATATTCTTTGTTTGTATTTTCTGTTGAAATTTCAATAAATGATCCAGGACTTATATTTAATTCATTTTTAAATGATCTAATGGATGTAATAAAATTTATAATATTATTTATCTCATCATATGATTTTTTTTCATGATAATCATCTTCTAGCCAATTAGCATGCATTAAAAATTCACCTCCATTTTTATCTAACTTGTTATTCAACCAAATCTCCTCTGTAACAAATGGGATGAAAGGATGTAGTATTATCAAAATTTCCTTAAAAACATATGCTGATGTTTGTCTTAATTCTTTAATATCTTCCTCATTATTAGAATTAAATACAGTTTTAGATAACTCTAAATACCAGTCACAAAATGAATGCCATACAAATTGATAAATATTCTTCGCTGCTTCATCAAATCTATAGTTTTTTAAACTGTTTTCTGTCTCTTTTTTAGTTTTAACAAGTTCAGACAATATCCACTTATTAATTGTTAATTTAAGATTTTCAGGTTTTTTTACATTACTAAAATCGCATTCATTTTGTCTTAAAAAATTATTAGCATTCCAAATTTTATTTAAGAAATTTCTATAACCTTTAACCCTGTCTTCAGACAATTTTACGTCACGACCAGGTGATGCCATTGACAAAAGAGTAAATCTTAAAGCATCAGCACTATATTTTTCAATAAGTTCTAAAGGATCAATTACATTGCCCTTTGATTTAGACATTTTTTGACCCTTTTCATCTCTAACAAGTGCGTGAACGTATATTTTTTTAAAAGGCTCTTCTTTTAAAAACTCAGTTCCCATCATTATCATTCTAGCAACCCAGAAAAATATGATATCAAAACCAGTAACTAGAACGCTTGTTGGATAAAATTTTTCAACTTCTGGTGTTTTTTCTGGCCAACCTAAAGTCGCAAATGGCCATAGACCTGATGAAAACCAGGTATCTAAAACATCTTCATCTCTTTTTAATTCTACATCTTTTGAATAAAATTCTTTTGCCTGTTTTTTACATTCGTCTTCATTTTCAGCTACAAATATTTTTCCATCAGGTCCGTACCATGCTGGAATTTGATGCCCCCACCATAATTGACGGGAAATACACCAAGGCTCAATGTTATCCATCCATTGAAAATAAGTTTTTGACCAATTTTCAGGAAAAAATTTAGTCTTACCATTATGAACTACTTCTTTTGCTTTAATGGCTAAAGTTTTTGCATCAACAAACCATTGCTCTGTTAAATAAGGTTCAATAATAGAATTAGATCTATCACCGTAAGGAACTTTATTAACTAACTTTTCTATCTTTTCTAAAAATTTTCCTTCTTCAAGATGTTCTAAGATTAATTTTCTTGCAGCAAATCTATCTAAACCTTTATATGGGTCAGGTGCATTGTCATTTATTTTTCCATCAGGAGTGAATATATTAATTACTTCTAACTTGTTTCTTATACCTACGTCATAGTCATTAAAATCATGAGCTGGAGTAATTTTAACTGCACCAGTTCCTTGTTCAGGATCAGCATAATCATCTGTTATTATTTTTATTTTTCTATTTGCTAAAGGAATAATTACAAACTTCCCTACTAAATTTTTAAATCTATCATCTTTAGGATTTACAGCTATTGCAGTATCTCCTAACATAGTTTCAGGTCTTGTTGTTGCAATTGTTATAAATTTATCAGAATTTTCTATAGGGTAATTTATATAATAAAGTTGAGAATTTACTTCACGTTGATCAACTTCTAAATCAGATATTGCTGTTTTTAAAACAACATCCCAATTTACAAGTTTTTTTGCTTTGTAGATTAATTTTTTATTATAAAGATCAACAAATACTTTTATTACTGATTTAGATAAATTCTCATCCATTGTAAAAGCATTACGCGACCAATCACAAGAACATCCAAGTTTTTTCAGCTGATTTATTATTATATCTCCATACTCATTTTTCCATTCCCATACTTTTTCAATAAATTTTTCTCTACCTAAATCATTTTTTTTAATACCATCTTTAGCAAGTTTTTTTTCAACTAATGCTTGGGTTGCAATTCCGGCGTGATCTGTTCCTGGTTGCCATAAGGTTTCATAATTATTCATTCTATGAAATCTAGTTAAAACATCTTGAATTGAGTTATTTAAAGCATGCCCCATATGAAGGCTTCCAGTTACATTTGGTGGAGGAATTACAATTGAGAATTTCTTTGAATTTTCTTTGGGTTTAAATAATTCATTTTTTTCCCAATAATCATAGATTTTATTCTCAACATTATTATGCTCATATTTATCAAAACTCATTGATTTGTTTTATAAATTAATCAAATTAATAAACAATAATGAAAATCATTGCTAAATTTATAGACTAATGATCAAAATGAATTATACAAATGTCGATTACCAAATATTTTATATTTGATGGCAACGTGGCGGAATGGTTACGCAGAGGATTGCAAATCCTTGTATCCCGGTTCGATTCCGGGCGTTGCCTCCAAAAAAAGTATTGAGATAAGTTTTAAAAAAAGTAAGTTGTGTAAAAATATTCCTCGGTAGCTCAGTTGGTAGAGCAGTTGACTGTTAATCAATTGGTCGCAGGTTCGAGTCCTGCCCGAGGAGCCATATCAATTAAACAGCTTTAGAAGTATTTATTTGTGCTATTTGTAAATTTTTTCCGAATTTAATTTTTTGATCCTGAGTTAACTCTGAATAAACTTTAACTAAGAAGTTATAGTTTACATTCATGTGTCCCTCTTTTGATTTATCAAGATTTACTAAATATTCCGAAAAATCTTCAAAAAAATAATTTATTGGAACTTTTAAATAATTAGAAAGTTGTAATAATCTAATTGAACTTACACCATTAGTTCCTTTTTCATATTTTTGAATTTGTTGAAATGTTACGTTTATAGCTTTTGCTACTTTAGTCTGAGTTAAACCTAGTGCTAATCTTCTTAACTTGAGCTTATTGCCTAGATGTTTGTTAAAATTTTCTTCCATTCAAGACCCCTCTTTAAATAAAAATAATAATATGAGTTAATCTAAATAGAAAACTTTATGCAAGTAAAATAATTTTTAAAAAAATTGGTTTTTTTAACTTATTCTAAACCTGTCAAGTAACTTTTTATGAAGTCTTTAGAATTATTTTAAAGAATTTGGCTTAAAAAAAGCTTAGTTCTGTCACTCTTTGGGTTAGCAAAGAATTCTTTAGTGTCTGCCTTCTCAATTATCATTCCCTCATCCATAAAAATGACTTCATCAGCAACTTCTTTGGCAAATCCCATTTCATGTGTCACAACAATCATAGTCATTCCACCTTTTGCAAGACTTACCATTGCATCTAGCACTTCTTTAATCATTTCTGGATCTAAGGCTGATGTTGGTTCATCAAATAACATGATTTTTGGCTGCATACACAATGCTCTTGCTATCGCACAACGTTGTTGTTGACCTCCAGAAAGTTGTCCAGGGAACTTATTGGCCTGATCATCTATCTGAACTTTTTTAAGTTGATCTAAAGCTAGCTCTTGAGCTTCTTTTTTTGGCATTTTTTTCACCCAAATTGGTGCCAATGTACAATTGTCTAAAATTGATAAGTGTGGAAATAAATTAAATTGTTGAAAAACCATTCCAACTTCAGCTCTTATTTTTTCAATATCTTTTGTTTTTTCTGATAATTCATTTCCATCAACAATTATATCTCCTTCTTGATGCTCTTCTAATCTATTGATACATCTAATCAGTGTCGATTTACCCGATCCTGATGGTCCACATACTACAATTTTTTTATTTGCCTCAACCTCAAGATTTATATTTTTTAAAACTTGAAAATCACCGAACCATTTATTCATATTTTGAATTTTTATTATTGGATCTGACATTTTTTATCTTTCAGTTTTATATTTTGCCTCTAAGTTATAACTATATTTACTCATTGCATAGCATATAATCCAGAATACTATTGATGCAAAAATATATCCTTCCATCGCAAAGCCTAGCCATTTTGGATTTGTTTTTGCTAAAGCAAGCATACCTGCTAGTTCAGCTAAACCAACTACAAAGATTAAAGGAGTATCTTTAACTAATGCTAAAAAGGTATTTGCTATTCCCGGAATAACTAATTTTAGCGCTTGAGGTAAAATTACAAAAATATGCATTTTCCAATAACCCATGCCTAAAGATTTAGCAGCATCATATTGTCCACGTGGAAGAGATTGCAATCCACCTCTTATTACCTCTGCACAATATGCAGCTTCAAATAATGTGATTGCAATAATTACTCTTACTAATTTATCCATGAAAAAATCTTCAGGGAGAAACATTGGAAACATTACAGATGACATAAATAATACTGTAATCAATGGAACACCTCTCCAAAATTCAATATAACAAATTGATATATATTTTATTACTGGAAGATTAGATCTTCGACCTAGCGCAAATATCATACCTAAAGGAAAACAGAATATTAAACAAAAAAATGAAACTATGAATGTAAGTGATAAACCTCCCCATGCACCCGTTTCTACCCACTGAAGACCAAATGATCCACCAGAAATCAAATAGTAAATAACTAAATATGCAATCACTGGATAAATAATTACATAGTATAATGCCAAATATTTTTTCAAATTTTCCTTCATGAAATATCCAACAAAGCCTAGTGCTATAACTAATATAAATGC